>JBBQDH010000019.1:0-39276 GCA_038319515.1 Bryobacterales bacterium
GCCCGCCCTCGAACAACTCATCGCCGATGGTTGGGGCGTCGCCGGAATCAACCCTTCCAGCATTCAGGCTGACAATGGTGCCGGTCTCACCAAAGGCATCATCGGTCTCGTCAACAGAGGCCGGCCCCGCAATCCCGATGATTGGGGTGCGCTGCGCGCCTGGGCCTGGGGTGCCTCCCGGGGCCTGGACTATCTCGCCACCGAGCAGGCGGTCAATTCAAAGCAGGTCGGAATCGAAGGCGTTTCACGCTATGGCAAAGCGGCGCTCGTCACCATGGCGTTCGACACCCGCTTCGCCGTCGTCCTCATCGGCTCCTCCGGCGAAGGTGGCACCAAACTCCACCGCCGCAACTGGGGCGAAGCTGTCGAAAACCTGACAGGCTCCGGCGAATACCACTGGATGGCCGGCAACTTCCTGAAGTACGGAACCGCCGAATCCACCTTCGGCAGCAAAACGGCCGCCGACCTTCCCGTGGACGCCCACGAACTCCTCGCCCTCTGCGCCCCGCGCCTTACCTTCATTAGCCACGGCATTCCCGAAAAAGGCGATGCCAAATGGCTCGATCAGCAGGGCAGCTTCATGGCGGCAGTCGCCTCACAGCCCGTCTATCGCCTTCTCGGCGCGAAAGACCTGGGCGTCACCGAAGACTTCCGTGTCGCCAAAATGCCCGGCGTCAACGTTCCATTGCTGGAAGGGCATCTGGCATGGCGCCAGCACGATGGCGGCCACACCGATGCCCCCAACTGGAAATACTTCATCCCCTGGGCAGACAAGTTCCTGAAGCGCTAAACCAGAGCCTTGCCATAAAGCGCCAGCAACCGTCCCCACGCCTTCTCCGCCAAAGCCTCGTTATAAACTGTGGAATCCGGCGGGCACCACCCGTGCGCCGCGCCATACACTTCAATCTCCGCTGCCAGATTCGCTTTCGCGAACGTTTCCTTCAGCGTGTCTTTGTCAGTTGGAGACCGCTTGTCATCGCTCTCCGCAATTGCAATCAGAAACTGCGCTTTCGTTTTCGCAGCCTGCAAATGCGGGCTGTTCGGATTCGCCGTCACCAGTCCGCCGCCATGGAACGACGCCACTGCGCCCACCCGATCCGGCATCGTCGCCGCCGTCCGAAACGCCATCGGTCCGCCCATGCAATACCCCTGCGTCCCCACCTTCCGGTCCTTCGCCACTGAAGCCTGCGAATCCAGCCAACCCACGAACGCCTTCGCATCCGTCATATGCGTGCCTTCGTTCAGCCCCTGCGCCAGCGGCATCACCTGCTGAATCGGCGTCTTCGCGCCCATCTCCGCCGTCGGCGCCTTCTTCGCGCGATAGAACGGATTCACCACCAGCACCGAGTAGCCCGATTCCGCCAGCCGTTTCCCCATCTGCCGAAACGCCGGCCGCAGCCCGAAGATATCCGGCCAAACCAGAACTGCCGCCGCTGTCCCCGTCGCCGGATGCACAAAATAACAATCCGCCGTGCCATCCGGGGTCTTGATCTCGACCTCCGATTCCACCACAGTGACGGCATTCGCCACCGAAGGCAGCAGCATCGCCATCCCGGTCCCCAGGAGGACCCCAAATTCACGACGATCCACCAAACCCCGGTGTTCGTACTCAAGCTTGTCTGATTCGAAAACGTCCTGATCGCACATATGCTCCTTATTTTACGCCACTTCGCGCGGGAAAGTGAGTGCGTCTGTTCCTCGAGCCGCGTTCACCACCATAACTTCACATGAGCGACCACTGGGATTCCTCCTTCTCCACCAGAGGAGAACTCACTGCATCGGTGTTCGTGGGTCCAGGCCTCTCGGAATGCGCTTCCCTCTCAGCTCATCCCTGGCTGTTGGTTGTACGGTTGCCCATCCGGAAGCCGCGTCCCGATAGACTCTCTGCGGCAGCGGAAAAATCACTTTCGCCGACAACTCGGCGGCCGGTCTTGATGAGGCCAGGAAAAGCGTCCCGGATTACCGCTTGGGGTCGCAGATTTCTCACGAACCGGACTGGAAAACATACTTCGAATTACTGCTCCCCAATGAATTCGCGGCTCAGGCAGTTCAGATGGGATTCAGTAGCCGATGTGTGGTCGATGGGGAACCTTCTCACGGTGCATACGGTATTCAGCTCCACCGTTGGGACACACCTTCCTGCACAGAGAATGATCGCCATCACCATTCCCCTCTATCGCCTCGCCCGACAACCCGGCGGAAACTTGCGATGGCTGCGAGACCCAGATTCCGCGAACGCGTGAACGCAATGCGCTGAGCACACCTCCCACAGCACATCACTGGAGTTCGCGGACCGCGATGCAGTGCGCTGTGCAGCCGCTTCGTCAGGATTCGCAATGGCGGGATCGCGCAGGTTCCAACGGCCACCCGGATTGGACTCCCGCCGCGAACTTACTGCTGCAAGGGGGATCCGGACGGCAAAGCTGCCTCCAGATTGATTTCTTCTCCGGTGATGGGGTGGTGGAATTTTAGATATTGGGCGTGCAGGAAATATCCTCCATCGCCGGGGAGGCCGGGGAGATTTTCAAGAGGCTGGCCGGTTAAGCCGTACAGAGGATCGCCCACAAGGGGATGGCCGATGGATGCCAGATGGATTCTGATTTGATGCGGGCGCCCCGAATGCAGGCTGACCTCAAATGTTGTGGTGCTGGTCGCGCGTGAGATCACCTTTACCAATGACTTTGACGGTTTGCCATTCGGGTTGGCGGCCCACACCGAACCGATGAGCGGGTGCGGTACCGGGCCGATGGGTGTGACGATTTCGTAGGCGTCCTGCTGTGCAACGTTCTGAGCCAGAGCCCGGTAGATTTTTTGAATTTTAGGTGTGTTCCAGTGTCCGAACAGATGAGAGGCCGCCTGCGGTGTTTTGGCAAAGAGGACGATGCCGGTGGTGGCCCGGCCCAACCGGTGGACAGGATTTGCATGGGGGGTTTGCTTTTGCACCAGGCGCAGGAGTGTATTTTCCATGAAGCCGCCGCCGGGGAGAGTGGGCAGCCCGCCGGGTTTGTTGACTGCCAGCAGATGGGCGTCTTCAAACAGGACTTCGAAGCGCCGCGGGGCGTCTGGTTCTATCCACGGTGGACGGTTCCAGACCAGCGTTTGGCCTAACGTGACCAGTTCGATTCCGGTGGCGGTGACGCCGTTAAGGGTGACTTCGCCGTTGTTCAGTTTTTGTTGCCAGGCTTGTTGGGTGGAGTGGGGGTAAAGGCTTGCCAGGTGGGAGAGCAGGCTTTGTCCATGGTACTTGCTGCTGATGATTGTGGTGTAGGCATAGCCCCGGTTAAGCACGTAGTTTGAGGGTAAGCTATGGCACTTGTGGCGCGGCGAATAGAGAGTGTGGATTCAGATCGTCTTACGCATCGCTGAACCATCTCCCGGCCCGGCCATCCACTATCGCGCCTTGCAATGGTCTGGCGATGGCTACCGCCAATTCCTGGATCGATGAGCGCGATCCGATCAATGCCCCGGAGCAACGGCTTGCGGTCTACTGGCACCACCTCAGGGTCGCGCGTGAGGCATCCCGGGCCAAGCGTAACGAAATCGAAAAGCTGGCGCCGGCCTCGATTCCCGGGACACCAGCATCGTCGTCTCCGGTTCCCTCGCGCGATCGGCGATGACCAAATATAGTCAGCTCGTCACACCGGATTCGAATGTATCCGGTGACGCGGAGCGCAAGCCCGTCGTCGACGGTCCGGTGGATGTTGTAACTGAAGTCCGTCGGGCAGCCGCGCTCCTCAAGACCGGCGCGCTGCAGAATGCAATCCTGAACAGCGCCAATTTCTCCGGCATCGCCACCGATGAAAAGGGCGTCATTCAACTCTTCAACGTCGGTGCGGAGCGCATGCTCGGCTACACGGCTGCTGAAGTGGTGGATAAGATCACTCCCCCCGATATTTCCGATCCCCTCGAAGTAATCGCGCGCGCCAGGGCATTGAGCCTCGAACTGGCGACACCCATCACGCCGGGTTTCGAGGCTCTGGTATTCAAGGCTTCGCGGGGTATCGAAGACATCTACGAACTGACGTATCTCAGCAAGGACGGCAGCAGCTTTCCGGCCGTGGTTTCAGTCACCGCGTTAAGGGACGATCCCGGCGCCATTATCGGTTATCTTCTGATCGGCACCGATAATACCGCCCGCAAGCAGGTGGAGGCGGAGCAGAAGTTACTTGATCAGCGCCTCCGCGATCAGCAGTTTTATACACGTTCGCTCATCGAGTCCAATATCGATGCGCTGATGACGACCAACCCGGCCGGCATCATCACCGATGTCAACCGACAAATGGAAGCCCTCACGGGCTGCACCCGCGATGAACTGATCGGCGCCGCGTTCAAGGATTATTTCGCCGATCCCGAACGCGCCGAAGCCGGCATCAAACTGGTCTTAAACGGAACCAAGGTCACCGACTATGAACTGACCGCGCGCGCCAGAGACGGCCACGAAACAGTAGTCTCTTACAACGCGACGACTTTCCACGACCGGGACCATAAGTTGCAGGGAGTTTTCGCCGCTGCGCGCGACGTCACGGAACGCAAACGGTTCGAGCAGGCCCTGCAGGAGAACAACCTGGAACTGGAACGGGCCAGGGCCGCTGCCGGGAAGGCCAACCTTGCCAGGTCGGACTTCCTCTCCAGCATGAGCCACGAACTCCGCTCACCCCTGAACGCCATTCTGGGCTTCGCGCAACTGCTGGTTTCCGACACGCCGCCGGCCACGCCCTCTCAGGTAGCCAGCATCGAACCGATCCTTCGGGCGGGCTGGTAACTGCTCGATTTGATCACCCAAATTCTGGATCTTGCGCAGATCGAGTCCGGCAAGCTGGCCTTGTCCATCGAGCCCACTTCCGTCGGGGAAGTCATGGTCGAGTGTCAGGGGATGATTGAGCCGCAGGGCAGAAGACGCGGTCTCGAAATGAGTTTCCCCCGGTTCGACGTCCCTTGTTTCGTGGACGACGACCGTACCCGCCTGAAACAGGTGATTATCAACCTTCTTTCGAACGCGGTGAAATACAATCGTCCCCATGGCTCGGTTGCGGTGGAGTGCCGCCTGCGCGGACCGTACCGGATTCGCATCAGCGTGCGCGATACGGGTGAGGGCCTGACGCCGGAGATGATGGCGCAGCTGTTTGAGTCCTTCAATCGCCTGGGCCGGGAAAGCACCGCGGAGGAAGGCACCGGCATTGGCCTGGTGACGAGCAAGCGCCTGGTGGAACTGATGGGAGGCGGGATCGGGGTGGAAAGCACGCCGGGCCAGGGCAGTGTTTTCTGGTTTGACCTGAATGTCGCCATCGCACCGGCGCTCGAAACGGATGGCACCGATTTCGCAGAGGTGCAGAATGTCAGCGTGCCAAACGGCACCCCGCTTCGGACCTTGCTCTATGTGGAGGATAACCCCGCCAACCTGCAACTGGTTCGGCAACTCATCCGGCGCAGGCCGGACATGAACCTTCTGAGTGCGAAAGACGGGAACATCGGTATCCAGCTCGCCCGCGCCCATCTCCCCCATGTGATTCTGATGGACATCAATCTGCCCGGTATCAGCGGCATTGAAGCCATGAGAATCCTGCATGACGATCCTGCAACAGCCCACATCCCGGTAATCGCTCTCAGCGCCAATGCAATGCCCCGCGATATTGAGAAGGGTCTGCTCGCCGGGTTCTTTCGCTATCTCACCAAACCGATCAGGATCGACGAATTCATGAGCACGCTGGATATTGCACTGCAGTTCGCCGAGCAGGCCGGGCAAGCAGAGCAGAAGCCCGAATGACTCCGGACGCGGCCCAGGTAAGTCCCCTGGATATTCTGAACGCGAAAATCCTGGTAGTGGACGACAAGGAAGACAACATCCGCCTGCTGGAGGGCATGCTCCGGATAGCGGGATATCTGTCTGTTTCGTCCACGAAAGAACCCTCGGACGTCTGCGAACTCTACCGCATCAACCGCTACAGTCTGATTCTGCTCGATCTGCAGATGCCCGCGATGGACGGGTTTCAGGTGATGGAAGGCCTGAGGGAGATAGAAGGCGAAGGCTATCTGCCTGTGCTGGTGATAACAGCACAGCCCGCGCACAAGCTGCGGGCACTCGACGCCGGCGCGCGGGATTTCCTGAGCAAGCCCTTCGATATCGGCGAACTGCGGGTCCGCGTCCGCAGCGCCATTGAGGTGCGTCTTTTGCATACGGCGGCAAGAGAGAACGGTCGGGCACTGGAGACGACGCTGCTCGAACTGCGGGCCAGCCACGAAGTGATTTGGCTCAAGACAATGCAGGAACAAGCCAGGCTGGAAGAAGAATCGGCGCTGGCGCAGGAAACTCAGGAAAGCCTGCTGCCCTGGCATATGCCGCGGTTTGAGAACTATCGCATCCACGCCTACAACAGCCCCACTCGCTATGTAGGCGGAGATTTCTATGATTTCGCGCAGCCTGCTTCGGGCGGATGGGCAGGAGTGCTGGCCGATGTTTCGGGCAAGGGGATGCCGGCTGCCCTGCTGAGTTCGATGGTGCTGGGCGCGCTGAACGTGGAATTCCGCTCCGGATGTCAGCCCGTTGAAATCCTGAAGCGAATTAACCTGTTGCTGCGCGACAAGTCTCTTCCTTACCAGTACGTGACCATGTTTCTGTTTGTGCTGAACCCCGAAGGCGATGGACAATTCATCAGCGCGGGCCACAATCCGTCGTGGTTGTTCCGTTCAGCTACCGGTAAACTCGAACGGCTCATCGCGCGCAATTTTGTTTTGGGTATGTTTGACGAGGCATCTTATGAGAGCTGCCCTTTGCAACTCTGCGATGGAGACATCTTGGTGGTGAATTCCGATGGCCTCACCGATATGGCAAACCCCGAAGGAGAAATGTTCGGCGAAGAAAAGCTCCTGCAACTCATCCGGCAGGAAGCCGGCGCGGGAAGTGAAGCCGTGGAGCGGGGGCTCTTGCGGGCTATCGGGGAATTTACCCAAGGCAGGCCTCAAACCGACGATATTACTTTTTTGGTTGTTGAAAAGCTTCGTATTTGTGTCCAAAAGAAGTTTTCCTGATTTCTCCTTGTTGCGCGACCGCCTAGTGTGCTCTAATGTTGTTGCGCTCGTAGTCTAATTTGGCAAGACGCTCCGCTAGGGGAAATCCCGGTTCGATTCCGGGGGAGCAAAGGGCACTCTAATGGGTGCCTTGTGCTCCCCTCTTGCAGAAATAAGCCTATGGATGAACAACAAAGGCTGTCTGTGTTTCAGGCGCAGACGACGAATCTTAGGGCACTACGCAAGGTTTGGAAGCATGTCAACCGGCAGATAAACAACTCGATCCTCAGCAAGGATGATGCGGCCGTTGCGATGAATACGAAGCTTCTTGCCGTGATTTATTGTGCCTTCGCTGAAGTCGCATTTTCGAAACTAATACATACTCCAAAGGGTTTGACCATCGGTGAGATAGAGCAAATCAAGGCGTCCGGCAGAGCCGGCGTTAAATTTGGGTGGGTGAAGTGCGCCGAGCTATCTGTTCGGCGGATTGATGGCACCAAACATAACCACCGGCCAAATGTATTGCAAACGCTTAAAAAGCTGATTGAAGAGTTCATATACGATTCTTCCTTGATCAGGAACAAGCTCGCTCACGGTCAGTGGCATATTGCTCTCAATAGTGAAAACACGGCAGTTAACCAACAACTGACCCAGGATGTCGGCGGTCTCACGGTTGTCGAGCTTTATCGGAGGCACTACTCGTTGGAGAAACTGGCGGCGATCATCGAAGATCTGATCGAATCTCCTAATAGAGCTCACCGCCGAGACTACTGGGCACATCTCACAGAATTAGAACGCAAGCATCAGGAAGTATCGGCGTGGACGATGGAGGAGAAGACCGCCCAACTCCGGGTTAAGAAGTCTCATTCAAAGGCCAGCCATGATCTGGCGTGATTCGTCGTTCTCGGCTCCGCTTACTAAAATACATGCAAAAGCGATAGGAGGGGCTCCGCTCGCGCTGGCCAACGTCGGCCATGATGCCGCCAACCTGTCGCGCAAAGCGGAGGATAATCGGTGCTCCTGTGGTGTCAAAGACCGTGTTCCTTTCCATCCTGGCGAGCGCAAGCACATCTGTCGCCACCCGTCGGATGTCCGTATCGCGGTCCGTTGTGATTTTCACACGCACCGGGATACGAATACCGGGATATGTTTTCCACTCTGGTTGTATCCGGCGGCAAACGAATAGTTGCGTCATCTCAGACGCCTCACCCGCACCAAGCCCCAAACCCAAACCGCACCGCCCGCAAAACAAATCCCGCGCAACGCCCCCTGCCCCTGCGGCTCCGGAAGAAACACAAGCGCTGTTGCGGCCAAAACGCCCCACCTGTCCTGACCTTGGCAGCCTGACCGTCCATAACCGAGCGCAACGCCCCCTTGACACAACTCAAACAACTGTTTTAATCTAATGATTCAAACTTTCGTACGAATGCTCCCCGCCCCTCTATCACCGGCAACAACCGATCACGAAGCCACCCGCGCACGCCTCCTCGACGCCGCAGGTGAAGTCTTCGCCCAAAACGGCTTCGAACCCGCCACAGTCCGCGAAATCTGCACCCGCGCCGGTGCCAACATCGCCGCCGTCAACTACCATTTCCGCGACAAAATGGGCCTCTACCTCGCCGTCCTCCAGGAATCCATCTGCGTCGCCAAGCTGGCCGACGTCCGCGAAGCCACCGAACAAAGCAGCTCTCCCGAACAAGCCCTTCATCTCATGATCAGCGCCATGCTTCGTCGCATGTCCACCTCCGCCGAACGCTGCAACTGGCACGTGCGCCTCATGGCCCACGAAATGGTCAACCCCACCGCCGGTCTGGACCGCGTCGTCGAACTCGCCATCGGCCCCAACTACGTAACCCTCCGCGGCGTTCTCTCCCAAATCCTCGGCCTGCCGCCCGACCACGACACCACCCGACTCTGCGCCCACAGCGTCATCGGCCAGGTTGTCCACTGGGCACACGCGCGCCCCGTCATCGCCCGCGTCTGGCCCGATCTCGAAATGAACGACGCCCGCCTCGCCCAAATCGCGCGGCATATCACCGATTTCTCACTCGCCGCCCTGCACGCTTTCTCCGAAAGGACCACATGAAAAAGCTCATCCCCCTGCTCCTCATCGCTGCCATTGCCTTCGGCATCTGGAAGTTCGCCTTCCAAAAACCCGCCGTCCCCGCCAATCTCATCCAGCTCACCGGTCGCATTGAAGGTGACGATTCCGCCATCGCCCCCAAAATCGCCGGTCGCATTGCCGAACTGAAAGTCCGCGAAGGCGACCAGGTGAAAGCCGGCGACCTCATCGCCCGTCTGGACGCCCGCCAGCCGCAGGCCCGTGTCGATCAGGCCCAGGCCCAGGTCGCCGAAGCCGACGCCCGCGTCCGCTCCTCCCAACAGCAAATCGCCATCTTGCAAGACCAGCTCCAGGGGGCCGAACTCCAGACCGGCCAATCCTCACAGGACGCCGAGAGCCGCATCGCCCAGGCCCAGGCCGAAGTCGCCGCCGCCGAAGCCACCCTTGCCCAGCAGGAAGCGGCACTCAAAATCGCCGCATTTGATCGCGAAGCCTACACCAAACTCGCCAAATCCGGAGCCGTTTCTGAACGCCAGGGCAAACAGGCCGAATCCGCCGCCGAAACCCAGGAAGCCGTCGTCAACTCCGCCCGTAAACGCGTCGAATCCGCCCGCGCCGCCGTCAGCCTCGCCCGCACCGGCCTCACCAACCCCCGCATCCGCGAAACCCAGTCCGCCGGCATCCGCCGCCAGATCGCCCAGCAGCAACCCCTCATCGCCGCCGCCCAGGCCGACGTCGCCCGTGCCCGCGCCCAACTCACCGAAGCCCAGGAAAACCTCAAAGACCTCGACATCTTCGCCCCGTTCGACGGCACCGTCGTCACCCGCAGCGCCGAACCCGGCGAAGTGGTCCAGGCCGGCACCCCCCTCATCACCCTTCTCGACCTCAACAAGGTCTATCTCCGCGGCTTCATCCCCGAAGGCCAGATCGGCAAAGTGAAACTGGGCCAGGCCGCCCTCGTCTTCCTCGATTCCAACACCAAACAGGGCCTCGACGCCGTCGTCTCCCGCATCGACCCCCAGGCCACCTTCACCCCCGAAAACACCTACTTCCGTGACGACCGCGTCAAGCAGGTGGTCGGCGTGAAACTCCAGCTCAAAGCCGGCTTCGGTTTCGCCAAACCCGGCATGCCCGCCGACGCGGAGATCAAGATCCCGTGACCCCGGCCATTCACGTCGCGGGCCTGATCAAAACCTATAAACCCGAAGTTAAAGCCGTCCAGGGCATCTCTTTCGACATCCCCCAGGGCCAGATCTTCGGCCTGATCGGGCCCGACGGCGCAGGCAAAACCACCACTTTTCAGATCCTCGCCGGCGTCATGGAAGCCACCTCCGGCGAAGTCGCCATTTTCGATAAACCCGCCCGCCAGGCCCGCAGCGAAACCGGCTATCTCACCCAAACCTTCTCCCTCTACCCCGACCTGACCGTCACCGAAAACATCAACTACATCGGTGCCCTTCGCCACATCGCCCCCAAAGATATTCAGGAACGTGCCGGCCGCTACCTGTCGCTCTTCGACATGGACCGCTTCACCACCCGCCTCGCCGGTCGCCTCTCCGGTGGCATGAAGCAGAAACTCGCCCTCGCCTGCGCCCTCATCGCCCAACCCCGCGTGCTCCTTCTCGATGAGCCCACCACCGGCGTCGACCCCGTCTCCCGCCGCGAATTCTGGGACACCCTCGCCCACCTCGCCCTGGACGGCCTCACCATCATGGTGGCCACCCCTTATCTCGATGAGGCCGAGCGTTGCCACCGCGTGGCCCTCATGCACCTCGGCGAAATTCGCGAAATAGGCACTCCCGCCGAACTCCGTGATCACCTCGGAGCCAAACGCCTCGAAGTCCACACCGACAATCTCGGCAAAGCCGAAGAAATCCTCTCCCTCGAATCAGCCAAACACAAAACCATCTTCGACGTCCAGCGCTTTGGTGACCGGCTCGACGTCATCGTGCCCGAAGCCGATTCCGGGCGCCAACTCGTCGAATCCACCCTCACCGCCGCCCGCCTTACCGTCGACGTTTTCCGCGTCGACCAGCCCACCCTCGAAAACACCTTCGTCGCCACCCTCCGCGCTCTCGGTCAGGACGTCCAGTCGCCCCCGTTTCCCGGCAACCATCCCCACGGCGATCTGAAAGGCAAAACCGCCATCGGAGCCCAAAAACTCACCAAACGCTTCGGAGATTTCGTCGCCGTCAAAAACATCAATATCGAAGTAAAATACGGCGAAATCTACGGCCTCCTCGGAGCCAACGGGGCAGGGAAGACCACCACCATCAAGATGCTCTGTGGCCTGATCGAAGCTACTACAGGCACCATGGAACTTGCCGGGGAAAGCGGCGGCTTCCGCTCTCCCGTGGTCCGTCAGCGCATCGGTTACATGTCGCAGAAATTTTCCCTCTACGACGACCTCTCCATCGAAGAGAACCTCGACTTCTTCGCCGGCGTCTACGGCGTTCCACCCGAAGAGATCGAAGTGAAAAAACGCTGGGTCCTCGCCTTCTCCGGCCTCGAAGGCAAAGAGAAACTCATCACCGGCAGCCTGCCCGGCGGCTGGAAACAGCGCGTCGCTTTCGGTGCCTCCATCATGCACGAACCCTGCGTGCTTTTCCTCGACGAACCGACCTCCGGCGTCGACCCCCTCGCCCGCCGGGCGTTTTGGCGCATGATCAACAAACTCGCTGACATGGGCACGGCAATTCTCGTCACCACCCACTACCTCGAAGAGGCCGAACAATGCAACCGCCTGGGCTTCATGGTGGCCGGTGAAATCGTGGCCGAAGGCACCCCGCACGGCGTCCGCCAACAACAGGAAGGCCGCCTCCTCGAAATCACCGTCGACCAGCCCCAAAAGGCCGCCGACTTACTCCGCGAATCCGAAGAACGCTGGCGCGTTTCCCTCTTCGGAGCCCGCCTGCATGTCATCACCGATCACGATGTCATCCCCAAACTCGAAGCCGCCGGCATCAAAGTCCTTGATGTCCACGAAGAGACCTGGTCTCTCGAAGATGTCTTCATCGCAGTAGTCGAAAAGGCCCGCAAGCAGGGCAAGGTCTCAAAAGAGGAATAACCATGCGCCGAATCTTAGCCCAAACCCGCAAGGAACTCACCCAGATCACCAGGGACAAACTCGCACTCACGCTCGCCCTGATCCTCCCGCTCTTCCTCCTGCTCCTCCTCGGCACCGCCATCTCCCTCACGGCAACCGGCCTGCCCATCGTCGTTCAGGATCTCGACAATTCTTCCCAATCCCGCAGCTTTATAGACGCTTTCCGCGCCTCCCAAACCTTCTTCGTCAGCCCCTGGCCTGCCACCATCGCCCCCGCCCAGGCCTTTCAGCAAAATAAAGCAAGAGCGGCCCTCATCATCCCCGAACATTTCGGGCGCGATCTCAACCGCGGCCACAACACCGAAGCACAGATCCTCATCGACGCCACCGACGCCAACACCGCCAAACTCGTCCAGGGCTACGCCGCCCAGATCACCGCCGCCTGGAATGCCGTCGCCAGCCCCCAACCCGCGCCCGTCAAAGCCCGGATGCGCTTCTGGTACAACCCCGGCCGCGAATCGAAAAAGTTCTATGGCCCTGGCATCTTCGTCCTCGGCCTGTCCATGTTCCCCCCGCTCCTGGCCGCCCTGGCCATGGCGAAGGAAGGCGAACAAATGACCATCCTCCAGGTCTACGTCTCCAGCATCTCGGCCCATGAATTCCTGCTCGGAAAGATCTTCGCCTTCATGCTCATCGCCCTCGCGGAAGTTGCCTTGATGACCGTCGAACTCTCCACTTACTTCGGCCTCAGTTTCGCCGGCGACCCCACGCCCCTCCTCGTCGGCACCCTGCTCTACACTTTCTGCGTCTGCGCCTTCGGCACCATGCTCGGTGCGGCAATCCCCAGCCAGGCCGCCGCAATTCAGGCCGTCGCCCTCGGCGGCTTCCTGCTGGTTTACCTGCTCTCCGGCCTGCTCTTCCCCGTCCGCAACATCCCGATTCAGCTCCGTTGGGTCTCCAGCATCATCTGGGGCCGCTACTACATCGAAATTGTTCGCGACGCACTCCTCCAGGGCGGCGGCTGGCCCGCCATGTGGTTCAACGTTCTCATGATCGCCATCATCGGTGCCGTCTTCTACCTGCTCGCCTGGAAACGCATGCGGAGGATGCAGCTCAGCGCATGACACTCCTGCAACGTATCTTCGGCACGGTCCTCCCCGCGCTCGTTCGCAAAGAGTTCATTCAGATCCGCCGCGACCGCCGCCTTGCCATTTCGCTCGTCATCCCGCCCACCATGCAGCTGCTCCTCTTCGGCTTCGCGCTCAACGCCACCGTAGAGAACCTGAACCTCGGCATCGTCGATTTCGACCACACCCCCCAAAGCCGCGACCTCATCGCCAACATGACCGAAAGCCGCTCCTTCCGTCTCGGCGGCACTTACACCTCTGACAGGCAACTCGGCGACGCCCTGGCCCAGGGCGAGATCGACGCCGGTCTTGTCATCCCCGCTGACTTCGCCCGCGACCTCGCCCGTGGTCGCCAGTCCACCGTGCAGTTCCTTCTGAACGCCACCAACGCCAACACCGCCGCCATCGCCCAGGGATATGCTCAGGGCGTCCTGCGCGACTGGAATCTGCACCCGCAATTCATCACCGCGCCCCGCCCCGTTCAATCGCCCCGTCCCGACCAGGCACGCGGCCGCGTCCTCCTGCGTTCCGCCTTCCTCTTCAATCCAGGTCTGGTCTCCGCCTGGTTCATCGTCACCGGCACATTCGGTGTCCTGCTGGTGCTCAACGGCTCACTCATCGCCTCCTCGGCCATGATCAAGGAGCGCGAAAAGGGCACCGTCGAACAACTGTTGATGACGCCCGCCAGCACCACCGAAATCATCATCGCCAAAATCGCCCCCCTCTTTGCCCTTCTCTGCGGCATGATCCTGCTCGCCGCCACCATCATCAAAGTTGTCTTCGACGTGCCCTTTCGGGGGAATTTTCTGCTGGTCCTCGTCGGCGCTCAGCTCTGCGTACTTTGCGGCATCGGCATCGGCACCGTCATCGCCACCTTCACTCGCTCCGCCCAGCAGGCCCAGCTGATGGCCTTCTTCGTGAATCCGCCGCTTGCCACTCTGTCCGGAGCTCTTACTCCCGTGGAAGCCATGCCCCACTGGCTGCAGCCCATCACCATCATCAACCCCCTGCGCCATTTCGGCATCATCGCCCGCTCCGTCCTCATCAAGGGCGTCGGCCTCGAAACCGTCTGGCCAAACTTTCTGGCACTCATCATTTTTACCGTCATCATGCTCTCCTTCAGCGTCTGGAGATTTCGTACGCAATTGGGCTAATTCCTATGAAAAGATTCCTTCCCCTACTCATCGCGATACCTGCACTCGCCCAGCGCACCGGGTCCGTCGCCACCGTGCAATCCTCCATCCCCGGCGCTACCACCAGCGTCAACACGCTCAACAGCAGCGTCCAGATCCAGGGCACCTACACCGGCAGTACCAGCAGTGTCAAAGACAGCCCGTTCTCCGGCAAACTTTCTCTAAAGGAGGCCATAGACCGGGCCCTCGGCCACAACCTCGGCACCGTCGGGCTCTCCATCGCCGTCCGCCAGGCGCGCGGCCAGGAGCGCGTTTCCCGCAGCGCCCTCCTGCCGAACCTCAACGCAGGCATCCGCGACAACTACTTCACCACCAACCTCCAGGCCCTCGGCATCAAGGTCCCGTTCCTGCCCACCCTCGTCGGCCCTGTCAATTATTTCGATGTCCGCGCCACCCTCACCCAAACCCTCTTCGACCTCGGCGCCGTCAACAACCACCGCGCCTCGCAGGAAGTCGTCCAGGCCAGTGAACAGGCCGTCAAAGATGCGCGTGATATCGTCGTCCTCGCCACCGCCGGAGCCTACCTCCAGGTCATCGCATCCGCCGCCCGCGTCCATTCCGCCAAAGCCCAACTCGAAACCGCGAAGGCCGTCTACAGCCAGACCCTGCAGCGCCGTCAGGCAGGCATCGCCGCCCAGATAGAAGTCAATCGCAGCCTGGTCCAGCAGCAGACCCAGCAGCAGCGCATCGCCACTCTCGAAAACGACCTCGCCCGCCAGAAGATCAACCTTGCCCGCCTCACCGGCCTCCCCGTCAACGACGACTACCAGATCACCGACCAAATCACCTTCGCCGCGCCCCCCGCGCTCGCCGTAGATGATGCCGTCAAACAGGCCCTCGAAACCCGCGCCGATCTCAAATTCGCCGCCTTCCAGGTCCGCGCCGCCGAACGCACCCGCACCGCCGCCCGCGCCGACCGTCTCCCCACCTTCGGTGTCTCCGCCGACCTCGGCGAAATCGGCACCCGCCCCAACCAGTCCGAGCACACCTACACCGTCGTGGCCAGCATCAAAATCCCCATCTGGCAAGGCGGCCGCGCCGCCGGAGAACACGCCCAGGCCGACGCCAATCTCGACCAGCGCCGCGCCGAAGCCGAAGACCTTCGCGGCAAAATCGAAAGCGACATCCGCAACGCCTACCTCGACCTCAAGGCGGCCACCAGCCAGCTCGAACTATCCCGCAACAACCAGGAACTGGCAAAGGAGACCCTCCGCCTCTCCAAAGAGAAATTCGACGCCGGCGTCACAGACTCCCTCGAAGTCACTCAGGCGGTAGAAGCCGTGGCCTCCTCTGACCTCGACGCCATCACCGCCCTCTTCGCCCACAACTTAGCCAAACTAAGCCTGGCAAGAGCCTTAGGAGACACCGAAACCAGACTCCAGGCCTACCTCACCACCCAGTAACACCACATCCGATTTGCAGTGTCCTTCTCGAATAGTCTGATTCGAAACCAACTATTTAAGGGTTACTCGACATCGGTCGGGTTCCGGTAATGAAGTACTCCATTTCGACAAAGACGTTGCCCGGAAAATTAGAAAAAAGGCAGAACGTCGCATGGGTCTCTCAACCCTGATTCTGGCAGCCCGCGGAAATAGCAACCGATTCCGGAAACGGCACCACGGGCCTCCGGACAAACGGGTATCAGGGATCATGCAGCGTCAGAGCAACAACATCTATCGTGCCTGCTGGTGAATCCCGAAGATAGAAGTGCGGCAAGGAGGATCAGCTTCAGGGCAATGTGGGCAAGGCGCCTGCGCCCGCGATAAGGGCATACGCCGTGATCAATCGCACCTTCAGATTACCGTCCTTCCGCTCTTTCGGCTACGCTCGGATCATGTTCTCTTTTAAGCTGGCTCTCGTAGTAGCGGTCGTGGCTGGGCTGACTGCCACGAACGCCGCCGCCGCTGTTGTGACACTTGGTCAGAGTACCCAGAACTTCGGTCTCACCGGCCTCGGCCCCGATGCGCGCGGCAATGGCCAGAGCAAGGTCTCTTTCGGCACCTGCGTGTACGACGGAACCAATACCGCGTGTACCGTCTCCGGTGCTTACACAGGCCTGAATGGCGGCGGCGGCTACAGCTTCGTCATTTCTTACCCGGGCAACGCAGCGTTCCCCCTCATTGCGGTCACCGCGCCAGGCAGCGATCTGTTTACTTTTTCGGCCAATTCGAACTTTAATTTCTTGATTACCCTGACGCCAAACTCCGGGCCGCCCGTGAACTTTTACAGCTTCTATGCCTTCAGCTTTCTCTATACCGCGGCTCACACCTGCACCGGTATCGCGGCAGCCAACTGCAGTACCGGCTCTGTAGGCCAGACCGCCGGAGCCACCATCACAGGGCCCGTCACCGGCTCTTTCGACCCCACCCCCGTCATCAATCCCAATCAGGTCATTACCGCCAGCGGCTACGGCGGCTTCCCCTCCGCCGCACCCGCTTCCTGGATCGAGATATACGGCTTCAACCTCTCCACCACCCCCTCGCGAATCTGGAGCGCGGATTTCGTTGGCAATCAGGCCCCTTCCGCCCTCGCCGGCACCACGGTCACCATCGCGGGCAAGCCTGCCTATATCCTCTATGTGGCCTCCAGCCTGACCAGTAGTCAGGTGAACGTGCAGGTGCCCGATGGCGTTCCCTCCGGGCCGCAGCCCCTTGTTGTCACCACCGCCGGCGGCAGCAGTGTTGCGTATATGTTGAACATCAACACCGTGCAGCCAGGGCTCCTCGCCATCCCCGCTTTCGTCTTCAACGGGTTCCAGAACGTCGTTGCCCTCTTTTCCTCCAACCTCACGACATTTGTGTATCCGACCACCATCCCGGGCGTCACCACCGCCCGTGCTCGTGCAGGCGACAGGATCACGTTGTATGGCATCGGCTTCGGCGTCACCACTCCGGCGCTTCCGGCAGGCCAGATCGTGCAACAGGCCAACAGCCTGAACGGCAGCTTCCGGATCCTCTTCGGGGACGTTCCCGCGACCGTCAGTTACGCCGGTCTGGGACCAGGCAACGTGGGCCTTTACCAGTTCAACGTGACCGTGCCATCCGTCCCTCCGGGCGACGCGGTCCCGGTGACTTTCACCCTCAACGGTACGCCAGGGCTGCAAAAGCTTTATATCGCAATTCAGTAGCTCGTAGCCCGGGAGCCGACAAACGCCTGCGACTGGATGACCGTTTCGCAGGAGCAGGCCGGAGAGTTTCCTCCACGGAAATACGCAGATGGTCGGACCGGCAGAGCGCGCGGTTACTCTCCGGCCTCATTGAAGCGTAAGCCCGGTGCACCGCCTTCGCCGCCACCACCGTCGACTTCCCCCGCTGCCGGGAGCAATTCAAAATCCTCCGCTTCGCCGTGGATTGGAGCACCGCCGTCTGCACCGCATCCGGAATAAACGCCAGCCGCAACCGAGCAAACTCCACCGCGCACCAATGATCTTCCTCCCTCGCGGAAACCCGCCGCGGCCCATACCGTTTAGGCCTCGCGAACGATGCCCTGTCTTTTCCTCCGAACGTTGGCCTGGTCACGTCTAATGTAGTCGCACGCTCCCCCCGGCACTCACCCATTTCCCCCGCGCCAAAATTCCCCGCAGTTCCCCTAAACCCCTGAACAAAAAAGACTTAATTCAGCCCAAAATAAATCCCAAAAGTGCGTGACTCAAAAAGTTCTGCCCCCCCATCCGCGTTCACCCGCGTTCATCCACCTAAATCCGCGTACCACCTGCCCGTCCCGGTCAAGAACCAAATCGGAACGGATCCGATTGTCAAAATCCGGTTCTCTGGGTTTACTTCAGACTTTGCGGGGGAATTCAGCCGGCAGCACATCCATGGTTTCCTGCCGATAGCGGAAATTAGTGCGCTTAAGCTGTGTGAAACAGTCGGTGAGATCGATCAGGTCACGCATCGCTGCCATGCGGAGAATGTCCCGAGTACCGGTAACGTCGAAGCCTTTGCTAAGCGCGGCCCTGGTTCCTTTGCGTTCGTCAATCAGGATCAAATCGGCGTGCACCACGAGTGCCGGCGTGATCGCGCCCGTTCGCCCGCGCCGAGCGCCCGGATACTCTCATCGTCAATCGGGCTGACCGCCGTCACCTGCAGCCATGCCGGATGCTGATCGGCCCATGCACGGAGCGACGGCGGCGCAGTAAGCTGTGTGAGTTCCGCGTAAAGAGCATCCGGGACGAAAACTGTGCCGAACAACTGCGGCAGCAGGTTGATTTGGTCGATGACAGCAGGTAAAAAATGGGGCTGGTATCAGCCACCACCAAACGCATCAGAAGCCCAGACGTTGCATGCTCTTGATTTCGCGTTCAGCGTCTTCCCTTGTGTACTCAATCCAGATGTCATGGGCCTTCAGGAAGCCGTCGAGCTCGTAGCTGGTTTCGGTGCCGAGCAACTCCTGGAGTTCGGGCTTGGTTCCAGAACCTGTCCCGACAGATCGCCGCCTGCGGCGCTCCAGCGCCCTGCGAGATCGTCCGGAATTTGAACAGTCAGGTTCATCGTGCCCTCTCCTCAATCTTAATCCGGACACTGGTAAGCCGAATTGGCGAAGTCGTCTGAAAATACCCTGGCCGGTCTGTTACTCTGCCAAACGTTGGGCATGCGCCCACGGCGGGTCCGGTCAGCGACTAAAATCCCTGGCAAGAGAGTACGGTCTAATAAAGGTAACGGTCCGTCGCATGAGCGCAATACAGCCAAAGATTCTGACGTGGGCACGAGAGACTGCAGGTCTGTCGCTCAGTGACGCCGCAAGTGCGCTCGGCATCACCGACGCCCGCGGTCGCACGGGTGCGCAACGCCTTGGAGCCATGGAACTGGGCGATGACGAACCCACCCGCCCCGTCCTGCTGAAGATGGCCAAAATATACCATCGCCCGTTGCTGGTCTTCTACCTGGCCGAACCACCCAGGACCGGAGATCGCGGACAGGACTTCCGCACCCTTCCCGGCCAGGAGAAGTTCAACCCTGAGCTCGACGCCCTTGTACGGGATATCAAGGCACGCCAAAGCCTCATCAGGTCGGTGCTCGAAGACGACAAGTCCGAGCCGCTGGATTTCGTTAGCAGCGCAACAATGGAACTTTCCGCGGAACTCTCCGCCGCCAGGCTTGCGGCGCGGATGGCGGAACAACTCAACTTCAGTCTGGCTGAATACCGCGCCACCAAATCTCCTGATGAAGCCTTCACCTGGCTCCGCGAGAAGATCGAGGCCAGCGGCGTCTACGTCCTCCTCCTCGGGAACCTCGGCAGTCATCACACGAACATCCCCGTAGAGGTATTCCGTGGCTTCGCTCTCGCTGACAGTATTGCGCCGATGATCGTCATCAACGATCAGGACGCCAGGACGGCATGGTCGTTCACCGCAGTGCACGAACTGGTGCACCTATGGCTGGGGCAAACCGGGATCAGCGGTACGGACAGCGAGAATAAAATCGAGAGTTATTGCAACGACGTGGCAGGGGAATTCCTGCTTCCCTCAAGCGAGCTACAACAACTCACGCCCTTTCTGAACCAGAGCGTCGCGGTCATGGCGGAACAGATCGGACAATTCGCCAAAACTCACAGCGTGAGCAGGGCGATGGTCGCCTACAAAATGTACCGGGTCGGAATGGTCCCCAAAATCACGTGGACTGCTCTCGACCAACTGTTCAAAAACGAGTACTCGCAGTTCAGGCAACGCGAGGCGGAAAAGAACAGGAAAACCGAAGGCGGACCGAACTACTACGTCGTCCGCCGACACCGTGTGGGCCAGGCGCTCCTGCGGCTCGTGCGCCGCTCGCTGGATGAAGGAAACATCACCTACACCAAAGCAGGCAGGGTGCTCGGAGTCAAGCCGCGCAGCGTCGAAACCCTCCTCTCGATGCGAGGTACGCGCTAACCAGTGTTGTACCTGTTTGACGCGAACGTTCTCATCACCGCCAGCAACAACTACTACCCGCTCGACTGGGTTCCTGAGTTTTGGGATTGGATTGACCACCAGGCAACCAACGGAAACATCAAACTTCCCGTCGAAGTCCTGGACGAGGTGCTCGCCGGGAGCAGGAAGGAAGACCCGCTTCTGGACTGGATAATCCCCCGCGTGGGCATCCTGCGCTTCAAAGAGAATGTCGATCCATCACTCGTCAGCAAGGTCGTAATTGAAGGATACGCGCCAGACCTGACCGACGATGAGCTCATCGAGATCGGGCAGGACCCTTTCCTCATCGCGTATGCTCTGGCACAGACGGCGGAGCGTTGCGTCGTCACCGTCGAAGTCACCTCGCCACGGAAGAAGCGCCAGAACCGTAAAATCCCTGACGTGTGCAACTACTTTGGCGTAAACTGCCAAAACCCTTTCCAGGTCTATCGATCCCTCGGGTTCAGCACTGCATGGAAAAAAACATAAGCGATTGGTATCGTCCAATCCGCCCGAATCCCTCACGGTCGTCAACTCGGACTTGACGTTGACCCAGTATCAAACGGAGAACTGTTGTAGTACAAACTAGTCGATCCGTCGATCCGTGCGACGACTGCGACGACCTCCCATTCGGGCCTCAGCATGGGCTGGCCTCGTCCCAGAGAGAGCGTACGTGTCGTCGTGAGTTCCGCTCGGATGGCTGGCGTGAATCCGAAGGGTGTCCCGGTTTCCGGTGCCATTCTCCTCGAACGGGGCTTGTTGCCCGCGCGTGAGTTTACTTCGGTGGATAGGGCGTTATACGTCAAGTCGACGTAAATCCGGCCTCACGGGCATCGTGTCCCGATATCCGCACTGAACTTAATCTTGCCCGAACAACTACTGCCAATGAATAACTTCGACTTTGCGAAAGCTGAAGACGACTTTGCTGCACTTATCTCGCGGTCTGAAGAGGTGGAGATGCCCCTCGAGGGGATGTGCAGGATAGTAGAGCGCGAGTTGATCTCTTCACTTGAAGACCTTGTGCTCGGTTACATTCAGAAACAGTCGCGCCACGATCACCTATACCAATCCAGTCGCTCGGCAATAGACTCCGGAGGGCTCTTGATAATGCTATTGACGACCGGCAAGAACCTGAAGTATTAGCAGCAGAACCTGACCGACCGAAAGATTGCGATTGTCGTATTGGGAAAGTACTGAGGGCGCGGCCAAGGAGGCCGCTAGTATGTGGCGTCGGCAGAAGACGGCGAGACGGCATAAGCAAAAGATGATACTTCGGCTCCCGGACTTGAGTGTATTCCCGGAGCCACGGGCCTTCCCGTCACTCGGGGATGGTGAGACTGTTCAGAGTGATTCGTGAACGGATCTTCCTCTAGCCGTGGCGAGCCAAGACATGCAGTTTAGTGGAAGTCATGAAGCTTGCGACGGCCGCAGCACCAGGTGTGGCATTGGGTAGACTTCCCGTTGGCGCGCGATTTCAGCGGTGCCGGTGCTTGAACCCCGCAGTTCGATGTGTCGCCCAACTTCTCCGGTTGAGGCGATTAACCTACGGCATAACAAACTGGCCAGAGATGCATCCTCAACCGCCACGATTACCTGACGCCCCGCTCGTCGAATTGCTGTTAGTACTTCGACGAGATTCAGTGCACGATAGTCGTCGATATGCTGAACGGGGTCGTCGAGCAATAGACTCTGCCAAGCACACCATGGTCTTGACAGGTGCACGGCCAAAAGAAACGAGAGACCGGCTGCCCGACGTTGCCCGCTGCTGAATAGGAACTGAGGATTAAATCCGTTACCTACCACAAAATTCAGCGATCCCCGCACCTTTCCTCCAAAATCAGAGTCGATCTCAGACCAGTCGCCGTGCGGGCGGAGTCGGCGGTAAAGTTCCTTCAGTAAAGGCATAACCGTGTCAAACTGCTCGGTCAGAATCTCATTCGATACCGTTTTAGCGGCGGCGTCGATTTGACGCGCCGATTCAACTGCGCGTCCCACGGTTACAAGCTTGGAAGCCGCTTCTTCATTGCTGGCTCTCGTTGCGGCGATGCGGGATTCGAGCGTCGTCATCCGCTCAACTGCATTTGAACTATCAAGGATCGCCATGGCACCCTCGAGGCGTACCAGCTTCTCCTGTTCCGCAAAAACTAATGCCTGGGCAGCCTTAGGATCGTCGAGTGGTCCCTCGAAGGTGTGCCCGTCATAAACTGCCTTTGCTCTCCCCAAGGTTTTCTCTAACGCCTGTCTGCGCGCAATGTGGGCAGCACTTCGTTCCCGCAGCGCGACGACGTTTTTTTCAGCCGTGTCCACAGCGAACCGTGCCTCCTGCACAGCTAGTCGTGCGGCCTCAAGATTGCTCCCAACGGTTGCTAGGCTTGCCCTTGCCGCCGTCAGGGCTTCGTCAAAGCCTTGCGTGGTGCGAACTGCCGCACAAAGGGGGCAACGCCCCTTCTGAAGGCCAACTGCAGTGCCATGCTCAACGAGCGCCACCATGTGTGCCGCAAATTGGTCATGGTCTCTTTCCACCTGCTCTGCCCGTAGGGCAACGCTTAGGCGCTCTTCGGCCACTACTTTCAACTGGTCCGCCATCACCTGCGCCTCTTCCGTACTCAAAAGGTCCGCCTGAGCGGCTGGAGAAGTGAAGTAATTCAACTCGGGCTCCAACGACTCGGTGAGGATGCGGGCCTCGTCGATTTCACGTAACGCAATCCGCTTTTCCGCTAGGTGGCGCCGTAGCACTGAAGACCGATTCCCCGCCGAGGGTGCAGAGGAGAGCCCGGGGATGAACGACTCAACCACCCCGAGGGCCTCCGAGAGGTCTGCTGAAAGCTCCGCGAGGCCCCGAACCTCCGTAAGTTCGCCAAGAAGCCGCCCCAGATCTTCCTGACCGGCGCTTATTCGTTGTTCTTGCCGAGCCCTTGCTGCGTTAGCAGCCGCGAGTATCTCGGTAGTACGCTTCGAATAGTCCGGCCCAACAAGGCCGCCGATGGCGGCTCGCACGGCCGCAAACCGCGCTCGCTCAGGAAGATCGAGGCTCAGCGCGGCGATACTCTCGTCGCGAAGCAGCGTAGTCCTAATGAGCGTCTCGAGGGAAGACGTGGCCGCAGCCCTCTCATTGCAAAGGCGGCGTACGACTTCCTCCGCCGGGGTATCACTACCGTTCGCGCGGCTGCGGGTAACTTGAAATGGCTTTCCATCACCGTCGACGAAACCAACTGAGACGTATTGATTCTCTGCCTTGCCCTGACCAAGCCACCAAATATGCTCGTCGAGGCCGCCACCCTTCGCGGAGGTCACGTCAAACTTGCTCAGTGTCCCCGTGAGCGCAAACTCGATGGCATCTAATAGAGTGCTTTTTCCGCTTCCATTGCGCCCGCTTAAGACCGTGAACGCGGCTGACAGGTCGAGCCTCGTTCTCTCCCGAAATCCCCTGAACCCCGCCAATTCAACAAACGACAACCTCACGCCTCAACACCGAGCATGCGGATAATCTCAGCCACAGAGGTTTGTTCGTTCAGCACCGCGGTCGCGACCACTGGCGCGATCATTGCAATCCGCTTCTGAAGGCGCTTCGTAACGTCAAAGTCGTCACGGTCGAGCAACGGTTGGCTCTGGATCGGGAGCAAAGGTAGCAACGCGGTGACCAGGGTTTGCTGGTCGATAATGCGGCATGCCGCGATCTTTCTGGTTCGTTCAAGATCTTCCTCGATCCACCTGACCTCCCGCGTCTGCACTTCATTTGCAATGTCGGAACTCAGGAATACCGAATAGACGTTCCATGTTTTATCTCCGGCTTTCTGAAGAGACGACGCATAATTTCGGAGGACTTTCGTTTCTAGGTTCCGCCAGCGCGTCAGCAAGCTCACCACGTCACTGAAAATGTATATGAACCCCATGACCGTGTCGTCTTCAAAGCCGAGCGTATCGAGCCCGTCAACCGAACCCAGCCAAGTAATGTAGCCCGCACGCTGCAACACGATTTGGAGCTGCGATTTCATCTCAGTCATATCCCCAACTCTCCACGTGCATCTTCAAGGGTCAGCCATCGTGCGGCGCCGCCGGGAGCGGGTCGAACTACACTGGCTCCCGTTCCCGATCCCAATACTCTACCTGGCAAGGGAATATCCATCGCACCAGCACAAACGACAATATCAGGCTGCGCGGACGCAGGCGGTTCGTTATGACGCTCTCGAACTGTATTGAGCGCCTCACCCGCGCCTTGGATCACCCGGATATGTCTGCCTGCGTAGTCATACCACGAACCCACACGGGTTGCAGCGGCCTGAGCCAGCAGGTGATGAAAGAAGGCCGCTTGGGCCGCGTCCCTCGCCGGTTCTTTAGTGAGAGCAGCTGAGTTGGATGGTCTGCTCTCGGCATCGCACCGAGAGGCATATAGGTCGTCAGCAGCCATGTCCGGTTCGATGGCCGAATATGGCTTTCCTTCTTGCTCAAGCATGGGCCTGCCCAGCTGGTAAAACTTCTTGAGCCATACCCTTGAGAACGCCGTCCTAAGCTCGTTTAGTGCATCCCCACCTGACGCCTGCAGATGCTCGAAATGGGCCGTACCGTCTGAAAGACTCCTCCACAGTTGTGGTGCCTTCGTTTCCAACGCCGCCGGGACTAGCGGATCAACCACTGTGACGGAACCGAAGTCGTGGACCGCCACCGCCATGGCTATAACTTCGTTCAGGTAACCCCAATCCGTCCAGAAGCCCACGACAAGAATATCTTTCCCAGGTAGGTTCAGCTTCATCCAGTCCGAACAGGTCGAAATCCGGTCAGCGATTGCGGGCTCCGCCATCTGGCTTCGGGTCCAGATGGTTTGTTCGCGACTCCGCTGGAGGCAGCCGTGAAATTTGATCAGAGGGCTGATCTCATTCGAAAACGTCGTGGCTTCATGACCGTCCAATGCGCCGCGCATTGCGATTTTCCTTGCAGACGCCCATTGCTCGATCAGGGTGTCAAAATTCGCGGAAAGAGCGCACACTGCCCCTTTCGTGATCAATAAATCTGCGACCGCCGCATGCCCCGCGTTTGGTTGTCCCACCAAGTCGTTCCAGGGGACTAGTCTACCGACAAACAAACTTTCGAACTCTCCGGTTGAATAAAAGTGCCCGGCAAGTTCGTCGACGTTTTCGCGCATGTGGAGTGGCAGTGTGAGCGTCGGTTCGTAGCGGTCATAGCAAATCTGAGCCACACGAACAGCAGACAACAGTCCACTCGGCGAGGGTATCGATAAACCGGCACCGCACAGCAGAACGAGACGGCCTGCTTCGATACTTCCCAAGAGTCTCGTCCGTGTAGCATGTGAAAAAATCACAATATATACCTCGACCCGGCAATGTAAAAGGGCAACCCTCGACTATACAACCCAAAAGGTGTTCGCTTGGACACCACGACTCGCGTCTCCTCTGCCAAGATCCTTCCTTCGCGTCCCTCTGTCATCAGCGTTCGGCCTCCCCAATGCTCTCAACCGCCGTCACCATAATCTCCCACCCAACCCACTCCACCCCATTCAAAACCGGCAATGCGAACGCAGCACCGGATCATACTCCCCCACACTCTCATACCGATCTCCAGGCTCTTTTTTCTTCTCTTCCGCATCCTTCTCCACCCGAGCCCGCAACCAATCCTGCACCAACCTATCCCGCACCCGCTGATTCCCCAAGGCCACCCGATTCTTATCCGAAGCAAACCAAGTCATACTCATGTCTTTCTTCCCCTTTCCCCTCTTTAAACCTCAAATTAATCGGTAAGGCGACAGCTGATTCTTCATCCGCGCCTTCCGCGCCCGCCAGCATCCCAGCGCCAAAGCAATCACCAGATCATCATGCTCCCCGCACCCATCCGCCCCCAACCGCACCCGCCCGCCCGATTTCTGTGTCGCCTTCACATCCAGCAACTCCTTCACCAGCGCCCCCGCATCCTTCAAATGCCCCGCAATCCGCAACTCGTCCTTCTCCAGCAGCAGATGCACCTCACTCATCAAATCCTTCTTCGGCACATTCCAGCTCAACCCGTTCTGCGATTCCTTATCCCCGCCCGTAATCGTCACCGCCAGAATCTCGCAACGCAACCGGCTCTCCCGCAGCATCTCCACCACCGGAGCCCCCACCCCTGTCGCATCCACCACCACCCCGCAATCCCCCTCCAGTTCCGGGCTCTCCAAAATCCGCCGCACCCGCCTCACCACCTGCGGATACGTCGTCCCCAGCGGAGCCCGCTCCAGATGCCGCACCACCACCTCCCGATACACCGGCTGCTGAAACGCCTGCCCCGCCTCCACCCGCTCCACCACGCAGATCGCCGAATGATCCCGCTTTTGCCCCAAATCCAGTCCCAGATAAAACATCAATCCACTTCCTCAAATGTCCCCACGTTCAATGGCCGCACCGTCCTGTCCAATGCCCGCTCCACCCGCTCCCGATCAAACACACCCAACTCGTTATCCACAAACTCACACAAATACTCCTGCGCGAACCAGATCCCCATCGCCTGCCGCTCTTCTTCCAGAAAGCTCTTTTTAATCCGCGCGCACTCCGTCGCCTGCACGCTGAACCGCGCCCACGTCTCACCGCCATGCGCCCACACATGATAAAAGAACCCCCGTTTCCCGCAAGGCGTGCTCATTAACCACAAATCCCCGTCCGAAGCCGCCAGCATCGGTCGCAGCGCTTTATACTGCCCATCCGACACCAGCGCCGCCTCATCAATCAGCAGCAAAGACACCCCGGAAAATCCCCGTATCGTCCGATCCGTCCCAGGCAGCCCCACAATGCGGGACCCGTTCGGCAACTGCAATGACAGTCGGTTATGCCCGTCCCCCCGAGCCCGCATCCCCAGCCGCTCCAGCATCTCCGAAGCCTTCTCCATGAACTCCCCGCTCTGCCGCTCCGTGGGGCTCGCCACCAGCACCAGACAACCCTTCTCCGTATAAGCCCGGTGCACCGCCTTCGCCGCCACCACCGTCGACTTCCCCCACTGCCGGGAGCAATTCAAAATCCCCCGCTTCGCCGTGGACTGGAGCACCGCCGTCTGCACCGCATCCGGAAAAAATCCCAGCCGCGCCCGCGCAAATTCCACCGCGAAAGAATGATCTTCCTCCCTCGCGGAAACCCGCCGCGGCCCATACCGTTTAGGCCCCGCGAACGAAGCTCTGTTTTTTCCTCTGAACGTTGACCTGGTCACGATTAATGTAGTCGCATATCGCCCATCCCCGCTCACGCAGTCCCCCCTTTCCGTTCCCCGCTAAAGCACTGAATAAAGATCACTTATTCCCGCCAAAAAAATCTCCAAAGTTCGTGACTCAAAAAAGTCTTGCCCCCGTCTGCGTCCATCCGCGTATCACTTGTCAGTCCCAGGCACCACGCCAAATCCCAACCATCGCCCCCCCAAAAACGCCCGTTGGCACGCAGTTCTCCCCTCCCCCGGGCCGTGCAGTCCGTATGCAAATCAAAACCGGATAAACGCCGGTCAACGCTGATAAAGCCCGAATCTTCTCCAGGCATGTTCCGTTCAACGCCACTGCCATCCCGCCCGTTCAGCGATAAGATCGCGAGCCTCAGATTGAAGACCGTAAGTGGCCCTCGGCCTGCCCCCTTACGGCGGTGTCATGAGAATTCATTCCGTCCAAAAGGTTTTCCGGCCGGGTTCGAACTCGTCCTGTGTCCGCCACGCACGGCGCCCGGGTCGCGTCGACACACTGGCGCTCCTTCTTCTCACTGCCCTGCCTGTCCTCGCCCAAAACAATCCCGCCTTCCGCTGGGTCAAAGAACTCGCCGGAACCGGCCAGGAAGTCTTTTCCGGCATCGGCACGGACGCCGTCGGGAACATTTACGTCGCAGGCAGCACACGGTCGTCCGCTTTTCCCGTCCGCTTCGCCTTTCAGGACCACAACGCCTCACCGGGTAAATTCGATATTTTCCAGTCACCAAAGGGGCCTGGAAGACATCCCAGCCAACCTCAAACCCCAACGGCTACCAGGGATCAACATTTGTCATGCGGATCAATCCAACTGGAACCCTGGGATACGCCACCTGGTTCACCTCCACCGCCAGCCTCCCAATCGCCCTGGCTGTTGACGCTGCGGGATCGGTCTATATCTCCGGCACTGCCAACTTTCCCAATGACCTGCCGGTGACGCCAGGTGCCTGCCAGTCCGTGTGTTCGTGCGGCTTTCAGGGCGGTTTCATTTCCTCTTCCCGATCCCTGAAACCGGCGCTTTCCATCCCATACTCAGACTCCTTTCTCGCACGATTCGATCCGTCAGGCTCCACCCTCCTCTTCGCCACTTACCTCGGTTCCGCCAACCAGGTTGTCAATGGCAGGTCCGGTCGCGCTTTGGCCGTCGCCACTGACGGCAGCGCCTGCCTCGTGGCCTCCCCGGGTGTGTTTCGCATCAACGCGGCCGGTTCGGCCCTGCTCGGTTCGTTTCCAACGCAGCCCTTCAGTCCGCAGGTCCTCACCCTCGCCCCCAATGGATCGGTCTAAGTGGCCGGAACCACCGGACCGCGCTTTCCCGCCACCCCCGGCGCGTTCGGCGAACACCCGCCACAACTGCCCGCACTGTCATCGCAGGGGGGCGGATCGTCGTCCGGCATCATGCATCTCAGCTCCGGTCTCAACAGCCTGCTCGCCGCCACTTACTTTGGCAGTCCCTGCGGCACCGCCCACGTTGGCATCACAACGGACGCCGCAGGGAACCTGTATCTTGGTGGCAGCACGGCACCAAGAGGACTCCCCACGGTAACGCCCCTCGCCCAGGGCTTTGGTTCTCCCGGCACAGGTTATGTCGCAAAGATCTCCGGCGATCTTTCCACTCTCCTGTTTTCCGGTTACTTCGGCGATAACGAGAATTTCAGCGTGGGATCCGTCTCCATCGGGCGCGACGGCGCGTTGATCCTCGGTGGAGCCACCACCCTGACCGGCACCTCCACCTCTCCCGGCAACGTCTGGCTCAACAGCATCGACATGTCAAGCCCGCCGGCCCTCCGTGTCGATTCAGTCGTGAATGCCGCCAGTCTCCAGGCCGAGCCCCTTTCCGGCGGCGAAACCATCCTCGTGCGCGGCGCGGGCTTCACCACAAACTCCCGCGTCCTCCTCGGCGACACGGTCCTGCCCACCATTGCCGCCAACGCCAGCACCATCACCGCAACCGTCCCCAAAGACTTTTCCGGAACGTACACGTTCGTGCAGGTGCAATCGGGCACCGCCGCTTCCAACACCGTGCTGGTGCCCGTAACCTCCACATCCCCGGGTCTCTTCTCGCAGGACGGCACCATGAACTCCCCCGCGCACCCCGCCGACTATGGCGAGCGCATCACCATCCTCGCCACCGGCGTCGGCACCGTCCCAGGTTTCCCGGGCGACGTCCACCAGCTAACTGTCTACGTCCCCACCCGAGCCCGGATCACCGCCGTCAATCCCGATCTGGCGAATTTCAAATTCCCCGCCCAATCGGGCATGGTCCTGAAAATCGGCACGGCACCAGCCAGAACTGGCTCGCCATCTCCATCGCTCCCTGACACACAGGAGATGCCATCTTTGAAGGCGCCTCCTTCAAAGTTCCCGAGCCCCCGATACGAGGGAGATGATCCCGGGAAACCTGCCAAACTCTCCGTGAGCCATTTCCTCTGACACGAACTGGCCCCTTGCCCTTATCTGCGTCCATCGGCGCTAATCTGCCGCAAATCCGCGTACTGACTGCCAGTCTCGGTCAAGAACAAAATCCTAACCACCGCCCAACGAATTCCTGAGAATTTCCCCTCATCAAAACCACCAACAAATCATGCACCCCGAACCACCCCCCGCTCCTGACCCCCTCACCCAAAAAGTCCTCGCCGCCGTCTTCGAAGTAGCCAACACCCTCGGCTCCGGCTTCCTCGAAAAGGTCTACGAACGTGCCCTCCTCCACGAACTAACCCTGCGAAACATCCCCGCGCAAGCGCAAGCCTCCTTCCCCGTCTATTACAAAGGCACATACGCCGGAGAATACTACGCCGACATCCTCGTAGAAAACACCCTCGTCCTCGAACTAAAAACCGTAGAACGCCTCGCCCCCGAACACACCGGCCAATGCATCAATTACCTCCGGGCCTCCAACAAAAACCTCGCCCTCCTCATCAACTTCCAAAGATCCAAACTCGAATGGAAGCGCATCATCCTCACCAACCCGAACCCCCAACCCTGACCCCATCTGCGTCCATCGGCGTAAATCCGCCGCAAATCCGCGTACCACCCGCCAGTCCCGGTAATGAACGAAATCCCAACCAACGCCCTCCCCAAAAAACACAGTCACAAATATTTCCCAAAAACATTTATCCGTAACTCATTGAAGACAATCATTCCAGTTCGCCCAGGCGAACCTGATCCCGCCCGCCCCAATGCAAACTGAGATCGCATGAACGATCAACCAACCACCAAACCGCGTACCGAAGCTCAAAAAGCCGCCTCTCGCCGCAATGGTGCCAGGTCCCATCGCCCCGTCAGATGTGTCTCGCCGGAATGGAGCGCGCAGCCGCCGCTAATGCAACAACGAAAAAACATTTTTAAACAAACGAACCTGAGAATGGATTTTCTGACTCAATAGAATCAACAGGCTAGGCCGTTCTCAGCCCCCTCGGGATACCTGCGGTTTTCCCCAAAAAACCCACCGAATCCCGACAAATCGGCACTTTAGACCCGAAAAACCCGACGCGAATCACCGCTCCTTGACAACCGAATAACAGTCCCCGCTCCCCAACACCCGATACCCCTGCCCTAACGCCTCACACGTCGCCACAAACTCCTCCGGCGAAGCCGTATTAAACGTAAACATGTCGTAGTGGCAGGGGATCGCCACCCGCGCCCCGATATCAAACGCCAGCCGGGCGGCCTCGCGACCCCACAAATTCCCCGCCACCCGCCGCTCCGGCCCCCGCCCGTTAATCGGCAACAACGCCACATCCACCGCAAACGGCCGCAGCTTCTCCACCAACCCCTCGTACAAAACCGTGTCCCCCGGGTGATAAACCCGCCACCCGCCAAACTCCAGAACATAACCCAGAAATTCCGGCCCCGGTGCCTCATGCGCCGACATCACCCCGGTAAACCGCACCCCGCACAACTCCACCGACTCCCCGTCGCGCAGCCCCACCGGCACCGCCGCATCAATCCCCAGTCGCTCCGCCACAAACCCCCGGTTCGCCTCCGCAATCAGCATTCGCGGCTTACCCCACAACGCCCCCAGTGTCTCCGCATCCAGATGATCCGTATGGTTATGGCTGGACGTCACCACATCCACAAACCGAAGCTTCTCCGGCGCAACCACAATCGGTTTCATCCGCACATGCGGTTTATCCGTCGCCGCATACTTCCTCGTCAGCGAATCCGACAAATACGGATCCAGCAGCACATGCGCCCCCTGCCACTGCAACAGAAATCCGCTCTGCCCCAGCCACCACAACCGAAACCCGCCATCCATCTGATTCAGCCGCTCGACATCCTCAATCAAACCGACCTCACACCCGCCACCATATTGATCAGCTTCTGCCGAGCCGCCCACCGCGCCGTCTGGCTCAACCCGCAATCCGGCGCAAACGACAACTGATCCGCCCGCGCATACTCCAAACAACGCCGTACCCGCGCCGCCACATCCGCCACCGTCTCGATGTAATAACTCTTCACATCGATAATCCCCACCGCCACATCCATCCCGCGCTCCGCAATCGTCCCCACCAACTCAATTTCCGCAAACTCACGGCTCGCCATCTCCAGATGGATCTCATTCACCGTCAGCCCCAGAAACGCAGGAAACAAAGGCGCATACTGCCGTGGCCCCACAGCCCGAGCCTTATAGTTCCCGAAACACAAATGCGTCGACAGCCGGCACTTCCCCACCACCGGCCGCACCGTCTCATTAAAGATCTCCACAAACCGATAGGGGTCTTCTTTATGGGCATAGCAACTCATCGAAGGCTCGTCCAGCGTGATCTCCGTGCACCCCGCCGCTACCAGCCCTTCCAACTCGCGCTGCACCACAGGCAACAAAGCCTCCGTCACCTTCCACCGATCCGGCCCCTCAATGCGACCGCTCAATGTATAAGGCCCCGGCACACTCGCCTTCAGCACCGGCCCGGGACTCCCCAAAACTCCCGCAATCCGCTGCAGCCTCTCAAATTCCGCCACCGCGCCCAACCCGTGCTCAGACCGGATCGTCCCCGTCACCGCATACTTCCCCCGCTGATCATGCGCCGGAGGCCCGAATCGCCGGGGCGAAAACGGCTTGCTGCTGATCCCCTCCAACCGCCCGTAGAACGACAGATTGAAGTCATACCGAGTCTGCTCGCCGTCGGTAATCACATCGAGGCCCGCCGCCACCTGATCATGCACCGCCGCAATCACCGCGTCATTCCGCATCTCTTCAATGTCGGCCTCGCCGAACTCATCCAGATGCGAAGTCGCATACTCCAGCCACCCCGGAAACGGGTAGCTCCCAATCACTGTCGTTAGTAATTCACGGCGACCCATCGGTGCTCCCTCATAGACTGATACCCGGCATCCAGAATCGTATTCACCACATACCCGTCTTCATACGTCTCACGCGGTATCACGCCATCCCGTACGCATTCCACGAAATGCTTCATCTCGCCCTGATAACCATACGCAAACGCCTCTTCCGGCAGCGGCCGCGTCCACCCGAAATCGATATCCGCCTTTTCCACCACATACCCTGCGGACTTCCTCGTGAACGAAGCAATCGGCGTCTGCCGCGTCACATCCGTGAAGATCGACCCCTCTGACCCATGGATCTCATTCCGCAGATCCAGCCCGCCCTGCGTCGTCCAGGAGAGCTCACAATGCGCCACCCCGCCACTTGCCATCTGCAGCAGCAACAGCGCGTTATCCTCACCCTTCGTCTTGTCGCGATGCAGCAAATTCGCGCCCCACGCCATCACCTCCGTCACCCGGTCCTGCTTGCCGAAGAAGTACCGCGCGGCTTCAATGCAGTGGCACCCAAGATCGTTCAAAGCCCCGCCGCCGGTATTATCGACATCCCAGAAATGTGGACTATGCGGCCCGCTGTGCGATTCACGCGAACGCACCCACAGCACCCCCCCCAGCCCCCCCCCTTCGATGGTCGCCCGAGCCTTCACAACAGCCGGCGCAAACACCTCCGTCTCCGCATAGCCATGAATCGCACCCGAAGCCTGCGCCGCCTCCAGCATTAGCTTCGCCTCTTCCGCATTGCGCCCCAAAGGCTTGGTGCAGACCTGATTGCGCTTGGCGACAGACAGCGCCAAAGACACTGGCAGATGCTCCTCATTCGGCAGCGCAATGATGAACAGGTCAATGTCATCCCGCATGATCACCTGCTGCGAATTCGTATACTCCGGAATCTCCCATCGCTCCGCGAACAGCTTCGCGCGCTCAAACGAACGTGAGTAATTGATCACCACCTCGTGGCCCCGCACATTCGCCAGCCCCTGCATATAAAAATCGGCCACAAACCCCGAGCCGAGCATTCCTATCCGCACTGTCTTCATACGATTGACCAGCCTCCATCCACTGTGATTACCTGTCCCGTCACCGCACCAGCCTGCGGCCCCAGCAAGAACACCGCCATCCGCGCAATCTCGTCCGCGCTCAGCATACCTTTCGTGATGGGCTGCTTGTGTTCAATGAACTTCATGATCTCCGGATTCTGCTGTGCCCGTTCACTCATCGGCGTCCGCACCAGCCCCGGCGCAATCACGTTAATCCGAATCCCCGCCGCCGCATAAAACGCCGCTGCCGAAAGGCTCATGGCTTCAATAGCCCCCTTGCTCGCGGCATACGCCACCGTCGAAAACCCGCCCGCTTCCGGATGCCGCGCCAGTACGCTGCTCGTATTCAGAATTACGCCCTGCCCGCCGCGCTCCATCCACACTTTCAGCACCTCGCGGCAGACATGAAACGTTCCCTTCGCATTCACATCCATCGCCTCATCCCAGCCCGCTGACGTGCACTCATGCAAAGGCCCGTCGCCGAACGAACGCGCGCTGATCCCGGCCACATTGAACACCGCATCAATGCGTCCATACTGCTCCAGACACGCATCCACCGCCGCCCGCACCGCCACCTCATCGCGCACATCGGCCATGTCCTTACTCACCATGAACACAGGCCCGTCCCACATCGCCGCCGTCGCCGCCGCAATGCCCGTCGACCCCGTAATAAACAGCACCCCGCTCATTCGAACAGATGCCGCAGGCTTGTCCGGTAAGCCTCATAGAACTCTTCCAGCTGCGTCGCCGCGCCGGTGTTGCCCACAAACTGATGGCTCGGCAGCAGCACAGGCTTCATCCCCCGCGCCAGCAGCCCTTCCGCCGTCGCGCACCGGATCATGTTGATGATGGTCGCGCCTGTCACCGTCGAGACCGGCCCCGTCCGCCATTCCAGCCCCTCCAGTTCCAGCACGCAGTCACCCGGAGGGCACTGGTTGTCGATGATGATGTCCGCGCAGTCCATCAGCTTCTTGCCCGTGGAATGCGCCGCCTTCGCCACTTCGCAATGCGCCTTCGACACAATCCCGATCACCGGCATCCCGCGTTTCTGAGCCCCCATCGCCATCTCGACAATCACCGGTCGAATCCCGCTCGTCGAGATCACAATGAACATGTCATGCGGCCCGAACTTATACCCGCGCAGAATCTGCTCCGAGTAACCCTCATAGCCCTCCAGATACAGCGGAGCCCGCAGGCCATTCGCGCCCACGATATTCGCATGGTTCGAAAGTGCCAGTTCCACCAGCGCCACAAAGCCGGGGAAGCACCCCTGTCGCGGCGTCATCTCCTCGCACATCATGCGCGAATGGCCGTTGCCAAACAGGAAGACCAGACCGCCTTTCGAGATGCGGTCCGCGCAAAGATCGGCGGCCCGCTGAATAACCTCGGTCTGCGTGTCGCGGAGCGCTGTGAGCCGCGCAATGGCGTCGTTGAAATAAGTGATTGCTGCTGTTTTTTCAGGCACGAATGATTTTCACTCCAAGGGCGTTAAACGGCGCCAGCATACGTTTGGTGGCGCCCGTATCGGTAATGATGATGTCGATATTTTCAAGCGGCCACACACGCAGATGGCTCACCTGTCCGAACTTCGTATGGTCGGCCAGCACGATGCGCTGCCGGGCCTGCGCAAACATGGCGCGTGTGACGGCGCTCTCTTCGCGATGCTCGTCCGTCAGGCCGTGTTCCGCATGGATACCGGTGATCCCGATAAATGCCTTATCCACGATGGTGTCCCGCATCGCGTCCACGGCAGTCTGTCCTACCAGCGAGAACCAGCCGTGGCGCAGCTCACCGCCTGTCAGAAACACATTGGCGTTCTCGCGCTTATAAAGCTCCATCGCGATGTTGACTGCATTGGTGACCACGCGAACCGGTAATTCAGGCGGCACGCTGCACGCTGCCGCAGTGGTCGTAGTGCCTGGACCGAACGCAATTACATCGCCGCTCTCGATCAGCTCCGCCGCCGCCAGCCCGATGCGCCGCTTCTCTTCCGCCATCAGGCCTGCATGTTCGCCAAACAACATCGGCCCCGGAGTCTCTGCCCGGCCATGCTTGCGAACCACCAGCCCCCGGCTCTGCAACTCAGTGAGCGCCCGCCGGATGGTCACGCTGGAAGCGCCCGTCCGCTCCGCCAGCTCCTGCACCGCGATCACACCCGTACGGCGGACCTCGTTCAGCACTATCCGGGAGCGTTCGTTCACAGAACGAAATGTATCATATGGTGATCGTTTGATAGTCAAACGATCAAACGGCCATTGTCCCGGGTGCGTTAACCTCAAGTCTGGCCCCTTTTATGTTTCCTTCAACGTTCCCGGTCGCTCTGCTGCTGGCGGCCATCCCTCTCGCCGGACAGACTCCGGTGCGCAGCCCCTTTCTCATCAGCCGCCCGGTTCCCGAACAGGCCGCCGTTGACCGCGGTAAAGCAGCTTTCGGCCCTGCCTGCGGCTTCTGCCACGGCACCAACGCCACCGGCGCGGAAGGACCCGATCTGATCCGCTCCGCCGTTGCCCTGCGGGACGAAGGTGGTGACGAAATCGGCCCGGTCATTCGCAACGGCCGCCCCGGCATGCCCGCCTTCCCGCAAATGACCGACGCACAGATCAAAGACATCGCGGCTTTCATCCGCTTCCGCCAGCAGGACGCCATCGACCGCGGCTCCTACACTCTGAAAGACATCAACACCGGCGACGCCAAACGGGGCGAGACCTTCTTCACCGCCAACTGCGCCACCTGCCATACCGGCGCGAAAAGCCTGAAAGGAGTCGCCGCGAAATACGATAACTACAACCTGATGGGCAAAATCGTCTATCCCGGCGGTCGCGGCGTTGCTGCCCGCTCTCAGGTCACCGTGACCGTCGCCGGCAAGGCCATCAGCGGGGCGTTGGAATATCAGGATGACTTCGAAGTCGCCCTGCGTGATGCCTCCGGCGAGTACCACGGCTTTACACGCGGCCCCGGCGTCACAGTCACTATGAAAGACCCACTCCAGGGCCACGCCAAGCTCATGAAAAGCTTCACTGACAAAGATCTGCACGATGTCCTCGCCTACGTGGTGACCATGAAATGAAGACCTTACTAACCCTCACTCTCACCGCCGGCGTCCTGTTCGGCCAGGGCCTCGACCCCGCCAAACTGAAAGAACTTCCCACCGACACCTGGCCTACTTTCAATGGCGACTATTCCGGTCGCCGCTTCAGCCCGTTGAAGCAGGTCAACGCCCTCAACGTCGGCTCGCTCACACTCGCCTGGACATACCGCATCAACATGGGTCCCAACGGCCCCGGTGGCGTCTCCGTTAAGGCCACGCCGCTCGAAGTCAACGGTGTCGTCTATTTTTCAGTTCCCGATCACGCCTGGGCAGTTGACGCCCGCACTGGTCGCCAGCTTTGGCACTACGAATGGAAGTCCAAAGGCGGCATCCACATCGGCAGCCGCGGCCTCGGTATGTATCGCGACTGGCTTTACATGGAGACCCCGGACAACTACCTCATCTGCCTCGATTCGAAAACCGGTAAAGAGCGCTGGCACGTCGAAATCGGTGATGTCCGCCTGGAATACTTCTCCACCCCCGCGCCCGTCGTGATCGGCAACCACATCATCGTTGGCACCGGCGGCGATTCGCTCGACGTCCCCGGTTACCTGGAAGCCCGCGACCCCGAAACCGGCGCAACCCAATGGCACTGGAACACCACCCCGCGTGTCGGCGAGAAGAACGCCGAAACCTGGCCCAACAAAGACGCCATGGAACACGGCGGCGGCATGACCTGGATGCCCGGTACTTACGACCCCGAACTGAACCTCTATTATCTGGGCACCGGCAATCCGAACCCCGTGTTTGCAGGGCAGGGACGTAAGGGCGATAACCTCTACACCTGCTCCATCGTTGCGATTAATCCCGATACCGGCAAGATGGCGTGGTATTTCCAGGCTTCCCCGCATGACACGCATGACTGGGATGCCGTGCAGACCCCCGTCGTCTTCGACGGACTCATCGACGGCAAGCCCCGCAAGCTGATCGCGCAGGCCAGCCGCAACGGATACTTCTTCGTTCTCGACCGCGTCACCGGCAAGAAGATCGTGTCCGCGCCCTACATCCCGCTCAACTGGTCGAAGGGCGAGGACAAACGCGGACAGCCCATTCCGAACCCGGACAAAGACCCGAAGACAGACGGCATCCTGAGCATGCCCTCGGCTTCAGGAGGCACCAACTGGGCCGCGCCATCTTTCAGCCCCGCTACCGGCCTGTTCTATGTCAGTGCCACAGAAAACTACAGCCTGCTCTTCATGACGGATGATGAAGCCAAGCCCGAAGGCTTCGCAGGCAAAGAGAACAATCTCTGGTCGAAGGCAATGCTGAAGGCTATCGACTATAAGACCGGCAAAGTGAAGTGGACCCACGAATACCCCGGCCTGGGCGGCGGCAACTTCGGCATCCTGACCACCGCCGGTAACCTGCTCTTCACCGGCGACCCCTACAACAACTTCATCGCGTTCAATCCCGCCACAGGCGCGATTCTGTGGCACTCCCGCTTAGGCGGGCAGGTCGCGAACGGGCCCATGTCCTACGAACTCGACGGCCGACAATTCATAGTCGTAGGTGGCGGCGACACTCTCTACGCCTTCGCGCTGAATAAATAGTCCATCACTTAACCGGTTCATTGACTGTAAATGAATACAGCAGATCGGCCGAGCAGATCACGATGTACTGTTTACCATCGAGCGTGTAGCTGATCGGTCCCGCAGTCAGCGGCCCCATCAGGCCGGTATGCCAGAGGATCTTGCCCGTCGCCGGCGCGAACGCGATGAAGTTGCTTCCGTTGGCTGTGAACAGTAGTTTGCCGTCGGTGGACAGCATGTGCGACGGACCGCCGCCACTGGGCCATTCATGTTTCCAGACGGGCTTGCCGGTCTTGTAATCGAGCGCCAGCAGCGCGGCACCATCCGAACCGGCCTGCGTATCTTTGCCCGCCCAGCCTTCGGGATGGTCGTCGGAGTCCGTCAGATAGAACATGCTGAAGGAGCGGCTGGTGCCCACAAACAGCAGGCCCGTCGCCGGATCGAACGTTTGTGCGGGCCAGTTGGTCGCGCCGCCTGAGGCCGGCGAAACCAGTACGCCGTCAGCGGAAGGAACCTTGGCCGGATCATACACAGGCGCACCTTTGGCATTCAGGCCCCTGGCCCAGTTCAGGGTGTCGATGAACGGTTGCGTCACCAGATGCTCGCCCGTTGCGCGGTCCAGCAGGAAATAATAGCCGTTTCGGCTGGCCTGCGCGAGCATTTTGCGCTGTTTACCCTTATATTCCCCGTCAATGAGAATAATCGGCACAGACGCATCCCAGTCGTGCGTGTCATGCGGCGAAACCTGGTAATACCAGACCATCTTCCCGGTATCGGGGTTGAGCGCCACGATGGAGCAGGTGTAGAGGTTGTCGCCCATAC
>JBBQDH010000020.1:0-37868 GCA_038319515.1 Bryobacterales bacterium
CCGGCCGTTGCTTCTGTTCCGTATGCAACCGAATCGGAATATCCACCTTCACCTGATACATGGGAGACATCGCGCCCTGATTAAAATAGCCGGCCGAGACGGTGTAATCCGGATGAAACTCCTTGCGCGCCAGATTGACGCTGAGTTCCCCGCGCTCGATCATCTTTCGGTCCCGAATCAACTCCGGCGTTGCTCCCGCAGCGCGTTCCAGTAGTTCATCCAATGAAAGCGCCAACCGATTCCACTCTTCTTCCACAGGTTCCGTCACCACGCTGCCAGGTTGCCGCGCCAGCAAACTGTTGAGCTCTGCCTCCACCGTTTGCCGGTCCTGCCGCATACGGATGACCCGTGTTTCCAGCATGGAAAGCTGCATTTGCGCCTTGAAAATCTCCGGCTGCGTCGTCTTGCCGGCGCTGTAGCGCGCTTCGGAAACGCGGATCGCCTGGGTCAGCAGATCTTTGCCCCGCTCCAGAATCTCCAGCGCCGCATATGTGTGGTGCAGCCGGTGGAACGCCTGGATCACGCGTGACCGTACGTTCAGCGCCAGCGTCTGGTACTGCTGAAACTCGGCGTCGGCATCTTTCCCCGCGATCTCACCGCGCAACTTGCGCTTCCCTGGAAAAGGGATTTCCTGCGACACCATGAACCCGATATTGCTGGTCGGATTGCTCCCGAGCTGGCCACCCGGCAAAGGGCTTCCGTTGCTCGCATAGCCAACCGAGAGCATTGGATCGGGCAAGCCGCGCGCCTGCGCCGGACGCTGCCGCGCCGCTTCATAGCGCCTCTGTGCCGCCTGTAATTCCGGGTTGTTCGCCAGCGCGGATGCGATCAGATCCCGCAAACGCACGGGCTCGGCCGCCAAGGCAGGCGACGCCCAACCCAGGGCAACAAGTGCCCCGACTTTGCATGAAAAATGCACACTTCTCTCCCTGGAAGAATTCCCCAATAGCTGCGGGCGCAAACACACTTCTCAGGAAGAAAGATCAGATGCGGAAGATGGAGTACATCAGATTAAGATCGGGCGGCGAGCCACGGCCACCACGACCGGGAAGATCTATAATTGCCACTGCCTCAGGCGGCACGGGAACAAGGTCAAAGGCAGGCACGGTGACTGCGGAAGCCAACAGGTTTCCTGCGTGATCCAGACTCTCCGGACTGGTTCCCTGTTTGTAGGGCTGAATCACGCAGGCGGTCGTCGCGGTAGCCGGATTCTGCGTCTTACGGCATTCGCCGGAGGGCTTGCAACAATCGCCCGCACGCGCCGCAGGCTTCATGAAATACTGCGTGCACGAAAGACAACCGCCCCACAGCAACGTTGCCATCAACAGAAGAACCATCGCGCAACTGGCAGCCCGCTTCATGAACTACCCCGATGATTGCACGTCGACGGCCACAATGCATCACGCTGCGCCAATTCACCCGGGCCCGCGCTATGGGGAACGTTGCGGTTACCTCACAATTCCCTACCGCTGGCGGAACACCTAACTTAGGGTGGATCAAAGCTTTAGCCGACAAACCGCTGGACTTCGGAGCTCGTTTGCTGATAGGCCGGCGGGCGCATTATTGAGGTGACACCAGTCGCCTGAATAATCTGCACTCTGAGGAGCAATTCTCGATCAACAGGCAAACGGCGGGGCTCCTGGCCCTGGTTCTTACGTTGGCGGCAACCGCGCCGGCTCAGAACAATACCGGCATCATTTCCGGCGGAATCACAGACCCCAGCGGCGCGGTGGTACCGGCCGCCCGGATCTCTATCACGCAAACCGACACCAATATCGAATCCCTCAGCGTGTCCAACTCAGACCGACTCTTTCGTGTGCCCTCGCTGATCGACGGGCCTTACCGCGTCGTCATCACCGCACCCGGCTTCAGGAAACAGATCCACGACGGCATCACTTTGCGTATCGGCGAAAACCTCAACGTCGAAGCAAAACTCGACGTCGGTTCGGCCACCGAATCTGTCGAAGTCACCGGGGCATTGCCTCTGCTCGACACACAGACTTCGTCCACGGGCCAGGTCATGGAGGGCGATTACTTCTATAAACTTCCCAACTACCAGCACTGGGAAAAAGACGTGCTTTATTACACGCCCCAGGTGCAGACCAGCAACTCTCCCTAACCCGGCTCACTCGGCAACTGGAATATCAACGGTGGCCAGAGCTACCAGACCGCTCAGTATGAAGACGGCATTCTTGCGGCGTGGCGGAAATCAAAGTCCTCACCAGCGCAATGCCCGCCGAGCACGGCCACGCCACTGCCGGCGCGCTGATTGTTGTCAGGAAATCCGGCACCAACACTCTGCACGGTCAGGGCGGCTATCTCTTCAAGAGCACCTCCATGATGCACCGGCGCTTCTTCCAGCTGGCGGGCTCCCACCATATCGACAGTTCATCCAATTCCAGCAGCTATTCGACGCCCACCACTGACATGCTGGCCGGAAACTTCGGCGCTTTCACTAACCAGATCTACGACCCCGCTTCCACCTCCGGCACCTTCGCCGCCGGCAACCTGTCGCGCGTACCCTTTGCGGGCAACATCATCCCACAGTCGCGCTTCAGCACCATGTGGAAGACCATCGCGGGCAATAACCCTTTCAAAGCGCCGCAGGCAGGAGCCGGCAGCATCACCAACACAGGCCCCGGCGGCGGCATTGTGCAGTCCGGAACAGGGCAGTATTTCAATATCACCAATCAGTTCCGGGTAGATCAGAACTTCAGCAATAAGCTCCGGGCCAGCCTCAGCTACTCCACCGGTGATCAGCATCAGCCGCAGACGAATGCCAATATCACCTACGCACCCTACAATCAGTTTCAGACCCTGCAGTACACGGTGCAGCAACATGCCGCGCTGTCGGTCACTTACACCCTAAGTCCCACGCTCATCAGCGAAACCAGGATGGGTATTTACCGTCGTACCGGTAACTACAACACCCGCCAGTTCAATCAGGACTTCACTAAGATCACCGGCACCCATGCCTTTAAGTTCGGCTTCCCGCTTTTAGATAACAGGGCCGCTATCGGCGCACCAAAACCGTATTCGCTCCGTCCACATACACCACATACTCAGTACCCGCCACGCCGCCACCGGTAACCGCCCGCTTCGACACACCCTTGTGCGCGTCCTTTGTGGCCCGCAGGCTCACTTTCTGGCCTCCCGCGCCGCCCACACTTTCCAGTTGAAACGTCATCTTGCCACCAATCCCGAACAGCCGCTTCTTCTTCCCGTCGACAATCGATCCGACCGCCACGGCACCCTCAGGAATGACCACCGAACCGTCCACCCGGATATCCTTCGCTGCCGTCAGGCGGACCCGGTCCCCCTCGGCAGCGTCACGGGGGATTGATTCGGATAATGTCAGCGCTACGGGAATCCCGTCTGCCAGAACCAGGCGGGTCGGTTCCACCACGACAGGCACCTCAAGTGCCGCGACAGGCTTTTTGGTCTCGTTCGCCACTCCCACTGCCACTGGAACGGCCTTAGGATGCGTCCGACCTGCCGTCCACCAGTAGTAACCGCCACCACCGGCAGCCGTCAACAACAACGCCGCCGCCACAACCGCCTTCGCACCGGAAGATTTCTTTACCACCGGCGCAAGCGTCCGTATCGTTGCCGGGCTATCCGGCACATCCGTATCCGTTTGCCGGCCAAGTCCCGCAAACGCCGCCTGAAGCTCCCCCATCGATTGATACCGAAGGTCCGGATTTTTCTCAAGACACCGCAGCACAATCCGCACCAACTCTGGCGGAACCTCAGGAGCCAGGTCCGCAATCGGTGGAACATCATCCCGCAACACGGCCGACAAAGTCGAAATCACCGACCCGCCCCGAAAAGGGCTCCGACCCGTCAGCATCTGATACAGAACCGATCCAAACGAGAAGATGTCAGACCGTGCATCAAGGCGCGTTCCCTCAGCCTGCTCCGGCGACATGTAGTCCACAGTGCCAAGAATCACTCCCTGCACCGTCATCGGAGCCGGCGCAACCGTAAGCGTATCGCCGGAATAGGCCGTCGGCTCCCAGTCAACCCGCTTGGCAAGCCCGAAATCCAGCAGTTTCACCAGTCCGCTGCCGGTCACCATGATGTTCGCCGGCTTCAGGTCACGATGGATGATGCCCGCCGCATGAGCAGCCCCCAGTGCATCCGCCATTTGACTCGCGTACCGGATTACTTCGCCCACAGGCAAACCCTGCGCCGGAATCAATTCAAGGAGTGTCTTACCCTCCACATACTCAATCACCATGTACTGCGCATCGCCCTCTAAAACGATGTCGTAAATCGTGATGATGTTTGGGTGGTTCAGCGCGGATGCAGCCTGCGCTTCCAGAACGAAACGGCGCCGCAACTCCGGATCCGCCGACATGCCTGCCGGCAGCACTTTCACGGCAACAAACCGGTTCAGACGAGTGTCGCGGGCTTTATAAACCTCGCCCATCCCACCAGCGCCCAGCTTTTCCGTAAGTTGATACTGGAGAACGGTTCGACCGACCATAAGAGAGCTCAAGACCAGGCTGATGCCGGGACGCCTTGAGCTTAGCACTCTGCGGCATAGTACAGAGGGTTTCGTGGCTCGCCGCCGGCTGAAGCTTTGAGTTAGAACAAGAACAACCCCCGTAGCGCCAGAAGACTTCACCAGGACTGCGCGGCGTCTCCATGGGTAACCGTTGGTGTTAGCTCCTCACACTGCGAACATGACCCACAATTAGGGCCGCCTCGCTGTTTAGGGTGGGTGGCGGTTCCGCGCTGGTTGACACCGAGCCTGACCGGAGCAGAGGATAGGGCACTCCGGGGATGCAACCTGAGCGCTGACTTGCGGGGCCAGCCCAGGGCGGGGCGGGCTGCATCCAGCCGTTGCCCCGCCGGTTTCGACTTTGACGTTGCAGCCTGAGATGGCGGACTCGCCTACTCTTCCTTAGCGCCTTCGCCCAACAGACCCATGGCGCTCCCGCTTCCCGGGCCGAGCAGGCCTGTCTTCATATAAATCATGAGCTTCTCGCGCGTGTCCGTGATGTCCAGGTGGCGCATGGTCAGCTGGCCGATGCGGTCCTGCGGAGAAAACGTCGATTCGCCCTTTTCCATGGTCAGGCGTTCCGGCTTGTAGGTGAGGTTCGGGCTGGTTGTATCCAGAATCGAGTAGTCGTTGCCGCGACGCAGCTCCACGGTCACCTCGCCGGTCACCGCGCGGGCAATCCAGCGTTGGGCTGTCTCGCGCAGCATCATCGACTGCGAATCGAACCAGCGGCCCTGATAGAGCAGGCGACCGAGGCGCAGTCCGTTCATCCGATACTGCTCGATGGTGTCTTCGTTGTGGATACCGGAAACCAGGCGTTCATAGGCCAGGAACAACAACGCCATCCCAGGCGCTTCGTAAATCCCGCGGCTCTTGGCTTCAATGATGCGGTTCTCGATCTGGTCCGACATGCCGAGCCCGTGACGCCCGCCAATCACGTTCGCCTCCAGCACCAGCGCGACCGGATCATCGTAAGTGACGCCGTTCAGCGCCACCGGCTGACCCTCTTCGAAACGAATGGTAACCTCTTCGGTTTTGACCGCTACATCATCGCGCCAGAATGCCACGCCCATGATCGGCTCGACGATCTTGACCCCCCGGTTCAGTTGCTCCAGATCCTTGGCTTCGTGCGTCGCACCCCAGATGTTGGAATCGGTGGAGTACGCTTTTTCCACGCTCATTTTGTAGCTAAGTCCATGGCTGAGCATGTACTCCGACATCTCTTTGCGGCCGCCCAGTTCATCAATGAACGTCTGGTCAAGCCAGGGCTTGTAGATCCGCAGAGCCGGATTGGCCAGCAGTCCGTAGCGATAGAAGCGCTCGATGTCGTTGCCCTTGAAAGTGCTGCCGTCGCCCCAGATATGGACGTCGTCTTCCTTCATTGCAACGACAAGCATGGTGCCGGTGACTGCGCGTCCGATCGGGGTGGTGTTGAAGTAATGCACGCCGCCGGTTGAAATATGGAACGCGCCCGACTGCAGTGCGGCGATGCCTTCCGCGACAAGTTGCTTGCGGCAATCAATCAGGCGGGCATTTTCAGCGCCATAGACCATCGCGCGGCGTGGAATTTCGTCGTAATCCGGCTCATCCGGCTGGCCCAGATTGGCGGTATAGGAATAAGGAATAGCGCCCTTGGCGCGCATCCAGTGAATCGCGGCGCTGGTGTCGAGGCCGCCCGAAAACGCGAGGCCAACTTTTTCACCCGCAGGAAGGTTCTGAAGAATGTTTCCCATTTGATTTTTGAGGCTGGCCCGAAGGAGTCCCGGTGACAGCCAAGCCAACACTCAGAATACCGTGCCCTTGCAGGCCAGAGCCGCTCGGGCCACTCTTTAAATGTGGTAACTGTAACGGTTGAACTACCTGCGGAGTTGGCTGCGCAACTTGACCCACAGAATATTTCGATCGATGCAGCGCGAATAATTACGCTGGAACTGTTTCGCGAACGGAAGATTTCCCTGGGGCGCGCCTCGCAACTGTGCTCCATGCCAATGGCTGACTTCAGGACAATCGAGAAGCTCGGACTGTGACCGTTCATCCCGACACTTCGCCGCTCATTACTCCGGCGAAGATTGGGCAGCTTGATCTCTTGAGACGGCTCCACGGAGAAATCTTCATCACCCGCGATGTCTATGTGGAGGCCACCGATGCGGGAAACGATCTCGGTGACGGGCTCGAAATTGCCGCCAGCCTTTGGATTCGGGTTTCGGAGTTCACTGAAGAGCCATACGGGGCTCAGCCATTGGCGCCGCGCGGACTGGGTGCCGGTGAAGTAAGCACCGTAAGATCGGCCCTGAGGCTCAAAGCCGACCTCGTCATCATGGACGACCGCGCCGCCAGGCGGCATGCCGAAAGCTTTGGACTTGACGTCATCGGATGCATCGGTATCTGGCCATCGGATTTCGGCGTGGCTTGATCCGGAACCTGCCTCCTCTTTAGCCGCCGCATTTGACTGAATCTCAGTTCAACGTCTCAGTTCAACGTCTCAGTTCAGCGTCTCAGTTCAACAACGTGCAACCGAAATTTTCGGCCTCATCAATGCTGCCTGCACCCTTGTAGCGGGCCACCTGCGGATACGCGCAGAGCGGCCTGGTGCGAGTGGTTTTGCCCGCTTCCACATGCGCGCCGGTCAGTTGTTCCGGAGCAGTCCCCTTCTCCACCCAGGCCATCGCGGCTGCCAGCCAGTCCGCCGTATTACAGCCGGGGCCGCCGCTGCAGTGGAACATGCCGGGAACCATGAAGATCCGGTAGAAATCTTTTGTGGCGGCCTCGCCCATTTCCTTTTGGACGGTCTCGTAGTAGGGAAGCCCTGGCAGCGGATTGACCTGCTGATCGGCCCAGCCGGAATATTGCACTATTTTGCCACCGCGTTTCTTCAGCGGCTTGAGATCTGTGTTGAGCGCGTTCAGAGCGGCGGCGGCCTTCTGCAGACGGGCCGGGTCATTGTCAAAGTTAAACATTCCGACAGTCCAGTCTGCGCCGGGAGCGGGGTCGAGCATCGCGAACTTCATCTGGCTTTCAGCGCGTGGCAGAACAGACTTGTTGGGCAGGATGAAATTATCCGGCCAGACCGGTTCGCTTCCGACCGGCTCGCCGGGGAAAAGCTGCTTGCCTGCGGAATCGCGCGGCCCGCCATAGATCTTCGTGAGCGCGTTGAGTTGTGCGCCGGTAAAGCAGTCTGTACCGTCGCCTGCGGTGCATCTCTTCAGATCTTTGGACGGTTCGAATTTGCAGCGGCGGGGATCGTCGAGCAAGCCGTCTTTCAGACCATCGAGAGCATCGCATTTTTCGTAGATTGCCTTTGTGAGCAAAGGCAGCTTTTCCGAAGGAATGGCCCCGTCGCCCATTTGTGTCTGGGCAATCCAGACGCGGCGCATGGAGTTGCCGGTGTTGTAGAGGCCGGGCGCGCCCACCACCAGACCATCGAAATCGTCGGGGTAACGCTGCGCTTCCTGCAGGCCCTGCCGCCCGCCCGTGGAGCATCCTACCCAGTAGGAATAGCGCGGGGCGGTGCCGTAATACGCCTGAATCACCTGCTTCGAGAGCACGGCGGTCTCATGGACCGACAGATATGCAAAATCAAGAAACTTGCGATGCCCGTTGGAGTTTTCGGGGGTAACGAAAGCGAAGGTCGCGAGTGGCTCTTTTGCGGCGTCATGCCCGGTATCGGTGGACGAAGATGCGAACCCATTTCGCACCGCGCCATCCACGGAACCCATGCTGATGGTGCCTGCCGTGCCACCGTTGCCGACCATTTCAAAGCGGTCGTTCCAGGCGGTGGGCAGCTTGATTGCGAACTGCGCCTCCGGCCAGATGACGCCACGGACATCACAATGTTCCGGCAGATTGCTTTTGGCGGCAACCAGCGTGGCGGAGCGGATGGTGACTTCCTTGCCGAACGAGCGTGTGGCGAGGTCCTCGCATTGAATTGCCGGGCCGGCGGCCGAGGCAACAACAGCGGTCAGGAGGGAAACACAGAGTGCTTTCATGGGAGAGTCTTTTTGCCTTTCAATTCCGCCTGTAACTGCCGCAGGGCAGAATCTTCAAACGCGGTCTTGATCCGTTCGCGCCCTTCGCTGCGCGGTTCACCGGGCCGTGGGCCTTCGCGCTTCAAACAGCGCCCCAGCAGAACGGTGGCATCCTGATCGTCCCGCGTGCGGTCCAGCACGGCGCGGAACTGGTCGGCGGCAGAGCCGAACTGGCCTTCTTTCCAGAGCGTGTAGCCGACGTTGAACCAGTAGTCGGGGTCTCCGGAATCGCCTTCGAGCGCCTTTCGGAAGTTGTCTTCGGCCACGGCGATATCGCCCTTGCGGGAGAGCGCCGCACCCAGATTATTGAAGACCTCGTTCAAAGGAACTTCAGCTGACACCGTTCGGAACAGCCGCACGGCTGCCTCGAAATCGCCTTCGTGGTAGCGGCAGATCCCCAGCAGATAGTTCGCTTCCATGTAGTGCGAATCCGTCTTCATCACTTTGGTGAGCCAGGGCGCGGCGGATTTGTATTCCTTCCGCGCAAAACCCATCTTGCCCAGCTGGAAATTCGGCAGAGAGAAGTGGTCGTCCAGCCGCGCCGCCTGGGTGAGCAGCCGGGTTCTCTGCTCCGGGCGCATCGCCATCATGGCTCGTGCGTAATTCTCCATCGCGTCGACGCGGATCTGCGGGCGACCCTGGAGGAATTCCTGTTCGTTTGGGGAGGCGGTCGGGTCCAGTTCGCGAAGCACCAGCCAGGCCAGCCGGGTCTGTAACTGGCTGAGGGTTTCGAGCGGGCCGGTTTGGGTGATCGCGGCGGTTTCACGGAAACGCTTCAGATTGATTACATGTGCCGTCAGCCGGATGGCCGATTTGAGAGTCGAATTGCCGTTCTCGGCTCCGTCGACACTGAAATCGCCAAATACGACCTGCCCGGCGTCGAGCGACTCCCCAATCTTCATCACGGTCGCCTTGGTCAGCACGACTGCGGTGCGAACCGATAGCCGGCGATAGACTTCTTCCCGTTCTTCACGGGCTAGGACGAGCAGGCCACGCGAACTCAGAGCTTCGTGAATGTTCTCGGCGATGCTTTCGCCAATCCAGTCGAGATTTCGGGAGCGGGCCTGTTGTTGATTGAAGAAAGGGAGAATTGCCACGGTGTCAGCGGCCCAGACCGGAGCGGCAAGAACGAAAAAGCAAAAGAGAGGAACAGATCGCACTACCCGTCAGCGTAACAGTATTTCAAGTCGCGCTTCCACCTGATCAGCGACTGCGGGGTCGTCGCCAAAGCCGCGAAAGACTTCGAGGCCGGGCTCCTGCCGGAACCAGGTCATCTGGCGTTTGGCGTAGCGGCGGGTGTCGCGCCGCGCGTAGAAGAGCGCGTCTTTCCGGGATAACTCCCCTTTGACAACCTGCAGCGCCTGTTTGTAGCCGATCGATTCAAATGGCTTCGCATTTTCGGAATAGCCCATTGCGAGAATCGCCGCGGTCTCTTCCAGCAAACCGCCGGCGAACATGGCTTCCAGACGGCTCTCCAGGCGGCTATACAACTGTTCCCGATCCGGGAACAGACCGATCCGGATGACGCTGTACCCTTCCAGCGCATCACGGCCGGATGCGAAGACCTCGGCTGCCGGTTTTCGGGAGGCGAGGCAAATTTCGATGGCGCGGATCAGTTTTGGGGTGTCGTTTTCATGGATGCGCGCGGCGGTGGTGGGGTCGAATCGGCGAAGCAGTCGATGCAGCGATCCCGCCCGGCGCTGCTCTCTTGCCAGAAGGCGAACACGCAGGTCCTCATTGCGGGCGGGTCCGGGTGCCAGCCCATCAATGAGAGCGCGCAGATAGAAGCCGGTGCCGCCGGTAACGAGGGGCAATCTCCCTCTGGTCGTAATTTCCTGTAAAAGTTCGCGCCCCGCACGGGAATAGTCTCCGGCAGTGAATACCTGATCAGGGTCAAGCGCGTCTATAAGATGATGCGGGACGCCGTCACGCTCGCGTTCAGGAGTTTTTGCCGTACCGATGTTGAAGAAACGAAAGACCTGGACCGAATCGCAGTTGACGACCTCCGCCCCAAACCTGCGGGCAAGGCGCACGGCAAGATGGCTCTTGCCGGAGCCGGTGGGCCCCACCAGTGCGACCAGGGGCTTTATCATGTCTGGATTTCCCTTCGGCCCCGGATTTCCATTTGGCAACGTTTGCTGCATTCTCTGCGTTATACAATGATGACGGATAGTAGTATTTCGGGCGTAGCTGAGCGAAGGAAGGCAAAACTAATCATGTACAGATACGCGCGCACCGCGTTCATTTCCCTTGGTTTGGCGTGTGTTTCTTACGCCCAGTCCCCGACGCCTTCTGTGGCCAAACCGGATGACACCTCATCCGCCTACTACAACTTTGCCATGGCGCACCTCTACGGTGAACTGGCGAGCGCGTATGGCAACCGGGGAGAGTACGTCAATAAGGCCATCGACTTTTATAAACAGGCGATGAAGCTCGACCCTGGCGCCAGCACCATCGGCGAAGAGCTTGCCGAACTGTATGTGCAGACCGGGCAGCTGGAACGCGCGACGCAGCAGGCTAACGAGTTGGTGAAGGCAGACCCGAACAACACCAACGCACACAAGATCATTGCGCGCATTTACTCGCGTCAGATTGGCGACCCGGATCAGGGCAAGGTCGATCAGGCGATGCTGAAATCGGCGATCGGCGAATACCAGAAGATCACGCAAATCAATCCGAAAGATGTCGAGAGCCTGACCATGCTGGCGAGACTGCTCAATGTCTCACACGACGCAGCGGCAACGGAAAAGGTTTACCGGGCGATTCTGGCGATTGATCCGAACGAGGACGACGCCCTGACGGGACTGGCATCTCTTTATGCCGACCGGGGCGAATTTGCCAATGCGATTTCGATGCTGAAACCGGTTGTCGAGAAGAATCCGGACCCGCGCATTGTGACAACTCTGGCGGAACTTTACGACCAGAACAAGGAATATTCGAAGGCCGCGGACATGTGGAAGCAGGCGCTTCCGCTCACCAACGACAATATTCAGGTCAGGCGCCGCTATGCCGCCAGCCTGTTTGCCGCTAATCGCGGCGACGAAGCGCTGAAGGTGTTCCAGGACCTTGCGAACGACGATCCGAAAAACCTGGAACTGCAGCTGCAGGTGGCAGAACTGCTGGGCCGGAAACGCGATTTTTCAGGAGCACATGCGGCTTTAGCCAAGGCCGCCGCCATCAGTAACGCCACTCCGGTTCGGATTGCCGAAGCAGAGTTACTGGACGCGGAAGGAAAGCCTGCCCAGGCCGCGGGCATCCTGGAAGGCGTGCTGAGCGAGACGAAAAAAAGCACCTACCCTGACGCCGATCGGGGCCAGCGGATTCAGATGCTGGAGATGCTGGCGCACTTCCAGAGAAACGCCGGAAAGACCCAGGACGCGATAACGGCGTTCCGGCAAATCGCGGAATTGAACCCTGCCGCCGCTTCCAAAGTGGAACTGCAGGTGGTGGATACGCTGGTGAACGGTCGCGACTACAAAGCGGCCAAACAGACTGCGGATGCCGCCGTGAAGCGTTTTCCGGGTGACCGGCTGCTGCTGATTGAGCACGCTCTGGTGCAGAGCGAGATGGGCCAATACGATGCCGCAGTGGCCGAGCTTCGCTCCCTGCCGGATTCGGCGAAAGATCGGGACATCCTGATCCAGATCGCCCAGATTCAGGAGAAAGGCAAGCGCTTCGCAGATCAGCGCAAGACGCTGGATGCGGCAGAGGCGCTTTCACAGAGCCCGCAGGAAAAACAGGCAATTTTGTTTCTGCGGGGTGCGATGTTTGAGCGCGAGAAGAACTTTGACGCAGCCGAACAGCAATTTCGCAAGGTTCTGGTAGCCGATCCCGCCAACCCGGGGGCTCTGAACTATCTGGGATATATGTTCGCCGACCGCAATATTCGCCTGGAAGAAGCACAGCAGATGATTTCGAAAGCGCTCGAAATAGATCCGGGCAACGGAGCCTACCTGGACAGTCTCGGCTGGGTGCATTTCCGGCTGAACAAGCTGGATCTGGCCGCTGGTGAGTTGCAGGAAGCGGTTGCCAAGGCGGGTAAGGACCCGACGGTCCACGACCATCTGGGCGAAGTCTACTTCAAGCAGGGCAAGATCCGCGAAGCGATTCAGCAGTGGGAAGCTTCGGTGGCGGAAATGAAGGCGGCACCGGCCAGTGAGCAGGATCCGGAAGAACTGTCCAGGGTGTCAAAGAAACTGGAAACAGCAAAGGTTAGGACGTCAGACAAGAAATAGTCCGGCAAGTTCGGAACGCGCCGACCCTTCATTGGCGCAGGCTTTGACGTTGGCGACATCGTTGGCAATAATAACGACGACAGCATCGCGGGATGGACTGAGTGACCGGGACAGGCACTCCAGTTCACCCGCGATTTTTGTGTGGGCTTCCGGCATGGGGAACCCGAGAAAGTACCCCTGCATCACGTCACAGCCCATCGCTTGCACAGCTTCCATCTGCGCGCGGCTTTCCACACCTTCCACGATGACTTTCATTCCAAGACTGTGCCCCAGAGAAGTGAGCCCCTGCATCATGGCCACCGCCTCAGGGTCGCGCGGTACGTTCTGCAGGAATGAACGATCAATCTTGAGATGGTCTGCGTGCAGTTGCAGCAGGTAGTTGAGCGATGAGTACCCGGTTCCGAAATCGTCAATTGAAACGGTGACGCCGAGTGCGCGCAGCCTTGAGATCTTTTGCCGCGAATCATCAATGCCCAATGTCACAATGGTTTCGGTCAACTCAAGATCGAGCCGGCATGCGGGCAGACCGCTCGCGTAAAGAGCAGCCACGATCAGTTCCTCAAAATCCGGTCGGCGGAATTGCATGATCGAGACATTGACCGCGATCCCGGCACCGGAGCCCGCTTCGAGCAGGCGTCGCCCGTAGCGGCACGCCTCCTCAATCACCCAGTTTCCGATCGGCACGATCAGTCCGGTTTCTTCGGCGACAGGAATGAATTTTGCAGGTGATATTTCGCCAAATCCCCGCTGGTTCCAGCGAAGAAGCGACTCGTAACGAATGATGGCACCTGTGCCCACCGAGAACTCCGGCTGGTAGTGAAGCTGCAGTTCTCCGCGCTCCAGAGCCCGCCGAAGATCATTCTCCAGTTCCAGACGCTCCCGCACCGCGGCGTTCATCTCTGAGCAGAAACAACGAATCTGATTCTTGCCTTGCTTTTTAGCCTCGTACATGGCGGCATCGGCATTCTGCAGCAGAACACTGCCGTACAAACCGTCGTCCGGGTAAAGACTGATCCCGGCGCTGGCAGTCACCCGCAGTTCGTGACCGCCGAGATTGAAACTCTCCTCAAGACAGCCCAGCAACGCTGCTGCCAGTGCCATGGCGGAAGTGGAATCAGAGACGTCCGGCGCGATGGCGGCGAACTCGTCCCCCCCCATTCGCGCCAGCGTATCGCCGTTGCGCAGACAGGTGGCGAGGCGAAGGGCCAGCTGCTTCAAAAGGGCGTCGCCAAACGCGTGCCCCAACGTGTCGTTGATGAGCTTGAATCCGTCAAGGTCAAAGTAGACGACGGCAAGCCTGGTGCCTTTACTCAAGGCATTTTCGATACCGCAGTTCAGTTGCGATTCGAGCGATCCGCGATTCGCCAGGCCCGTGAGTAAATCGTGTCTTGCCTGGAAGCGCATCTCCTCTTCAACGCGCTTACGTTCGGTGATGTCTCTGGCAATACAGCAAACAAAATCCCTGTCGTCGAACTCCACGTGGTACAGCGCAAGTTCCACGGGAAAAGTGGAACCATCCCTCCGTCTCCACGCGGATTCGGTGGTGAAACCAGATGAATGGAGAGTGGACTGCGGGCCCACTTCGCCGCTTTGCAACAACAGGGGATCAATTTCCCCGGGGGCCATTGCCAGGAGTTCTTCACGGGAATACCCGAGGCTTCGGCTCGCCGCCTCATTCGAGTAAAAGATCTTTTGCTGTGCGTTCAGCCAGAGGATGGAGTCGGGAGAACGATCAATGGAGAACTGGCTGAAACGCAAAGCCTCCTCGGTTTTGCGGCGCTCGGTGATGTCAAGCGCGACAGTACCGACAAAACGTTCTCCATCCGGATTGATGAACGGAAAGCGCAGACAGAGCAGGTGTTGCTGCAAGCCGGACGCCAGAGTGACGTGTTCGGTCACCTCGGAAGCGCAATTCAAACGCAAAGCCTCTGAATCCCCCGTATTCAGGCCCCGATTCCGCATTCCTTCAGGCAGAACCGGGCGGTTTGAATAGACCACCTCTCCGGCAACGTTCTTGATCAGCGAAACGGCCGGAGTGTGCTGCATGAAGGCGTCAAAGCGCTGCCTGCTTTCTTCGGTGGCAATTCGGGCGCGTCGAATACGGCCGGTCTGTATCCACGAGAGAATGACAATCAGCGAAAGCCCGGCCAGACTGTATCGCATCAGGTTGGCCCGCTGTCGAGCCTCCAGGAAGTCCTTCATATGGCGATTCTGGAAAGAACTGACCAGGGACCAGCGGGAGGCAGTTGCCGAAAGAGTGCCGTCCATCGCCAGCTCTGCGATCGAGGCGTAGAGCAAGTCAGCAACGCGTTCGACCTTCCTGGTTGCCACCGTACCAAGCGAAAGACGGCCACCCGGCACCGATGCCACAAAGAGCGGGTGGCCCACACAAACAGGTTTGCCTTTCAGCAACTGAGACTGCAGCAAGCGTACGTCCAGGAAAACACCATCGATTCGGCCCAGGCACAAATCCGCAATCATGGTCTCCGCGTCCGGAATCACCACAAGATTAGAGCCGGGAAAAGCTTTGCGAGCTACCGTCTGGAGGGTTTGCAGGCCACGGATGGCGATTCTCTTGCCGTGCGCCGAAGGACCGGCGTGCAACTGGGTGGTTTCGAGCGAAATCAGTGCCGCATCGTTCTCCCACCACGATTCACTCGCATAGAACTCGGCCTGGCGCTCCTGGGTAAGCGTCATAATCGGGAACAGATCGATTCTTCCGGAACGCAAGTCGACGTCGGCGCTGCTGCCCGAAAGCAGGACCCACTTTAGACGGATGGAAGCTCGTTTGGCGGCCAGTTCAAGAATTTCAACCGCCATCCCGGTCGGCACTCCGTTGGAATTGAGGACAAACGGAGCAAAGTTAAAGAATCCGACCACTAACTCGGGCCTGTTTCCACGGGCGGGCGCGGGCCGGGAAGACAGCATCCAGGCGGCAGCAAGGGCAGCCAGCACCATGGTCTTGAACCGGGATGATCGGGGATGACGGGTATAATTCGCGGAGTACACGTGGTTGCCCTGCCCTGTCCATCGGCAGGGGGGAGCGAAAGCTTTAGGCCCGGAGCGCCGGGTTAGAGAACATCAGCAAATCCACGCTTCATGTGGCGGAAGAACAGGCCACCGCAGACGAATGTGAAGACGGCGAAACTCACTGACATCGACAGAGTTCCGTAGGAGGGCATGGGGCTTCCGAGAAGCATGTGCCGGTAGACCCTGACCACAAAAACCAGGGGATTCAGCACCAACAGGTAATGGAATCCCGCCGGGATCTGGCTCTCGGTGATCATGATCGGCGTAATCCACATCCAGAGTGTCATCAGAACGGCCACGACCTGGGCGGTATCACGCAGATAGACCTGCAGCGATGCCGCCACCCAGCCGATCCCAACGGCCAGGACGCCCACCAGCAAAACAACCGCCGGCAGAAATGCCAGGTTTGCACGCAGATGCCCCTCACGGAAGCCCGCGATCACCAGAAACAGCACAACCGTGAGCATGTGGCTGATGGCGGAGGAAAGAAAGATGGACACCGGGATGATTTCAGAGGGAAACATGGTCTTTGTGATCAGGTTGGATTGCTCCACAATTGAGCTGGAAGCGCGAATGACCGTGTCGCTGAATAACAACCAGGGCAGCATACCCGCGAACAGGTACATGGCGTAACTCCTGGTCCCGGCGTCGGCGGGTGGGGTCTGTTTCATGCACACATTAAAAATGTAGGTGTAGACGCCAAGCAGCACTAACGGATGGATCAAACCCCACAGCCAGCCAGCGGCAGAACCTACATAGCGCTGCTGGAAATCCCTCTTAACCAATTGAAAAATAAGCGTCCTGCGGGTAATCAGGTTGCGGGCGAAATGACTACCGGGAATCCGTGAGGGCACGCCGGGATGGTAGCAATGAAAATGGTTGACTTGCAACCTTAAGGTCTGTTAACCTCTCAGTTTCGTTATAAATGCAGTTCGGTCTCCCGTTTGGGGGATAGCGATTCGGAAGTGCGGATGCCGGGGGAATCCCGGATAGCCGCACGGTCTTTGACGGTCCGGCTATTCCAGCGAAATATACTGAGAGTTTGACCTCCGGCAGCAGTTCAGCCAGAGGTCGGCTCAGGAGAGCAAGAGATTTGAAGCAAGATTATTTCATCGTTGTTTTGGCCCATTCGCTGCACGGGCGACTTCGACGTGTGCATGTACCGTACAAATTTCTCTACAGCACCCTCGGCGTAGTGGGCGTGCTGGTTCTGATTTTGATGGGCGTGGCCAGCAGTTATGCGCGCATGGTGCTGAAGGTAGCGAACTACAACGCACTGCAGCATGAGGCGCAGATGCTGCGTCAGCGGTACGACAACCTGCAGAAAAAAGTGAAGCAGACCAATGAGCAACTGGCCAGTTTGCAAATGCTGGCAGATGAGGTGACGACGGCATATGGCGTCAAATCGACGCTTGCCGGCTCGCCTGACCTGATTGCCGAAGCTCCCCTTGTTCCTTCCATCGGCGAAACGCTGGCGGAATACAACTATCTGCGAACGACCAACATGGCATCGCGCGGTCGCAATATCTTCACGCGCGCTCACGTCAACGTGCTGCCGGCAGCGTGGCCCGTCAACGGTCGCCTGATGGGTGGTTACGGCCAGCGCAGTGACCCTTTCTCCGGTGAAGGGGCCATGCACACCGGCATCGATATTTCCGCACCGGTTGGCACACCTGTCAAGGCCACCGGCGATGGTGTTGTGATCCACTCCAGTTGGAACGGCGGCTACGGGCGCTGCGTCATTGTCGATCATGGCAACGGTTATCAAACATGGTACGCGCATCTTTCGCGAATGGATGTGATGGAAGGCCAGGAGATTCGTCAGGGCGAGATTGTGGGCCGCGTCGGAACCACGGGACGCGCCACCGGACCACATCTGCATTACGAAGTTCGCATCCACTCGACGCCGGTAAATCCCTATCGGTTCATGCAACGCTCGGCCGAACTGAAGCCCGCAGCCATCAGCGAATTTCCGTTCTAGAGAGTTTTTTTCGGTAACGTGTCCGCCAGCGGTCGGCAGGGTATAAAATCCTGTGCATGAAACACGTTTGGTTTCGCGCAGCTGCCCTGGGCGCCGCAGCACTTCTTTTGACCGCCGCTTATAAGCGGACCGAGCAGGCCTCCGTCATGGCGGACGCCGCCAACGCCTTCCTCAGTTCTCTCTGGACCGACCAGAAAGCCGTGGCGAGCTACACGTTTGAGGATGACCAGCGCTTCGACTGGCATTTCATCCCCAAGCTTCGTAAAGGCCTTTCGTTTGGCGCGATGCAGCCGCACCAGCAGAAGCTGGCGACCGCGCTCCTGGCAGCCGGCATGAGCCAGCAAGGCTTCATCAAGGCTGAGACCATCATGAGCCTGGATCAGGTACTGCTGCTGCTGGAAGCCGGCGCGGGACCCAACCGCCGCGACCCGGACAACTACTACGTCACCATCTTTGGCACGCCCTCCGCGAAAGGCACCTGGGGCTATCGGGTGGAAGGACATCACCTGGCGCAGAACTTCACTATTGTGGATGGCAAGGTTTCCGACTCGCCCAGCTTCTTCGGTTCGAACCCCGCTGAAGTCCGCGTCGGCCCCCGCAAAGGCCTGCGTGTCCTGGCCGCGGAAGACGACTATGGCTACGACATGCTGGAAGCGCTGGACGCCGGACAGAAGCAGACTGCAATCGTAGACCCGGTCGCGCTGAAAGACATGATCACCATGGCCTCGCGCAAAGCCGCTCTGGGCGGTGCACCCAACGGCCTGCCTGCTTCAAAGCTGAACGCCGATCAGTATGACAAGTTGCTGACCATTGTGGATCTCTACGCGAATAACGTCGCGCCGCAACTGGCCGAACAGCGCATGCAGCTTGCCCGCAAACAGCCGAAGGACAAGACTTTCTTCGCCTGGACCGGCGAGGCGCAGCGCGGTGGCGCCCACTATTACCGCATCCAGACCCCGGCCTTCCTGATTGAGATGGACTGCACGCAGGATAAGGCGAACCACATTCACTCGGTCTGGCGCGATTACGAAAATGACTTCGGTCTGGATCTTTTGAAGGCCCACTACGCTGCCAGCCATCAGTAACGCAGCATCAGTAGAATAGAGTTATCTATTCTTTGGCCCTTTCGCGGCGCGGTTTCTTAGCGATGACAATTGCGGGCCGGCTCTCCGGCCCGGAATTTCGCCGTTACCCCGACCCTGCGACCGAACTCGAAGTGATTCGCCTGACGGACCCTGCCTTTGCAAGCGGCATGACCGCTCCACACCTGCGCCAGTTTGGTCGGCGCGGGGATACGTTGCTCTACTGGAGCGAACGCTACGGCCCGACCCGGCAGGCGTTTCAAATCGATCTGCGGTCAGGGGAATCGCGCCAATTAACGGAGGTCAGCGCGCTTGACCCCGCAAGCCTGGTGTTATCCGGAGACGAAAAATCCATTTACTATTTCGATGGCCCCGCGCTGACCGAGAGCACATTGTCGAATCAGAAGTCCCGCCCGTTGTACAGCATTGCGGAGGGCGCGGCCCGTACGGGGATGACAAGCGCCATCGATGGGTCGTTGCTGTTCGCTGAAAACCGCAGTCTGATCCGGGCCTTGAAATCCACTATCACCACGGTTGTGAAGGCGGAGCAAAACATAGACCAGGTGATCGCCCGACCGAAGCGGGCGCAGGTCCTCTATCGTTCGGGCGGGGCATTCTGGCTGACGAATTCCGATGGGGCCGGCAGGCAGCAGCTCAAGCTGGAACCAGGGCAGACCGGCGACGCGGTCTGGACGCAGTCCGGTGAGACGCTGCTCTATTTGCACATCCCGGAGAACCCTGCGGAACTGATCACACTGCGAGAGCATGATCCCGCTACGGGGGCGGACCGCCTGGTCTCGAAAACGAGTCAGTTTCAATCTGTTTCGCCCAACACCGATTCCTCCGTGTTCGTTGGTGCGAGCCGAAGCCGCGCGAACGCCTACGTGCTGCTGCTGCTGCGCGTCACGCGGCGGGAACTGACGCTTTGCGAGCATCGCGCCTCAGACCCGGCCACCGTGAGACCGGTTTTCAGCCCGGACAGCCAAAGCGTCTTCTTTACCAGCGACCGGCATGGCAAATCCGCCCTTTATCGGATTAAGATTGAGAAGTTCGTGGAAACAACACCAATCGAGGGATTCTGACACATGTTGAAAATCCTCGCTTGCGCCCTCCTGATGCTGCTGCGGACGCCGAATACCGCACTGTATTACCTGGTCTTCATTCGCCCCGATCCGGCCCGCAAGACGCTTGGGAAAGATGACGGCACGCGGATTCAGACGGCACACATGGAGAACATCCGTGGCATGGCCGCCAATGGATCACTGGTGGCTGCCGGTCCGTTTGAGGAGAGCCCGGTAACGATCAGTGGCATTTTTGTTCTGAAAGCCGATTCATTGGGAGCCGCGCAGGCTCTCGCGGCCGAAGACCCGACCGTTGTCGAGCATCGCAATACAGTGGATACTCATGCGTGGCGCGCCCAGGCTGGGATAGGCGATCAATATTTCCGGCTGCACAAAGAAGACCCTAAAACGCCTGAGGGCATGGCGCAGCGTCCACTGGTGCTGCTCTTTCGCGGCCCGCAATGGACGGCAAAATCGGCGACACCGACGTCAATGCTGAACCGGCTTCACAGCGAAGGCAGACCGAGGGCCGCCGGTGAGATCGGGGGGGATGAAAATCTCAGCGCTATGGTAGTCTTCAAGCCCGGCGACCTTGCGGACGCACGACAGGTGATGGAGTCCCAGCCGGACATCCGTTCCGGTGCTTACCGCGCCAAGCACCACACCTGGTGGTGCGCAGCGAATGTGCTGCCTTGGGAATCGATAAAATAAGGCAGGAATATCCGTGCTCAATCGCCGCCAGTTTCTCGTTACGATCCCCGCCTCCGCGTTTGCAGCGTCATCCGCGCCCTCCTTCGCAGCCCAGCTCCACACTGTCCGCGGGCCGCTCCGCAAAGACGCCGACGGCACTCTGAAAGCCGTCGCCGCCATGGGCTTCAAAGAGGTGGAAGGCTATACCCGGCTCAATACCATCGCACTGCTGCCGAAGCTGATGCAGTATGGACTGACCGTCCGTACCTGCGTGGTGGAAACGCCGCTGCTCACGAACAACTGGGAGCCGTTCCCCGAACTGAAGCCCCTCACCTTGACGGAAGCCATCGCGTCGGTTGCGGAGACCGGGGCCGAGTTCTTCGCGCTCGGCTACATCCCGCCAGGAGCGCGTGGAGATGGCGAAGACTTTTTCCGGCGTACCGCGGACCGGATGAATTCGGCAGCCGAGCTCTGCAAGAAATCGGGCTTGAAATTCGTCTGGCAAAACCATGCGTTTGAATTCGCGGGACGCCCTGGATTCCGCCCTGTCGATCTCTATAGAGAACGGCTCGATCTGAAGCTGGTCGGCATCGAACTCGATACCTTCTGGCTCAGCATGGTGGCGCTGGATCCGTTGAAGATGCTGAAGGAGTGGAAGGGTCACGTCCCTGCGCTGAGGCTGACCGACAGGGCAAAGGGAACGCAGGGTCAATACGACGAAAGCGTGGGCGTCGGTTCTTATACGGAGGCAGGCACCGGGGTGATCGATTTTCCGTCCATCCTCAAGGCCGCGCCCGGTGCCGGGGTGAAGGCTTATTCGGTGGGGCAGGACGAATGCGAAGGCGATCCGATTGAAAGCCTTCGCAAATCCCTGCTCTATCTGAAGGGGCTTTAGAGGACTACCGGCTCATGTATTTCGGGGTCTGCAGGTATCCGGAAATCTGATCCTTGCTGACCGAAATAACCACAATCTGGTAGAGCGACTTCGCCACGTAGAACTGCAACGGTTCGTTCACTGTGCGGTCTTTCTTTTCCACGCGCTTGTCGTCCGCCAGCAGAATCACATTGAAGCGATTCTTCTTCGGGTCAGACTTTTCCAGTTGCATGGCAATGTCGCCGACCTTCTGCATGACCTTCTGCTTCTTGAGCGAGAACTCGACAATCGAAACCTCGCCGCGGCGCCTTAGTTCTTCAATGTCCTTGGCGCTGGTGGCTACATAGCCGTTCGTAATGCCGAGATCGCCCGACACCTTTTGTAACTGAGACTTGGTCTTGTCCAGATCGGTTTTCGTGCTGGCCAGATCCGTCTTAACGCCGGCCACGTCGGTGTTTACATCAGCGAGCTTCGCGTTAGCGGTGTCAGCCTTCTGCCGGACATCAGAGAGCGCGCTATTGGTCTGCGCAACCGCTTCTTTGGTCTGCTGATTCTCCTGCCCCAGTTTCTTCGCCTGCTCATCGGCGTAAGAAACGGCTTCTTTCTTGGCCTGGCTGGCAGCCGCGTTCAACTGACGCGAGCGGGCTTCCAGATCATCCTTCAGCTCTTCCAGACGCTTCTTCTGCGCCGCCGTCATGACGGTGCTGCTCTCTTTGATCGTCTCGATCTGGTTCTGCACCACCTCCTGATTCTTCGCCGTCAGGGTCTGCAGGTCCCGCACCTGGAAAAGCAGGAAGACATTGGCAGCTAAAGACGCGGCAATCGCACCCACGCCCAGTGCGGTTTTCAGGTTCGAACCCTGCGGAGCCGGCGGAGGCACACTGTAACTCGGCGGTGGCTGCGGCGGATAAGGATACTGTGGTGAACTCATAATTTCGGTACTCCCCGATCTAAACAGTATAGACAGCACACGGGAATTGTGCGTTTCGGTGCAGTTGCTGATTTTCTTTTCGAGCGTCGCTATAGCTCGAAAACCTGCCCCGGTTCGGCAACCAGGGCTTCGATCCCGTATCTCTGCCGAATCGCCGCCGCCAACGGGACTGAGCCGGCTTTTTCGCCATGCACCAGGAACACCCGTTTCAGAGTCGGGGTCATCGGTCGCATCCACTCCAGCAATTCGTCAGAATCCGCGTGGCCGCTCAGTTCGTCCAGCGATTCAATTCTGGCGCGCACATCGGTGGGGATGCCGAAAATCCGCACGTTTTTCATGCCGTCTTTCAGCTTCCGCCCCAGGGTGTTTTCCGCCTGATAGCCAGTCAGCAGAACGGTGTTTTTGGGGTTGCCCACGTTGTGCCGCAGGTGATGCAGGATGCGCCCGGCTTCGCACATGCCGGATGCGGAGATCACAATCATCGGTCCCTGGAAGTCGTTCAGCTTGATGGATTCGCTCGCCTCCCGCACGTACTTCAGGCGCCGGAAGCCGAACGGATCTTCCCCGCTCTCCAGATACGCACAGGTCTGTTCGTCGAAACACTCCGGATGGGCGCGGAAGACATCGGTCACGTTCACGGCAAGCGGGCTGTCCACAAAGATCGGTATGGCAGGAATGCGCTGTTCGTTCATCAACTGGTGCAGCAGCAAGACCAGTTGCTGTGTTCGGCCCACGGCGAACGCCGGGACGATGAGCCGCCCGCCGCGATGAATCGTGTCGTTGACAACCTCCTCCAGTTTGCCGGGGGCCTCCCCGATTTGCTGGTGCCTGCGACCGCCGTAGGTGCTCTCCATGATCAGGTAATCGACAGGTGGCAGCGGGTCAGGGTCGCGAACGATAGGCAACCCGGGGCGACCAACGTCACCTGAATATGCCAGCCGGGTCTTGCCGTCGGTCAGCAGGATGGACGAAGAGCCGAGCATATGACCGGCATCGAAAGACTCCATCACCAGACTACCGCCAATATTGGTGGGTTTGCGGTAACTCACCGGCCGAAACAAAGGCATGGTGGCTTCGGCGTCTGCCGTCTCATAGAGCGGCTCCACGGGTTCTTCATCGGAGTGATGTTTGTTGACGAACTTCGTGTCGCTTTCGACAATGCGGGCGGTGTCGCGGAGCATCGCCTGGCAGAGATCGATGGTGGCGGCCGTGGCATAGATCGGCCCGCGAAATCCGTTCCGGACCAGTAGAGGCAGTCGCCCGCTATGGTCAATGTGCGCATGGGAGAGGATGACCGCGTCAATCGAACGGGCCGGAAACGGGAAGTACCGGTTGCGCTTCTCGGCATCTTTGCGGCGTCCCTGAAACATGCCGCAATCGAGCAGGTAGCGACGGTTATCCACCTCCAGATGGTGCATGGACCCGGTGACAGTGCCGGCTGCGCCCGCAAAGGTAAGCTTCATGCGGCAAGCATATCGCGTGGGGGCTTTTGGCTGGTTCACACTATCAGAGATTCTTCCTGACCATGCCCCATCAATCGATTTCAACGCGACCACACTCTTCTGTGCATCAGGAAATCGCGGCTCGAATGAAATGTCGTTCTTGTCACGGTATTGATTTGCCCTGTCGATTGCCCCAACAGCACGCAGCAAGCTATCGCAAGAAGTTTCTGCCCAGCCTGTTCGGTCCCAAACGGCTGTTGCAGCCGGACAGAAACGCGGAAAGCCCCGCCAACACCACGATCATAATTGCGTGGTCATTGGACTTCCTTTCGTTTTTCGGGATGCACTCGCCTTGTCGCCCTGCAGCCTGGGTAAATCGTTTCCAGGAACAGCTGGTTGCCGGCCACAACCACCGGAACAACAAAACATATCCGTCAACGCTTGTCCACCACCACTTCCCCGCCCTTCATCACCCAGCGCACCTTCGAAATCACCACATCGATATCCGCCAGCGGATCGCCTTCCACGGCCACCATATCGGCCAGGAAACCGGGCTGCAGATGGCCCAGTTGCGTCTCCATGCCAAGCAGCGCGGCACCTTCCACCGTCGCCGTTTTGAGCGCCTGTTCCGGCGTCATCCCGGCCTTCACGAACCAACCGAGTTCCCGCGTATTTTCCCCGAACATGGTGTAAACCACGTCCGACCCCATCGCAAAACGAACGCCGGCCTTCACGGCCTTCTTCGCCGTTGCCAGATTGCGCGCGATGTAGTCATTCAGCGGGCCGGTGGCACCTGCCGGGTAACCCAGCAGCTTCGCGTTGTCCACGTAGTACCGGTTGTGGTCAATGGTTGGCACGTAGAAGATCTTCCGGCGTGCAAGCTCGGCGATCGTTTCGTCATCCATGTCGGTCGCGTGCTCCAGCGAATCGGTCCCTGCGCGGATGGCGTCGCGGGCTCCGGCGGGGCCGTAGGTGTGGATGGCGATGCGCTTTCCCAGGGCGTGCGCTGCATCGACAGCGGCTTTCATTTCTTCATAGGTGAAGGTCTCAAAGCCCGTGACATCCTGTCCGGAGCCGGTGGAGCCGTACATCTTGATCACATCCGCGCCCGCCGCCACCTGACGCCGGACAACTTTCAGAACTTCGGCCACACCATCCGCCGTGCCGGGGCCCGGATTGTTGCCGCGTGAAATCAGCAGGCCATAGCCGGAGACGAACATGCGCGGGCCAGTCATCAGACCGGCGTTAATCAGGTCGCGCATGGCGATGTCCTGGTAGTCCTGGGCGCCAAGATTGCGCACTGTGGTCACGCCGGTTTCGAGCGTCTTCCGCGCCGCCTCCTGCGAAAGAAAGACGGTCGCTGCAGAGCGCCCTGCCTGGGTCACTTTAGTGATATTCCCCACCAGATAGGTCATGTGGGTGTGCACGTCGATCAGGCCCGGGACAGCCGTGTAACGGGTCATGTCAACCGCCGGACCGGACGACTCGCCGATGCTCTTAATTCGCCCGTTTTCCACCACAACCACGGCGTTCGTCAGCACGCGCTCGCCATCCCATACCTTGCCGAAGCGATACGATTCACCGAAGGCCCCGGAGGGAGCAATGCAGGCAAACAGAACAATCAGAGCAGCGGATCTCATAGAGCCCATATTTTAGCCCGAATATGGTTAAGATGACGTATTGACCATGCAGCCGGTGCTTGAACTCCGCGGCGTAGCGAAGCAATACCCGAACCACCGCGCGGTGGACGACGTTTCGCTCACGCTGAAACGTGGAGGGTTTTATTCGTTGCTCGGCCCTTCCGGCTGCGGAAAGACAACCACGCTGCGCATGATCGGCGGCTTCGAACAGCCGACCGCCGGGCAAATTCTGCTAAACGGCGAACCCGTCAATCATCTAAAACCGTGGCAGCGGAATGTCAGTACAGTGTTCCAGAACTACGCACTGTTCCCGCATCTTTCAGCGCTGCGTAATGTCGAATTCGGGCTGCGCGAGCGGAAACATCCGGAGCCAACAAAGCGAGCGCTGGAAGCACTGGAACTGGTGCGACTCACCGGTAAACGGGACAGCCTGCCGGCGCAGCTTTCGGGTGGGGAGAAGCAACGCATTGCACTCGCAAGGTCTCTGGTGCTGGAACCGGAACTGCTTCTGCTGGACGAACCACTGGCCGCTCTTGACCCGCAACTCCGTAAGCAAATGCGGGCAGAGCTGAAAGCGATGCAACGCCAAACCGGCGTGACATTTCTGTTCGTGACGCACGATCAGGAAGAAGCGCTCAGCATGTCCGACCAGCTGGCCGTGATGAACAAGGGCCGCATCGAACAGTTCGCCGCACCGCAGGAAGCGTATCTCAGACCCGCGACGCCGTTCGTTGCAGGATTCCTGGGTGCCACCAACTGGTTTGGACAAGCCGGCGTGCGACCGGAATCCACCCACATTTCTTTGCATGCGCCGGGTATTATGACGGCGCGGGAAGCAACGGTCGAAAGCCTGCTGTTCCTCGGCAACTGCATTCACGTCAACACCCGCCTTGCTGACGGCACACGCGCCATTGCAGAGGTTTCGCGCGACCTGAACCAATTCACTGAAGGCCAGACCGTCTGGCTCCACTGGCAACCCGCCGATGAATTGCGCTTCGAATGAAAATCCGAACCCAATTCCTGTTCCCGGCGCGTGTGTGGAGCGCCCTCTTCCTGGCCGCCCCGCTGGCCATCATCGGCGCTTACAGCCTGCTCACGCGCGGGGATTACGGCGGCGTAGAGACCCCCTGGACGATTGAGAATTACAGCCGCCTGGCGGATCCGCTTTACCTGGCCATCCTTTGGCGCTCACTGTGGATCGCCACGCTTTCCACCGCGCTGTGCGCAGCCCTCGGCTTCCCGCTGGCCCTCTTCATCGCGCGCGCCAAACGCCACCGGAACCTGCTGCTGCAACTGGTGCTTCTCCCCTTCTGGACCAGCTTCCTGGTGCGAACCTATGCCTGGCTATTCATCCTGCGCGACACAGGGCTGATCAACACCGCGCTCCAGCGGCTCGGCCTGATCCACTCGCCCCTGCCCTTGCTGTACAACAATGCTGCTGTGGTCACCGGCCTGGTCTACAACTTCCTGCCATTCTTTGTGCTGCCTCTCTACGCAATACTGGAACGTCTGGACCCGTCGCTGCCGGAAGCCTCCGCCGACCTGGGTGCCACTCCGCTCAGCACACTGCGGCGCGTCATCATACCTCTGGCAGCCCCGGGCATTGCCGCCGGATCGGCATTGGTCTTCATTCCGTGCCTGGGTGCCTATCTGACGCCGGACCTGCTGGGCGGCGGTAAGACCGTGATGCTGGGCAACCTGATCCAGAACCAGTTCACCACGGCGCGGGACTGGCCCTTCGGCTCTGCGGCATCGCTGACACTAATGCTGGTGAGCGCGCTGCTACTGTCCGTCCTGTTGAGGTCAGGATCAACGAAGGCACTGCTGTGAGGCTCTACGCGGCTCTCATCCTGACTTTTCTGCACGCGCCCCTGCTGGTGCTGATCACGTTTAGCTTCAACGCCGGTCGCTTCACCATCTGGGAAGGCTTCTCACTCCGTTGGTATCAAGCGGCTTTGGCGGACCCTGCCCTTGCGGAGGGCCTGTTCAACAGCCTGCTGATCGCGGCGTTCTCGGGCGCCATCTCGACAGTGATGGGCACGCTTGCGGCCTACGGTATGTGGCGCAGACCAGCTCCTGTGCTGGCGGGCACGCTGTATCTGTCACTGGTCACGCCGGAAATCGTCACCGGCATTTCGCTGCTGGCCCTGTTCCAGTGGGCGTTTCGATTTCTGCATCTGCAACTTGGTCTTTATACAGTGGTGATTGCCCACGTGGCCTTTTCGATTGCGTACGTGACCATCGTTGTGTCTGCCCGTCTACGCAACTACGACAGGTCTTTAGAAGAGGCCGCCATGGACCTGGGAGCGACGCAATGGGGAGCCTTCGCGCGGGTCACACTGCCCAACATCGCGCCCGCAATTGCGGCTGCGGCACTGCTGGCGCTCGTCGTCTCTTTCGACGATTACGTGATCACCAGCCTGGTGGCGGGCGTGGATTCGCAAACGCTGCCCATGGTGATTTACGCGATGGCGCGGCGGGGGGTGAGTCCGGTGGTCAACGCCGTCTCCGCCTTCATTGTGGTGACGTTCGGGTTCCTGATCGCGGCATCGGAAAGGCTGCAGAAAGCGTGAACCGACGCTACTTTTTTCTCGCCGGTGGCGCTGCCCTTTCATGCGCCCGGGACACCCGCCAAAGGCTAAACGTCTACAACTGGTCTGCCTATATCGACCCCGCCACACTGCGTGTCTTCGAACGGGAACACAATGTTCGCCTGCACTACGGCACCTACGAAGGCAACGAGGAAATGCTGGCGAAGATCATCACCGGCAATTCCGGATGGGATGTGGTGTTCCCCACACACAGCCGCCTTGCCCCGATGGCCCGCAACAACCTTCTGGCGCCACTGGACCACGGTCGGCTGCCGCTGCTGAACAACCTCCACGCCCGCTTCCAGACGCCTGCATGGGATCCCGGGCTGCAATACGGCATTCCCTACATGTGGAATGCCACCGGGATAGTCTACAACCGGAAGCAAACGTCGCCTCCGCGCGCCTGGGATGCGCTCTGGTCGCCTGCACTGAAAGGCCGGATCACCATGCTGGACGACCCGGAAGATGTGATCGGGGTGTGCCTGCAAAAGCTTGGTTACCCGTTCGACTCCGTTGCCGCGCCCCAACTCCAGGCGGCGAAATCAGAAGCCATTCGCCAGAAGCCGTTCCTGCGTGCGTACATTAACGCCGAGGTGCGGGATCAACTGGTGGCGGGCGATGTGTTGGCCGCTCAACTCTGGTCCACCACCGCCGCCCAGGCCATGCGTGCGGCTTCGCATCTGGCCTTTGCCTACCCGGAGGAGGGCTACCCGCTTTACTGCGATTGCGCGGCCGTTCTGCGTGAAAGTCGCCGTTCGGAACTGGCCCACGCCTTTCTTGATTTTCTGTTGCGTCCGGAGATTGCAGCAGCCAACGCCCGTGTGGCGGACACGGCGACAGCGAACGGACCGGCGAGGAAGATGCTACCGAATGATGCAGTGCTTTACCCCCCGGATGAAGTCTATGCGCGAGGCGTGTGGCCTCCGGCGCTGCCCTCGGCGGCCCAGCGCTACCGGGACCGCCTCTGGACGGAAATCAAGTCGGCTTAGTTTCGTCTTTACGCGCCTGCGCCTCCATATGAATGACACCGGCGTGATTCGCGGGCGGGGCGGCAGCGTGTGTGACATGGCGCGTCCGAAAGTCCAGGTCCCGGTACGGCGTGTGAATCGGAGGCGACAAAGAACACCACGGGCCGCTTCAGTAACAGCCTGCCGAATGCTCTCGGCGAACTGTTCGGCAAGCCGGTCAATCCAAACGCCGGAGTTTTCATAATAGTCGTTGGGCGGGAGGGCAAAACCGGTCACCGAGTTCCAGGAATCGCCGGGGATCATGCAGACCGTGTCGGTACCCTGTGCCACTGCTTCCGCCACCACCTCCCGGGGGACGCAGTTCCCGCAGAGTTTCCGTAAACCTTTCGAAGAGATCTTCGCGGGTCATGAGCTGCGCTTCGGCGGGGTCGGCAGCGTTGTAGAAATTGGGATAAGCCTGTGCAAAAGAGTGGCTTTCGAACACAAATGCGGGCTGTCCGAAGGTACGTAGCATTGGTTTCGCCGCCGCGCCACTGATCTTGCAGTCATTCAGATCTGCCGGCACAATACCGTCGCGTGCCACCAGCAATGCGCTGTCATCCGGGCCATATTGAAATGGTGGTGGGGCAGATAGACGTAGTCCGGCGTCAGAAATTCCGGTCGAAGCTCCGTATATGGTTTCGGAGCCCGTTTCAATAAAAAGACAAGCACCCCCAATGATGGTCACTTTCATGAAAAGAGGCGAATTCCGCTATTGCAGACTGCGGGTTATACTACAGGCGTCTATGGGACGAGTGGTACTTGCAGTTGCACTGGGACTGGCCTTCGTTGCAGGCCTGATGTTCGCTACCGACCAGATGTTTGGATTTGCGATTGATGGTTGGGACAGCCTGCCCGTCAAGCCGACTTTCTACTTCATCTTCACCATTGCCACAACCGCTGTCTACTCTGTGCTGGGCGGGTGGGCGTGCGCGGCTACTGCCCGTCCGCGGATTCGGAGCGCGGTAAGAGGCCTTATGATTGTGGGGTTCTGCCTTGGTATCGGGCTGACGGCTTGGCTGTGGAAGGCTCTGCCACACTACTATTGTTTTGCCCTGTTGGCCGTATATCTGCCGGGGGTCCGGTTTGGGGCAAAAACATTCGAGTGGACGAGGCCGGATGCAGAGTACCGGCGAGCGGTGTTCGGTAACGATTCGAGGATGAACCCCAACTGAGCGGCCGAGAACGGCGCGCTGCAGTAATTTGCCGCCCCGGCTTCCAGGGCCTCCAGCCAACGGATGCATTCCGGCTTCGCAGTGACGACCACCACCGGCAGTGACGGTCGCAGCATGTTCAGGCTCTTCACGATCAACTTGCAATCCGGGTCATCCCCGCTGCAGAACACTGCATCCAGGGAAGCGAGAACTGTCGATTGCCCGCTGACCACAGCATGACCGAGGCTCTCCAGAACGTTTCGCAGAACGTCAAAACTATCGTGAGTGTCGAGAAGAAGAATTCGTGCCATACCCCCTTGTTGCGGTTTGGGGTAGAGCGTTACAGGAATTTGTCCGGGTCTGTGCTGGTGAGGGATGCTAACGTGAGAGGTTCACGCTGAACAAATGGCCGACATCATCAAGACATTGACCATCGAGGGCTTCAAATCAATCCGCAAGCTGGATGACTTTCCACTACGTTCGCTCAATGTGCTGATTGGGGCCAACGGAGCGGGGAAAAGCAACTTCGTCGGCTTCTTCCGGCTCTTGCGGGAAATGATCGATCAGCGCTTACAACTCGCGCTGGCGACTACTGAAGGCGGGGCAGATGCGTGTCTTTTCATGGGCCCGAAAATTACGAGTGCGTTTTCGGCAAAGCTAACCTTTGGCGATAACGGCTATGAGTTTTCGCTGCGACCGACGACGGAAAACAAGCTGATCTTCGCCGATGAAGCAGCCGTCTACTATCACAAAGGGCCTAACAGACTGACGTTGGGATCCGGGCATTTCGAAGCTAAACTGAAAGACCGAAAGGCAGACAAAGGTGCGACGGGTTCCATAAGAGGACCGTCCTGGTACGTATTTGATGCGGTATCCAGCTGGGTTGTCTATCACTTCCATGACACCAGCATCACTTCACAGGTAAGGCGGATGCGGACCCTGAACGACAACGAGGTGTTCCGATCCAATGCAGAGAACCTGGCTCCATTCCTGCTGCGAATCCAAAAGACCCACCCGGCCAGCTATATCCAGATCAGAGACGTCGTTCGCCTTGCAGCACCGTTCTTTGACGATTTTCATCTGCGCCCGGTGCCTTTGGATCCAGACATGATCCAACTGGAGTGGCGACAAAGAGATTCGGATTACCCGTTCCGGGCAAATCAGCTTTCAGATGGAACTCTCCGATTTATCTGCCTTGCAACAGCGCTGCTGCAACCGGATCGCCCCGCAACAGTGCTGTTTGACGAACCCGAACTCGGGCTGCACCCGTACGCGCTGACCCTGCTGGGGAATCTGTTCAAACAGGCAGGCAACCAACCTGGCAAGCAGATGATTGTCTCTACTCAGTCCGCCCCTATGCTCAACGAGTTTGAACCGGAAGACGTGATCGTTGTGGAAAGAGCAAAGGGTGAATCCACATTCCGGCGGCTGGATGCGGCGTCGCTTTCCGAATGGCTTGAAGACTACAGCCTGGGCGAGTTGTGGCAGAAGAACGTCCTGGGCGGTCGGCCCAAAGAGGATTGGCACCGCCCATGACCCGGTGCTACATCATCGTTGAGGGCGATACCGAAGAGTCGTTTGTTAACGGCCCGCTGATGGACTTGTTGTCGCAATCCGGAGTGCTTGCTATCCCCACAAAGTTGGGTGTTCCGGGACACAAAGGGGGACGTACAAACTATGCGCGCGTCCGGAAGGACGTTGTACTGCAGTTGAAGCAGGATAGGAACGCATACTGTTCTACGATGCTCGACTTCTATGCCTTGGGAGGGGGCTTTCCGGGCACACCGCCGAAGGCCGGAAGTAACAGGGGCAAAGTCGAAGAAATTGAACTGGCAGTCAAGCAGGACATCTGTGGTTTGATTCCGGAACTCCGCGCCGACATTCGGCTGATTCCCTATCTGTCCCTGCACGAGTACGAAGGGTTGCTCTTCAGCGACCCATACGCATTGGCTCAGGCATGCGGCCGACCGCAACTGTTTCCGAACCTGAATGCAATCCGAAATGCTTTTCCGACCCCGGAAGACATCAACGATGATCCATCCACTGCGCCGTCCAAAAGACTGACAGCCCTTGTCCCGGGTTATCGCAAAGTCATCCAAGGCACTTTGGCGGCCAAGGCCATTGGTATTGAAAAAATACTGCAAGAATGCCCGCATTTCCGCGCCTGGTTTGAGCGACTCCAGTCGCTGCCGCCGCTCTGAACCGTCCGCTACCGAGCCAGCGCGAACGAGTACAGCGTGTCCCGAACCGCCATCACGACGAACTGGCGCCCTCCGGTTTCATAGGTGATGGGGGCATTTGTGGCGGGGCCACCCACGTTGGTCTTCCAAAGCGTTTTGCCGTTCGCGGCATCAAGGCCCACCAGGTATCCGGAGTTCGACGTAAACAACATGCCACCGGCGGTGGTCAGAATCCCCGAAGGATTTCCGTACCCGACCTTCCAGCGCACCTCACCGGTCTGATAGTCAATGGCAAGCAGCGCGGGTTCACCGGGGCTCAGAGCAGACTCGCGCCCGCCCTGATGGTCCTCCAGGCCGCCCTGCAAAGCGCCGTTCGTCAGGTAAGTCAGGCTCCACACACCAACGTTGGCATTCACATAGAAAAGCCCGGTGACAGGACTAAAGCCCGGTACCCACCAGTTGGTGCCGGAGCCCTGGAACAGCGTTCCATTCGGGCTCGGATCCTTCTTCGGGTCGGGCATTGGCTCGCCACGCCTGTTGAGCCCCAGGGACCAGTTGCCGGGTCCGAACGAGGTGCTCAGCAGGTGTTCGCCGGTCTTGCGGTCCAGCAGGAAGTAATACCCGTTGCGGCTGGCATGCGCCAGCATTTTGCGGGGCTTTCCGCGAAAAACGCCGTCGATCAGGACCACGGATTCCGTGGCGTCACGGTCCAGCGTGTCATGCGGCGACGGCTGAAAGTACCAGACCAGCTTGCCGGTATCGGCATTCAGGGCCACGATGGAGCAGGTGTAGAGGTTGGAGCCTGCGCGCTCTCTGCCATTCAGCACCGGATGCGGATTTCCCGTGCCCCAATAGATCAGATTCAGTTCCGCGTCGTAACTACCCTGGACCCATGTGGTGCCCCCGCCATGCGACAGGGCTTCCTCATTGGGCCAAGTTTCAGAGCCCGGCGCACCCCATTTCGGCACACTGTTCCAGGTCCACAGAACCTTTCCCGTTTCGGGGTCGACGGCCTTCAGGAAACCAGTGACATCGCCGGCATCGCCGGAGATTCCGACGATCAGTCGGTCTTTCACCACCAGGGGCGGCATGCTCATGTAATAGCCAAAATTCACGTCGGCCATGGCAGCTTCCCAGACCTTCTCGCCGGTGTCTGCGCGCAGGCAGACCAGAAAGGCGTCGGGCGTCCCGAAATAGATTTTGCCTTTGTGGAACGCCACACCACGATTGGCGATTCGGTCGCCACGTGAGGGGCGGTTGAAGTGCCAGAGTTCCTTGCCGGTTTGGGCGTTAACGGCCCAGACCTGGTCCGGCACGGTCAGATAGAGTACGCCATTCACCATCACCGGCGTGCCTTTGATGATGCCTGCGGCGGCCCTGAACTGCCAGGCTGTCTTCAGGGTCACGGCATTGCCTTTGTTGATCTGCGTCAGCGGGCTGTAGCGGCGTCCGGAAGCGTCGCCATTCAACGCCGGCCAGGAACCATCTGTTTGGGCGCAGGCGATACCAGCTATGAATAAGAGCGTCAGGCTTTTCATTGCAGGCTCCAGAGGTAGGCGAACATGTTGTGAACATCGGCGTCGGTGTACTTTGGCAGCAAGGCCCGATGCGGGGCGAGAGGGTCGCGAACTTCAACCTTCACATCATCTGCCACGAAGGTGAGCGGCTTGCCGCCGGCTTCCTGAATCACGACGTCGTAGGTATTTATCGTCTTCAGTTCTCCGATGACTTTTTCGCCGGATGCCAAGGTGACAGTGGCCAGGCGCGGCTTCGTCGCGCGCGGCATCAGGAAGCGGGACTGGAGAAATACCGGCGGGTACTTTTTCGCGATGCCGGCCAGGTCCCCGGTCACTGAATGGCATCCATTGCAGCCACCCGCGCCGTTGAAGAAAGCTTTGCCTGCGTCCGCATTGCCGGTGAGCAGGAGCTCCACCGGATAGTCATCGGGAGGCGGCCCGGGGCTGACCCGGTCATACTTCTGGACCACCCATTGGATGTAGGCCACCAGATCTTTCATCTGTACGTCAGTCATTGCAATTGCCGGCATGCCTTTGGCGGGGTGCCCGTTTCGCACCAGAGCTGCAATGGCCGATCCGTCTTTGTCATGACGCACCAGCGCGGTGCGGATCAGATCCGGGCCTTTCTTTGTTCCCGTGGCGTTGGGCGCGTGACAGTTACCGCAGGCGCGGGCAAACTCCGCTCGGCCACGTTCAGCAACTTGCGGGTCGGGGTCGGCGGGCCAGGCCCACCAGCGGTTTCCCTGCGCAAACAGAGGTACAGCAGCCATCAACCAGACAACAAACCGGATCTTCATGCCTGTTGACCATTCTAAAAGATGTATTTCAACGCCACCTGGATGGCGCGATTGCCACTCTTGCTGGTAATAGTCCCAAACGTACCGCTGGTCGGATTCGAATTGGCCCCGCCCCAGTTCGGATGATTCAGGATGTTGAAGATTTCAAACCGAAGCTGCAGAAGCTGTTTCTCGACCGTAGGAAAGTTCTTCCGCAAACCACCGTCGATATTGTAGAAACCCGGGTTGTAGAGACTGTTCCGCTGCTGCACTCCAAAGGTCCCGGCAGAAGGTGCCGTAAAGGCCGCCTTGTTGAACCAAAGGGCAGAGTCGGTAAATGCGCCCACCGTGGCTGATGAGTTTCCGGTCTGATTCCAGAACTGGTTTCCGCTGCCTGCGCCAACACCTGCATAGTCCACATTGTTGCGGATGGAAAACGGCGTTCCCGACTGCCCCTGGAAGATTCCGGAAAGCTGCCAGTTGCCCAGCACGCGACGTGTCAGACTGGACGAACCCTTCAGGAAAGGCACATCGTAGATGGTGTTCAGAATGAAGACGTGACGGCGATCAAAATCGGAATGCCCCCAATAAGTTTTGTCACTGAACGCATTGGGCAGTACGTCTGTGAGGGACGACGTGTTGTCAGACGATGTGGAATAAGTGTAGGCCACGCCGAAGTGCAGATCGGTGGCGAAGCGACGCTCGATACTGATCTGCAGACCGTGATACTGAGACAGGCCGGAGTTCTCCGCAAGCCCCAGAATTCCAAGACCCAGATACGGGCGCAGAGCATTCACGTTCACATTAGGATTGGCCTGCACCGTGCCTGGCTGCAACTGATTAATATTCCGCTTGCGCTGGTTGTGGATGCCGCGACGGCCGACGTAACCCACTTCGACAGTTGTGCCCCACCCGATCTCCCGCTCAAATGTGACGTTCCAGTTCCACGCCACCGGGACTTTCAGGACGGGATCCTGACTGGTCAGGGTAAACGGGAAGAGGCGGGGCGTGGCGCCGCCGGGGGCGTCAGCACTGCCGTTGATCACGGTCGTCTGCGGCTGAAAGGGAGCATTGCCGCCCAATGCAGTGTCGCGATTAATCGCTGTACGGTTCGCGAACGCGCCCACACCGGCGCGCAGAGCAGTCTTCGGCGTGATGGCATACGCCACGCCCAGCCGCGGCTGGAAGACCTTGTAGTGCGTTTGGGCAAGCCCGTCCGGCAGGCAGTGATACAGGCGATCAAACTGGCCGGAATGCAAAATGGGAAAGCGGTTGCCTTCCGCTTCCGGAACCTTGCAGCCCGGTAACACGATGCCGTCATAAGGGTCGCCACTGGCAATAAAACCCTGCTTCGGATCGACCACCGGAGCTTTGGAACGATCATAAAACGCGGGCAGGAATTCCGCGAGACTGCCCCACTTGCTGTGCCAGGGCGGCCAGATGGAGTGTCGAATGCCGTATTCAATGGTCAGCTTTCGGGCTGCTTTCCAGCTATCCTGCACGAACCAGTCAACGCCCACGCCGACCCAGGGAGTGCTGGGCTTGCCGCCCAGTTCCGAGTAATCCGAGAACAGTCCAAGAGCCGCATTGCCGATTCCGAAGTTGGAAAAGCTGCCGTCAAGGAACCGGAAAGACCCATTTTCATTGATGGTGGCGGGCGCGGAGGCGGTGGTGAACTGAATGTGGTCAATCTGGCCGGATTGCTCAATCGCGACGCCGAATTTGATCGTGTGGTTATTCCAGATTTTCGTGGTGTTGTTGGCCAGCGCATAGGCGAAACCAGACCACGATCCAGGGTAAGGGCCGTTGTCAATGGTGGTGAGACCTGTGATGGCCACAGAGGGAAGCTTGCCCGCGAAAATCTTGGTGCCCGGGTAGATGAACGGGTAGTTAATACCGTAGGTACTCCGGTCGCATCGGGGTCCGCATGCCGGGTTGGCAGCGATGGACCCTAAACCATCTGAGCTTGCAGAGATGGTCAGGTCATTGATGAAGGTCGGTGAAAACGTACTGATCAGGCTGGCCGCAGCCGTTCGGTTCGGTCGGGACCAGGACGATTGAAACAGACCGAGCGTCCCTTCGTAAGGCCCGTCAAATACCCACGGTATGTGCGTGCCGCGAACGCTGATGTGCTGGCTGTCGTTGAGCGCCAAATCGACTTTAACGGTGTCTTTGCGGGTGTCAGAAAAATGCGGGTAGCTGACGATATAGTTCGAGGTTCCCTGCTGGAATCCGGGGGTTGGGAGCGGATAAGCGCGGAGCAGCGCGCGCCCGTTCGGGCTCACCTGGCTGGGCGGAATAATATTTCCCGGGAAGGCTTTGCCGGTGCCAGGGTCAAGCAGCGTGATCACTTTGCTGAAGTATTTATTGGCCGGATTGAGCAGTTCGCTCATGTCGCCATTGCGCATCGCGAGACTGGGCACGGTGCCGGTTTGCGTCGGGGCATCGCGGCGTTTGATCCATTCCTCGGCCCACATGAAGAACAGCTTCGTATTCTTACGCTGCGTGACACCGGGAATGAAGGCAGGGCCACCGATATCCCAGCCGTACTGGTTGAACCGGAAGGGAGCAGGATTGCCCGATTGAGACTGCAACGGGCTGTGGTTGCGGGTCCAGTCGTTAGCGTCGAGCGCGGAATTTCGGAAATTCTCGACTAAATCCCCGTGGAAGTTGAGGGTGCCGCTCTTGGTGACGAACCGAATCTGGCCGCCGGAAGACCGACCGTACTCCGCGTTGTAAGTGGCCGTCAGAATCTGTACCTCCTGGACAGTATCCACATCCTGTGCGCCAAGCATGGAGCCGGAGGAACGGGTGCGGGTGGCGAGCGCGCCATCGACCGTGACGACGTACTCGTCCGCCCGGCTTCCGTTGATGCTGAAGCCGCCGTTTGACACGCTGTCAGGGTCAAACGCGCCAATCGAACCGCCCGCCACGCCGGGTTTCAGGAGTGCAAGGTAAATCGGATTGCGACCGTTGAGTGTGAGGTCCTGAATTTGCTTGCTGTCGACCACGCGACCGACCTGGGCCGACTCGGTCTGGACCTGCACCTGGGACGAAGTCACTTCCACCGATTCGCTGACTGCGCCGACCACGAGGGAGAGATCAACTCCGACGCGCGAAGCTGAATCGAGCACCACGCCGGCAC
>JBBQDH010000021.1:0-37510 GCA_038319515.1 Bryobacterales bacterium
CTGAGCGGGGACCCGGAGCGTCCGATTGAGGATCAGGCGGAGTTCCTGAGACTCGCGCGGCAATCGTTCTACAACATTGCGGTGTCTACGTTCGTGATCGCGATGATAGCGATCCGCGCCGCGTACGGCTAGATGTAGACTTCCAGTATGAAGGTGTTGGCGCTGTTTGGCGTGGCCGCGATGGGGGCTTATGGCCAGCAGATCGATTTCAATCGGGATATTCGGCCGATCCTTTCGGACCGTTGTTTTGCATGCCATGGGCCGGATGCGACACATCGGCAGGCGGGGATTCGGTTTGATGTGGATGGTGGCGCGAAGCCGGCACTGGGTGACGTGATTCGGCGGGTTACGGCCATCGACGCGGAGCGCATGCCGCCTGCGTCATCGGGTAAAGCCCGACTGACCGTTCACGAAGTGGATTTGCTTCGCAGCTGGATTGCACAGGGAGCGAAGTCGCAGGCGTTCTGGTCCTTTATTCCCCCGCAACGCGCGGCGCTTCCTGCCGGGCGGGATCCAATTGATTATTTCATTCAAATGCGGCTGTCGCGGGAGGGATTGAAACCTTCTCCGGTGGCCGATAAGCGGATTTTGATTCGGCGCGTTTCGCTGGATCTGACGGGGCTGCCTCCAACTCCGGATGAGGTGGAGTCGTTTGTCGCGGACCCGGCGCCGAATGCGTGGGAAAAAGTTGTGGACAGGCTGCTGGCGTCGGCGAGATATGGGGAGCGCATGGCGTTCCGGTGGATGGAAGCGGCGCGGTATGGCGACAGCAACGGGTATCAGACAGATGGTCCGCGTGAGATGTGGCGGTGGCGCGACTGGGTGATTGCCGCGTTCAACAGGAACATGCCATGGGACCGGTTTACGGTGGAGCAGATTGCGGGGGATTTAATGCCGGGGGCGACGCTGGAGCAACGAATTGCCACCGGGTTTAACCGGAACCATCGGACCACGGGTGAGGGCGGGATCATCCCGGAGGAGTATCGGGTGGAGTATGTAGCGGACCGGGCGCAGACTACTTCGACGGTTTTCATGGGGCTGACGCTGGGGTGTGCCCGGTGCCACGACCATAAGTATGACCCGCTGACGCAGAAGGATTTCTACCGGCTTTTCGCTTATTTTAACCAGATTCCGGATGAAAAAGGATTTACCTGGAATTACGGACCGGAAGAGCCGTTTGTGAAAGCTCCGGTGCCGGAGCAGGCGAAACAGCTGGCGGAGATGGATGCGAAGATTGCGGCGGCACAGAAGGCTTTCGATGTGCTGCGTCCGCAGTTGCAGTCCGCTCAGACGAAGTGGGAGCCGAAGGCAGCGAACAAGCCCTGGACGCCGACGCAGGATTTGATCTTCAAGTCGGATTGGGTGCCTTCGGATTTGCCTTTGGAGACGGGGCCGGGGGGCAAGGCGCGCCGGTATGACGGCACGCAGTTTCTACAGGCGGATGGCGAGGGCGCGGTGTTTGGGTATCTGCAGCCTTTTACCTTCTCGGCGTGGATCAGGCCGGAGACGGAAGACGGGGCGATCATCACGCGGCTGGACGATTACATTGAGAGCCAGGGGCATGGGCTGTATCTGCTGAAGGGGAAGGTCCGGCTGCATGTGACGCAGCGGTTCACGGATCTGGGTTTGCGTGTGGAAACCGTGGAGCCTGTCAAGCAGCGCGAGTGGCAGCATGTGCTGGTGACTTACGACGGCAAGCGGCTGGCGCGCGGTGTGAAGATCTATGTGAATGGCGAGCCGCAGGCGGTGAAGATTCTGTTCGACCAGAACACGGAACCGTTCAATAAAAAGAACACGCCGATTCGCGTGGGCGCCGGGGGCGGACTGCGGTTCACGGGGGCGATTGGCGATGCGCGGATCTATAAGCGGGCATTGAATTCTGAGGAAGCTGCAGCGGTGGCCGGGAAGCGGCAGGCGATTCTGAATCTGGAGTTCCTGGAGAGTGCCGCGCCGAAGGAGATCCGTGCGGCGCATGAGGAACTGCTGACGCTGGAAGCCAGGCGCGAGAAGTTCCAGGAGTCGATTTCGACCGTGATGGTGATGGCGGATGGCGCTCATCGGGATACGTTCCTTTTGAAGCGTGGGGCTTATGATGCGCCCGGGGAGAAGGTGACGCCCGGGGTGCCCGGCGTATTGCCGCAGCCTGCGGGTGGCGTGGGGGACCGGCTGGCGTTGGCGAAGTGGCTGGTGGATCGCGGGAATCCGCTGACGGCGCGGGTGGCGGTGAACCGGTTCTGGCAGAGCTTCTTCGGGTACGGAATTGTGAAGACGGTGGATGATTTCGGGTCGCAGGGGGAATGGCCCATGCATCCGGAACTGCTGGACTGGCTGGCGGTGGAGTTCATGGAATCCGGTTGGGATGTGAAGGCGCTGCAGAAGCGGATTGTGATGAGCGAGACGTATCGGCAGTCTTCGGTGGCAACGGCGGCGGCGCTGGAGAAGGACCCGGATAATCGGCTTTTGGCGCGGGGTCCGCGCATGCGTCTGGGGCCGGAAATGATTCGCGATCAGGCGCTTTTGATGGCGGGGCTGTTGACGGAAAAGCAGGGGGGGGCGAGTGTGAAGCCGTATCAGCCGGCGGGGCTTTGGCAGGAGCTTTCGGGGAGTAACGGGTATGTGCAGTCGAAGGGCGTGGATTTGTATCGGCGCAGTTTGTACACGTACTGGAAGCGCACGATTCCGCACCCTTACATGATGAATTTTGATTCGCCGAATCGGGAGCAGTGCGCGGTGTTTGAGAACCGCACGAATTCGCCGCTGCAGGCGCTGGATCTGATGAATGAAGTGACGTTTGTGGAGGCGAGCCGCAGGCTGGCGGAACGGATGATTTCGGAGGGCGGGGCGACGGCGGAATCGCGGGTAGAATTCGGGTTCCGGGTGGCGCTGGCGCGTACTCCGGGTGCAAAGCAGAAGCAGGTGCTGCTGCGGGCGCTGGGTGACTTCGGGGCCACGTTCCGGGCCGATGGGAAGGCGGCTTCCGACTACATCCACCAGGGCGATTCGCCGGTGAAGGCGGGCCTGGATCCGGCGGAGGTGGCGGCCTACACAGGCGTAGCCAGTTTGATTCTGAATCTGGACGAAACGATCACAAAGGAATAATTACCGTGAATAGACGACAATTCCAGGGGATCGCGTTGGCGTCGCTGCTGGGGCGGGATTTGCAGGGGGCTACGTCGGAGCGCGCGCAGCCGGGGTTGCCGGGATTGCCGCATTTTCCGGCCAAGGCGAAGCGGGTGATTTACCTGTTCCAGTCGGGCGGGCCATCGCAGATTGAGTTGTTTGATCATAAGCCGCGACTGAAGGATTTCGCAGGGACGGATTTGCCGGAATCGATTCGTAACGGGCAGAGGCTGACGGGTATGTCGGCATCGCAATCGGTGTTCCCGGTGGTGCCTTCGAGGTTTGAGATGAAGCAGCGGGGGCAGTCCGGCGCGTGGGTGGGCGAGTTGCTGCCTTACACGGCGAAGATTGCGGATCAGCTGACTTTTATCAAGACGGTGAACACGGAGGAGATCAATCACGATCCGGCCGTGACGATGTTCCAGACGGGGTTCCGGCTGGGCGGGCGACCGAGTATGGGGGCGTGGGTTTCGTACGGGCTGGGGAGTGAGACGGACGATCTGCCGGCGTTCTGCGTCATGATTTCGACCAACGGCGGGGGGCAGCCGCTGTATGACCGGCTGTGGGGCAGCGCGTTTTTGCCGAGCCGGTATCAGGGGGTGAAGTTTCGGTCCGGAGCAGATCCGGTGCTGTATTTGTCGAATCCGCCGGGATTTTCGGCAAAAAGCCGGCGTACTTTTTTGGATGCGTTGGGGGAACTGAATCAGGTGACGGCCGGGGAGTTTGGCGACCCCGAGACGAGCGCGCGCGTTTCGCAGTATGAGATGGCGTTCCGTATGCAGAGTTCGGTGCCGGGTTTAACGGACATTTCGAAGGAGCCCGCGAGCACGTTCGAGCTGTATGGGGAGGACGCGAAGAAGCCGGGCACGTTTGCCGCGAATTGTTTGCTGGCGCGAAGACTCGCCGAGCGCGGTGTGCGGTTTATTCAGCTGTATCACCGCGACTGGGATCACCATGGCGGGCTGCCGGCGAATCTGCCAAAGCGTTGCAAGGATGTGGATCAGGCTTCGGCGGCGCTGGTGACGTATCTGGCGCAGCGCGGGATGCTGGACGACACGCTGGTGGTTTGGGGCGGTGAGTTTGGGCGGACGGTGTATTGCCAGGGGCGGTTGACGGCGACGGATTATGGGCGTGACCACCATGGGCGGTGCTTTACGGTTTGGATGGCGGGTGGGGGTGTGAAGCCCGGGGTATCGTATGGCGAGACGGACGAGTATAGCTATAACGTGGTGAAGGATTCCGTGCATGTGCACGATTTGCAGGCGACGATTCTGCATTGTTTAGGGATTGATCACAAGAGGTTGACTTATCGGTTTCAGGGGCGGGATTTTCGGTTGACGGATGTGGCGGGGGAAGTGGTGACGGGGGTGTTGGGATAGAAGCACGCCTCGCACCGCTTCCCATGTCCCGCTCCCCTGGAGCTGGGGCGTTTTGCGGGGCCAGTTAACGTTGTAGTAAATTAGTGTTCATCGACCCTGTATGACTCCCAGAAACCGTTGGCCCCGATTTCACTCGCTGCTTGCTCTCGCACTGTGTTCTGTCGCGGGGACGGCGTTGACGACGCGTTTTCTCTCGGCGCAGTCCGCACAGGCCGCGGACGCGGCGACGAAGGCTCTGGAGCCCGGGTTTGAGCAGATTGTCCAGCCGTTTTTCAAGCAGAATTGCGTGCAGTGCCATAACTCGGAACAGAGTGTGGCAGGGGTTCGGGTGGACCAACTGGACGCGAAGATTGAAGACCGGCACATCCAGACGTGGGAGTCGATTCTGCGGCGGGTGAAGGGCGGGACGATGCCGCCGAAGGGTCTGCCGCAACCAAGCGCGGCGGATCGAGACAAGATGGTGGCGTGGCTAACGCAGGCGATTGAAGTGGCGAAGATGCGGCCTGCTCCGAAGAACGGGCTGGTGCGGCGGCTGACGGTTTCGCAGTATCGCAACACGCTGAAAGAACTGTTCCAGCTGGATGACGATTTGACGCGCGCTTTGCCGCCGGATGCAGTTTCCAAAGACGGCTTCCTCAATAACAAAGACACGCTGCAGTTTTCGCCGCTGTTGACGGAGGCGTATTTCGAGATTGCCGAGGAAGCGCTGAATCGGGCGATTGTGGATGTGAAGAAGAAGCCGGTGATTCAGGATTTCCGGATGGATCTGGGGACGGGCGTCAACCCCGCGCCGCTGCCGGAGAAGCTGATTATGGGCGCGGGCAGCCAGTTGCTGGAAAACGCGGATGTGCTGGTGACGCAGCCGTTGCCGGTGAAGCCGTTCGCGTTTGAGCCGTTTGTGATGCGGACGAAGTTCCGGTATATCGAGGGGTATCGCGGGAACGATACGGTGCGCGGCTGGCGGGATTTCGACAGCATTTATCACAACGTTTTTGCGGATATGCGGGGCAGTGCCGGGTATCCGAAGGGGTCTGCTTACGGGACGGTGCCGCGGGGTTTGCTGCTGCGTCCGGCGATTCCGAATTCCGAGATGTTTGAGGAAGAGGGGACGTACGGGCCGAAGGCGAATTTCAAGATTTCAGTGCGCGATCTGCCGGATGGGGGTCGATTCCGCGTGACGGTGACGGCGGCGAAGTATAACGACGGCCTGTTGCTGGATCCGGGTGTCGCGCCGCAGGCTGTGGGTGGGCAGGGTGCGGGTGGGCAGGCTGTAGGTGGGATTGTGGTGCGGGATCTGAAGTCGGCTTCGAGCGTGACGGTGCCGAAGGCCGGGGTGTATCAGGTGGATGTTTATGGGCCGGACACGAAGGCTCCGGCACCGGATGCGACGCGGCTGACGGAAGGGCTCTCGGGTGTATGGCCGACGGAGGGTGCACTGGCCGGGAAGCTGGAAGGCAAGGCAAAGCTGAGCGATTCTGCTGTTGGCAAAACCGTGACGTTCACGGGCGGAGCAGATGCGCTGGTGATCCCGCGGAATGTGATTCCTATCGACGATGAAAAGAATGTCGGGGAAGGGGATTTTTCGGTGGCGGCGTGGATCCGTCCGACTCAAATGCAGCGGGCGGGGATTGTGACGCTGGCGGGCCGCAATCAGGGCTGGTATCTGGAGCTTCCGGACCCGCGGGGCACGCTGCGGCTGCAGACCATGGGACAAGCGGAGCAGGCGAATGCAATGATCACCACGCGACCGGGGACGATTCGTGTGAATGAATGGCAGCATGTGGCGGCTGTGGTGCGGCGCGGGAAGAACGAGACGTTGCTGTATGTGAACGGCAATCTGGTGGCGCGGTCGGCGATGGGCACGGCGCAGTTTGATGACGTGCGGGCGGACCTTCACATTGGCGGGATTGCGGGCGCGGACGGGTTGAAGGGCGATGTGGCGGATGTGCGGTTATATCGGCGTCCGCTTGAAGAGGCGGAGATTCAGGCGCTGATTCAGCCGGGGAAGAGTTTGATCAAGCCGGTGCAGGAAACGCCGCGGGCTCCGCGACGGCAGCAGTTGCCGGAACTGACACTGACGCTGGGTGACCGGCAGTTTTCGGGCGAGTTGAAGCAGCCTGCGTTTTTGGCGGTGCGGCTGGAAGCAGGGCCGCTGCAGTTGACGGCGAAGTATCCGGGTCCGCGCGATTTGCAGCGGGTTGTGCTGACGCCGCTGGCGCCCGACAGCGAACCGTTGAAGAATTTTTTGGCGTTTGAAAAGAGGTCGCCTCGGGTTGGTGTGCATTTGGGGCTGCGACGCGATTGCGGCAGCACGTTCGGGCCGGTGGGCGCACCACAAACGGTGGCGGGCGAGAAGCTTTCGAAGTATGTGTTCGAAGGCGCGATTCGGAATTTCCCGGCTCCGGAAGTAGAAAAGAACAACGTGAACTATCTGGCCGGCATGCGCGAGATTGGCGTGCGCAGCGAGTATACGGATGGTCGCGATATGCCTCGGCTGTTGGTGCGGTCAGTGGAGTTCGAAGGGCCCGTTTATGACCAGTGGCCACCCGCTTCGCACAAGAGTGTGTTTGTGGATTTTGATCGCAAGAGCGATTTGCCGGCGTATGCGAAGAAGATTGTGCATGACTTCGCGACGAAGGCCTATCGACGCCCGGTGACAGACGCGGAAGAAGCGGCGCTGCTGGGAGTTTATGTGAAATCCACGGCGGCAGGGCGAAGTTTTGAAGAAAGTGTGAAGGATGCGGTGCTGGTGACGCTGACTTCGCCGCAGTTCCTGTTTCTGCTGGAGAACAGTGCAACGCCTGCGCCGGAGCCGTTGAGCGCGTATGAGCTGGCGTCGAAGCTTTCGTACTTTCTGTGGAACAGTCCTCCGGACCAGAAGACGCTGCAGCTGGCGGCCACGGGCGCGCTGCCGAAGGTGGTGGATGCGGAAGTGGACAGGATGGTGGCGGACCCGAAATTTGCGCGGTTCACCAATGAGTTCACGGCGCAGTGGCTGAGCCTGGACAAGTTTCAGGTGCTGGAGTCTGACCGGCGGAGTTCCCGAAGCTGACGCGCGACACGCGGGCACAACTGAAGCAGGAGCCGGTGGAGTTCGTGCAGTATCTGATCCGGAATAACCTGCCGGTGAAGAACCTGATTTCGTCGGATGTGATGGTGGCGAATGAAGTGGTGGCGAGCTATTACGACCTGCCGCTGAAAACGGAGAGCGGGTTTAAGTTTGTGGCGTTTCCGCATGGGCGGCCGGAACTGGGCGGCGTGCTGACGCAGGCTGCGGTGATGGCGGGGCTTTCGGATGGGCGCGAATCGAATCCGGTGAAGCGCGGGGCGTGGGTGGCGCGGAAGATTATCGCGGAGCCGCCGAATGATCCGCCGCCGAACGTGCCGGCGCTGAAGGAAGAGACGAAAGACATGACTCTGCGGCAACGCCTGGAAGCGCACCGGAACCAGCCGGCGTGCGCGCAGTGCCACGCGAAGATTGACCCGTGGGGCGTGCCGTTTGAAGAGTATGATGCGGGTGGCCGGCGGAAGCAGCAGTCAGTGGATGCGAAGTCGACGTTGCCGGATAAGACGGAAATTTCGGGTGTGAATGACCTGAAGAAGTACCTTGGGGAAGAGCGTATTGATCAGGTTGCGTTCAGTGTTCTGAAGCATCTGGAGATTTATGCGAACGGCAGAAACCTGACGTACAATGAGGTTAACTTCCTGAAGAAGGACGCCCTGAAGCTGAGGGCGAGTGGGTATCGGATGAAGGACATGGTCCGGTATGTCGTCAACAGCAAAGTGTTCCTCGAAAAATAACGGAAAGCAAATACCATGAGCCTTCAAATTGATCGTCGCGCGTTTCTTAAGGGGTTGGGCGGCATTTCGCTGGCACTGCCGGTGCTGGATGCGATGGGTGCCGAGGTGACAAGTAAGATCCCGCAGCGTTTTTGCGCGATTTACACGGCGAACGGAATGTCGCTGCCGAAATCGGAGCATACGCTCGATGAGTGGAGCTGGTTCCCGAGACTGGGTAAGCCGGGTGCGGAGTTCGAGTTTGGTAAGTCAACTGAGCCGCTGAAGCCGTTCCGGAATCAGTTGAGCTTCATGGGCAATCTGTTCCATCTGAATGGTCCGAAGGCCGATCCGCATATTTGTTCGGATATGTGGCTGACGGGCGCGCCTCTACAGAATCCCAAGCCGGGCACGTTTAATTCGGCGGGTCTTGATCAGGTGATTGCGCAGAATACGAAGCAGTTTTGCCGGCAGCCTTCGCTGGTGTTGTCGATTGATGCGGGAACCGGGTATTTGTCGCGCACGGGGACCATTTCGTATAATCTGGATGGCCGCCCGATTCCGGCGGAGAATAACCCGCGCCGGATTTTTGACCGGTTGTTCAGGGGCGACCGGGGTTCCTTGCAGGCGGAGCATGAAAAGCTGCAACGCCGCATCAAACTGGTGGACGCGGTGGCAGGCAGCGCGAAGTCACTGGAGAACAAGCTGGGGCAGACGGATCGGGAGCGCATGGACCAATACATGACGTCTCTGGATGAAGTGGAATCGCGGCTGATTGCATCAGAGAAGTGGATCGATATTCCGCTGAAAAAACAGGATTATTCGCGTTTAAACCTGGATGCGACGAATGAAGGCGAGCCCGGTGAATATTACCGAAATATGTTTGATCTGATTGCGCTGGCGTTCGATGCGGACATTACGCGGTCGGTGACGTTCATGCTGAACCGCGAGGACGGCATGGGGATCAGCGATACGTTCCCGCTGAAGATGGGGCTTTCGAAGACGCACCATAATCTCTCGCATGCGACGGACAAGGAAGGTCAGCTCCATTTTGCGAAGTACGATCAGTTTCTGGCCACGCAGATTGCGCATTTCTTTGGCAGGATGAACGAGTACAAAGACCGCACGGGCAGCTTGATGGACAACACGATTGTGATGTTCGGCAGCGGCGCGAGCACGACGCACAATTCGCATAATTTGCCGACGTTGTTGGCGGGCGGGGCGAATATGGGGCTGAAGCACGGGACGTACTGGAAGCCGGAAGTGGAGACGCGGATGTCGAATGTGCATCTGAGTATTTTGCGGTCGATGGGGATCGAGCAGGAATCGTTCTCGGAGAGCACGAGCACGGTGAACAGCCCGGTGTTTACGAAGGCGTAACGGCGTGCCGGGGAGGCTGAGAATAGTCTCTGGCGGCGCGCCGGAATAGTTTTTTGCGCGCCGCGGGCATGATTAGTTTCCCCGTTCCATGGTGATGGCTCTGGGGAACAGGATGTTGTTTTCGAGATGGACATGACGATGCAGGTCGCTTTCGAATTCCTGCAAACCCTGCCAGAGTGCGCGGAAAGTGGGACAGGCGCCTTCGGGGGGCGTGAAGTTGTTGGTGAGTTCCCGGATCTTCGCGAGGAGAGCGCCGGCGTCGTCATGGTCGGCCGCCATGTTGGCAATGGGGTTGGCGACGGAACCGAAGAAGGCGGTGGGGGCTGCGGCGGCTTGTTGCCGCGCTTCTTCCATGTGAGCAATGTGGGGGAAGAGGACCTGCTCTTCTTTAAGCATGTGGGTGGCAAGTTCCTGGCTCATGGCGTCGAAGAGCTGTTTGATCTCGCCGACCTCCGGATGGTTGATACCGTGGCGGCTGATCACCTTTTCGAAAAGGCCTTCGAGGCGCGGGGTTTCGCGACGCACGTAACTGTGGTGACGAACGACGATATCGGCTACGATCGCGCTGAGGGAAAGGTTCGCCCAGCCGTTGGTGACGGGGGCGTTGGCGGCGCGCCCGGCGTCACTGAGAAGGGCGAGCGCATGATCGGTCGTGATACCGACGCGCGAGCAGGCTTCGCTCAGGCTGCGCTTGCCGCCGCAGCAATAGTCAATCCCCAGGGTTTCAAAAACACGAATGCTGAAGGGGTTTTCAACCGCGATTTCACTTACTGTTTGTTCCTGTGTGGCAACCATCAGAATCACCTCTAAGCCCGAGGTTAGATGGATTCCGGAGCAGACGCAGTGACAGAAGTCACTGGCGGGGAAATTAAACCAGTGTGGTGAGTTCAGCTTCGAGAGCGTTGATATCCCGAATGATGATTTCGCGGCCACTGACTTCGAGGAAACTCTGCGCCTGCAGGCGGGCAAGGTTGCGGGAAATGAGTTCGCGCACCGTGCCGATCTGCGAGGCGAGTTCCTGGTGACTGGCGGTGAGTTGAATTTCCACGCCGCGCGCGGTATGGGTTCCGCTCTCTTTTGCCTGCCGCAGCAGGAGGGAGATGAGGCGGTGGCGGACTGTGGTGAAGGAGAGTTCTTCGATGATGCCGACGAGACGGCGAAGGCGGGTTCCGACGACCTGGAGCATCTTCAAGGCAACTTCGGGGTGTTCGAGGCAAAGCGCGCGCAGATCCTGGCGGGAGACGAACAGAGCTTCGGAGTTCTCGGCGGCCGAACCGGAGGCGGGGTAGGCACCGCCATCGAAGACAGGCAACTCGGCAACGGACGCACCGGGGCCTTCGAGAGCCAGCACCTGTTCGCGGCCTCCGGGCGAAGTTTTGAAGATGCGGACGCGGCCTGTGACAACGATATAGAGGCCGGTGCATGGCTCGCCTTCGGTGAACAGGACCTGCCCCTGGGTGTACGCGCGGATGGCGCAGCGTGTTGCAAGTGCGGTGAGTTCCGCTTCGTCCAGCGGGGCAAACAGCGGGGTTTTTTGCAGAATGATTCTGGCGTTGGCGACGACGTGGGCCATGTTGCAACCAGTTTCGCCTGGCGGCTTCGGTAGACTCATACGGATGAAGCCTTTCAACCGCTGGTGGATCCCGGTGGCGGCAGTTCTGGTGCAGATTTGTATCGGGTCTGTGTACGCGTGGAGCACGTTCAATCGCCCGATCAACGCTCTGTTCCCTGCCCCGGCGGCGGACTCCGGGCTGTGGTGGTTCAAAGCCCCCTACATCACGTTCAGCGCGGCGCTGGTGCTGCTGGGGCTGTCTGCGGCGTTCGGCGGGCCATGGGTGGAGCGGCGGGGCCCTCGCGCGGCTGCTACGGCGTCGGCCTGGTTGTTCAGTGTGGGTTTGCTGATTGGCGGGCTGGGGCTGCGCATCCATCAGGAATGGCTGGTGTTTGTGGGGATGGGCCTGATTAGTGGTATTGGATGCGGGCTGGGGTATATTGCGCCGGTGAGCACGCTGGTGAAGTGGTTTCCGGATCGGCGCGGGATGGCCACCGGCATGGCGATTATGGGGTTTGGGGCGGGGGCGTTTCTGGCGGGGTATCTGAATGCGTTTCTGACTGAGCGCATAGGGGTGGCGAATACACTGTTCGCGCTGGGGCTGATTTACTTTGTGGTGATGAACATTGGGGCGAGGATCATCCGGCGGCCGGATGTGGGGTTAGCGCCGCAGGGTTTGAGCCTGACACGGAACGCGGCGGTGCGTACGCCGCAGTTCTGGTTACTGTGGGGCATCCTGTTCATCAATGTGACGGCGGGGATCGGGATTCTGGCGCAGGCGTCGCCGATGATGCAGGACATGTTCGGGAAGACGGTGCTGCAGGCTGCGGCGGTGGTTTCGGTGATTAGCCTGTTCAACGCCTGTGGCCGGTTTCTGTGGGCGTCCTTTTCCGATGTAATTGGCAGGCGGAACACATACTTCGTGTTCTTCGGTCTGGGTCTGGCGCTGTTCCTGTTGATTCCCCGGTTTGGCGCGGTGGGGGACTGGGTGCTGTTCCAGGTTGCGCTGTATATCGTGTTCACGATGTACGGCGGCGGCTTCGCAACGATTCCGGCGTTTCTGGCGGACATGTTCGGAGCGAACAATGTGGGCGCGATTCACGGGGCGCTGCTGACCTCGTGGAGCGCAGCGGCAATTGTGGGGCCGGTGATCATCACACAGCTTTCCGATAACGCACGGCGCGCACTGGCGCCAGGGGCGAGTAAGGTGCATATCTATGACCAGCCGCTGGAAGTGCTGGCGGGATTGCTGGCGGTGGGGTTCGTGCTGACGGCGCTGGTGCGACCGCTTCGGCACGGGGATGCGAAATGACGATCACACGACGGGCTATGCCGGCGAACGCTTTCGTCGCGCCGCTGCTGCGGGCCGCGGGAACGAAGCTTCGGGTGGGAATCACGGACTGGAATCTGAAGCTGGGCGCCGGCCCGGAGGCAATTCTGCTGGCCGCGCGGCTGGGCTTTGACGGCGTATAGATTTCCTTTGGGCGGAAGATCACGGACGGTAAGCTGCCGGTGGACGATGCGGCGGTGCTGACACGCTATCGTTCGCTGGCGGCGGAACACAGGATCCCGATCGACGGCACCTGCGTGGACATGCTGCATTCGGACGGCCTGAAGAATGGGGGCGCGGCGATTCGATGGGTGGGAGATTCCATCCGGATGGCGAAGACGCTGGGCACGCAGGTGCTGCTGTTGCCCATCTTCGGACGCCAGGCGATGCGGACTCAGGCGGAAATGGATTATGTCGCCGATACACTGCGGGAACCTGGTGCGGAGGCGGAAAAGGCCGGGATGATTCCGGGTCTGGAGAACGAGAATTCCGCGGAGGAAAACGTCCGCATGATGGAGCGTTCGCGATCCGGAGCGGTGCGGGTTTACTACGACGTGGGCAATTCCAGCAATATTGGCGGGTACGTTGTGGAGCGCGAGATCCGCTGGCTGGGCAAGGAGCGGATACACAGGCTATGCCAATCTGGAAACCGATTTTCGTGCGGGCTCGCTTGAGGAAGATATGCGCAGGAATCTCAAATTTATTCGGGATCTGGACGCCAGCGCGCGATCATGAGAGCACTATAACGCATCCACTGGTCACATGAATTCACCGGTGGTGGAACGATTCGCCTGCCTGCTCCTGCCAGTTCAGGGCCGGGACCTCGTTGGGCGTGGAGGCCAGATCATCCCACAAATCTTCCGCCAACCGGCGTGGCCTCCGTTACGTCCACTTTAATTCTTTGCAGTCGGTTGGCGGAAAGAGCGTTCTGTCATGTCGTTGACGTCGGTTGAGACCGGACCGTCGCGCCAGAGCCAGCGCATCATTTCGGGGAAGATCATGCCGCCGTATTTCTGGCCGTGGAGGTTCATGCTCCAAGAGTAATTGACGTCGTAACCCTTCCGGGTGAGGGCTTTCATGAGGCGGACATTCTGGAAGAACCAGTCGCGCTTTTCGTCGTAGACGCCGCCGCGGCCGAGGCCACGGTTGTCGTTGCGGCCATCGCAGAGGAAGACGCGCAGGGGTTTCTTCGGGCTTTCGAGAACGCGTTCGGGATAGACGTGGCCGCCGCGCAGGTTGACGAAGCTGCCGACGTTGCTGAGCACTTTGCGGAATTCGTTGGGGCGCTCCCATGCCACGGAGAATGCGGCGATAGCTCCGGAGCTGGAGCCGCCGATACCGCGCATTTCCGGGTCCTTCGAGATGCTGTATTCCCTGTTGAGCGCGGGCATTAATTCTTCGGTGATGACGCGGGCGTATTTGTCATCAGGCGTATTGTATTCCGTGGGGCGGTTGGTGGTGCGGTCACCCCATTCCTGGAGGTTCGGCTCGGGCTGTTCGGGAGTGCGGCCGGGGTTGATGAAGACACCGAGCATGACCGGGATTTCGCGGCGGTAGATCAGGTTATCCATCACGTGCTGGGCTTTGATGTCGCCTTTCTCGTCTTTGAAGGCCTGGCCATCCTGATAGATCATGAGGGCGGCGGGAACTTTGGGGTCATACTGTTGGGGCACGTAGACCCAGTAAGTGTGCTGGGTGCCTGGATAGACGTTGCTGGGGATGGTGAAGGGTCCGCGGATTTCGCCCTGGGGAACGCCTTCCTGTGCCATGGAATCGGGGCCGGGACGGAACTGGGAATTGGGGTTCGGGCCGGGAGGCATGGGGGCCTGAGGCGGTTGCGCAAGGGCAAGAATGCCTGCGGCGGCGAGGGTAACGGTGATGGCCGATATGGTCTTCGTGGTCATGGGGTTTTGGCTTATTATGCGAGGCCCGGCAGAACGCCGGTGCTGTCGCCGAATGAATCTTCTTTTACGCCCATGCGGTGGAGCATGGAGAGGTACAAATTGCAGAGTGGCGTTTCAGGTGCGAAGCGGAGGCGACGGCCCTGCTTCAGCGAACCTTTGCCGCCGCCGGCGAGGGCGATGGGGAGGTCGTGTTCCAGATGGAGATTGCCGCACTTGATGCCGCAGCCGAACATCACCATGGAGTTGTCGAGCAGCGAGGTGCCGCCTTCATCGAGAGACTTGAGGCGGTTGAGAAAGTACGCGACCTGTTCAACGTGCCAGGTGACGCATTTTTCGTATTGCGTCTTCGTCGCCACCTGCTCGGCATGGTGGGAGAGCGAGTGCATGCCGCCTTTCACGCCTTCGATGAATGAGAAGTCTTCATTGGTTTGCGCATCGGCGGTCATCATGGTGCCGACGCGGGTGGTGTCGCTCCAGAGCGCCAGCAGCATGATATCCATCATCAGGCGCATGTGCTCCGGACGGGAAGCGGGGATGCCGGGGCCGGGGCGTTCGAGGGGGAACTTGCCCTGATTGATCCAGCGTTTTTGCGGTTTCAGAGACGCCTGCAGGCGCTGTTCCACAGAACGGACGGATTCGAAGTATTCGTCGAGGCGGACGCGGTCGCCGGAACTGCCTTCGCGACGGAGGGTCTTTGCCTGCTCACGCACCAGATCGAGAACGCTGCTTTCGTCGCGCTGCAGGGAGGTGAGGAGGCGCGGATCGTCGGGGTTCAGGCTGGAGAGCACCGGCGATTTGTTGGTTCGGAAGAGACGATCAAAAGCGAGCTGCGGGATGATTTCCTTGGGAACAGGCGTGTGCGGATCGCGCCAGGAGATGAAAGACCCGTACATACGGGCGAAGCCTCCACCGGCCGTATCGATGCCGTTGCGGGTGGATTCGAGGCCCAGCTCGAAGCTGGGGAGCATGGTGCGGTCGCCGATTTTCTGTGCGAGAAGCTGATCGATGGAGGTGCCGCCGGAATCGAGATCGTCACCCGAGGTGCGCTCGACGTAGCCGCCTGACAGGAAAGCGGGGACTTTGGGCCAGTGGCCGTTGCGGCCGACGGTCTTGGCGTTCCAGAGGTTTTCGAGCAGCATGAAGTCGTTCTTCAGGCTTTCGAGGGGCTTCAGGTGGGGCGTGAGTTCGTAAGTTTCGCCGCTGCCTGCGGGGGTCCAGAAATCCGGGCGCACGCCGTTCGGCATGTACATGAAGACAGAGCGCAGCGGGGGTTCGGAGAGCGTGCCGGGGCCGGTGGGGGCGGCGGAACCCATTTGTTCGAGCCAGGGGAGGGCCAATGCCGCGCCGGCGCCACGGAGAACGGTTCTTCTGGAAATCCTGTTTGCCATTTGGGGGCTCCTACTCTACGACCACTACTTTACGACCATCGGTCGTTGCATCTTTTGGGGAGGCGGCGCGGCTGTGGTGATGGTTACTTTGCCGCCCTGACTATTGCGGAACGGCGTACTGAGAACGATCTCCCGGATGAGTGTTCTTGCCTGGTAGTTGTCTTTGCGGAGCGCATCGGCGAGGTGTTGCACGGTGCAACTGTCGCCATCCTGCAGGCTGCGACCGAGCGCGTACGCGAGGACCTTGCCGGTGAAGTGGCGGAGGAAATCGTCCTTCTTATTCAGCAACACTTTCCGCAGTTCCAGGGGCCCGTCGAATTTCTCGCCGGAGGGCAGTGTGCCGGTGGCGTCGATGGAGGAATCGTCAAATTCTTTGTCGCGCCAGCGCCCGGTCCAGTCGAAATTTTCCATGGCGAAACCGATGGGGTCCATCAGATTGTGGCAGGCGGAGCAGGCGGGGTTGACGCGGTGAGCCAGAATGCGTCCGCGCATGCCGACAGCGGTTTTGGCGGTGACGACGCAATTGTCCAGACACTTGACGGCTTCAAGGGCCGGCACGTTCGGGGGCGGGGGCGGGACGGGTGTGCCGAGGATGGTTTCGAGGACCCAGGCTCCGCGCAGCACGGGGCTGGTCTGGCGGTAGTGCGATGTCATGGCCATGACGGCGCCGGAATTGATGACGCCGGCACGGCGGCTGTCGGGCCACTGGACGAGCTTCGGCTTTTCGCTGTGGAAGTCTTTGAACTTGTCTTCAAGCTGGTAGAACTTCACCAGGTTATCGGTCATGTAGGTGTAGTCGGCGGTGAGGAGTTCGAGGAGGCTGCGGTTTTCGCCAAGAATGCGTTCGAAGAGCAGGATGGGCTCGGCGCGGAGGTCGGCGGCGACGGGTGGGGTGTAATAAGCCTGGAGTTCGGTGAGCATGGGGGCGGCGCGACCGCCGAGGTCCTGGGTGCCCAGCCACTGGCCGATGAAAGTGCTCGAGAAGGCGCGGGATTTGGGATCGTCCAGCATGCGGTCCACCTGGGCGCGCAGGACGGCGGGCTCCTGGAGTTTGCCCTGGGCTGCGAGGGCTGTGAGTTCTTCATCCGGCATGGTGGACCAGAGGAAGTAAGAGAGGCGGGTGGCGAGCTCGTATTGGCCGAGCGGGTAGATGCCGGGCTTGTCGCTGCGGTGCTCCATCTTGAAGAGGAAGTCGGGGCCGACCAGGACGGCTTTGAGGGCGAGTTTCATGCGCTCTTCGAAGGGGTCACCGCGTTCGGCGGCGCGGTCGTAGAGGGTGAGGAGCGGGGCGATATCGGTATTTTCGACCGGGCGGCGCCAGGCTTTGCGGAGGAAGGAACGGAGAATCTGTTCGGCGGCCACGCGGGGGCGGAGGGGTTCTGAGCCGGGTTCGGTTCCGAGGAGACGGTAGTGGAGGGCGAGGCGTTCAGGGGCGGGATCGGCGGACTTCTGCTGGATGGTGAGGGTGGTGAGGGCAGCGGCGCCTGTGGAAACAACGTCAGCTGAAACTACCAGGTTGCGGAGACCTCTGGCGAGGTGTACGGGAACGGCGTAGGTGGGGGCTTGCGCGCCCCGGCCGCCACGTCCGCGAACGGCGCGGGGCGTGAGGGCGACGGGCGAGCCGCCATCGACGGACAGGGTTAGTTTTGGTTTGTTGTCGGAAGTGGGGAGGGTGACAAGGATGTCGTATTCGCCATCAAGGTAGACGGAGGTGAGGACGTTGTCGGTTCCGGTCCACGTTTTGCGCAGCGGCGGGGTGACAATGGCGCGGTCCAGAATTTGCTGGGCGGCTTCGAGGTAACGCTCCATCATGAGCGGCGGAATGAAAAGGGTTGCGCCGTTGGTGTCGAAGCCCGCGCCACCGGTGCCATCAGCGGGGAAGAGTTCGGAAACGTTGAATTCGACGCCGAGCAGATCGCGGATGGTGTTGTGGAATTCCCGCCGGTTCAGGCGGCGGAGGGCGACGGCGCCCGCGTAGTCGCCGATGTAGCAGGCGGTTTCGCGGAGGCGGTTGTCGATCCAGTTGGCGACGCGCAGGCGATCATCTTCAGTGAGTTTGGTTTCGACGGGCGGCATGGTGCGGTTGCGCATCTGCGCGGCTACGTCCCGCCAGAGCGCGCGGTTCGATTCCATGTCGGCGGATGAGGTGGCCTTGAGGAAGTTGATGCGGTTTTTTGGATTGGCCGGGTTGTGGCAGGCCGAGCAGTTTTGGGCGAGAACGGGCCGGATGGAAATGGCGAAATCGTCGGCATTTGCGAAAACCGATATACCGAGCGCCAAAAGGCAGATTCTGAGAGACGGACCCATGGTGGTCAAGCTATCAAATGGGCGCGGGCGCGTCAATGTACTTTAGGATAGGCTGCGCGGGCTTATTCGACGTCTGTGACTTTGGTGGCTTTTTCAAAACGTCCGGCTTCACAACCAAGATTGGCGGCGAGGGCGAGGGTGAGCATCTGTACCGGAAGCATTTCCAGGATGGTGGACCGGGAGGTGAGCAGGACAACGGTCGCGCCGGTGGTTTCGACGTCTCTGGCCAGTGACCGGTTCAGTTCCGCTGTGCGCGGTTCGCCTTCACAGATGAGGACCAGAACCTGGGGGCCCAGCGATTCGAAAGGTCCGTGGCGAAGTGCGGGGCAGCTCATGCCTTCGGCGGCATAACGCGTGGATTCTTTGATGATGAGTCCGCCGGTTTGGGCGGTAGCGAGGGAGGGGCCTCGTCCTGTGACGAAGATCCGCTGGATGCCGCGGACTGTGCCGCGCCAGCCTTCGACGTGATCGCGCCAATCAGCGAGGTATTCGGCAACAGCGTCCGGAGCGGTGCGAAGTTGTGTGCGTTTTTGTTGGAGGTCGCCGCCGGTCAGGATTGCTCCGAGCCAATCGAGCACAAGGAGAGTAGTGACCCAGGTTTTGCAGGAGACAGTGGATTCGGGGCCCGCGTTCAGGAAGAGTTTGTGGTCCGCGCGGGCGGCCAGAGGGGCAGAGGAGTCATTCGTTACGCCGACCACGGTGACGTTTGGCCCGCAGCGCTTCATCAGGCTGACAATCTCCGCGCTGCGACCGGATTGTGAGACGACGATCAGCAGGGTCCGGCCGTTGAGGAGTGCGGGTTGGTAGTGGATGAGTTCGGCGGTTTCGACGAGGATGGCGGGAAGGCCGTGTTCAATCAGGTGCAGCAGCAGCGGGTAGAGCGCGAACTGCGAACCACCCATGCCGGTGAGAACAATTCGGTCGGCGTGGAAATGGCGCAGAGCCGGAATGTCTTCGAGTTGTTCCCAGGCACGAAGAAGGGCGGCGGGCTGTTCCAGAATATCGGCGAGATAGGGGCCTTCGAAGACGGGTGCGTTCACGTTATGAGCTTCTCACGCCGTTTTCATGAAGCTCCGAAATATAATTCGGCGGCGCGGTTGATGTCGGGGATGTTCAGCCAGGGGTCACGCTCTTCGAATGATGCGATGGATTCGATGATGCGGAACATATCGCGCGGGTAGCAGGGGCGCAGATCTCCTCCGCGATCTTTGCAAAGGCCACGCAGATGATCGGGCGAGCCAGGTTCTGCGGTCCAATTCTGGGATTCGAGGCGACGGGTGACGATTTCGTCAAAGACGTTCGCAGATACGGCGTCCACCAGGATCTTATTGGGGATGCGGCGAAGGAAGGCTTCGTCAGCGAGTTCCATGGGGTTTAGATTGGTGGAGAAGACGACGAAGACCTCGAACGGGACTTCGAATTTTTGACCGCTGGCCAGAGTGAGGTAGTCGATGCGGCGGTCGAGCGGGACAATCCAGCGATTCAGCAAATCGCGCGGGGCAATGAGTTGGCGGCCAAAATCGTCGATGACGAAAACGCCGTTGTTGGCTTTCATGTGGAGCGGAGCGGTGTAGCTGCCGTTGTCGCCTTCGCGATGCGCTTCGAGCATGCTTGCGACCAGTTCGCCGCCGACGATGATGCAGGGGCGGGAACACCAGGCCCAGCGGGGATCGTGATCATACGGCGTATCCGGCACGACGGCATGGACTGCAGGATCGAACACCGTGACAATACTGCCATCCACTTCCACCGCGTACGGAATGCCGATGGGCTCGTCGAACACGCGCAGCAGGCGCTCAGCCAGCGAACTCTTGCCGGTGCCGCTGGGGCCATAGAGAAACATGGACGTGCAGGAGGCGAGCGCGGGGCCCAGACGGTTTAAAAGGGCCGGTTCGAGGGTCAAATCGCCATAGGCCTCGCGCAGTTGGGCGCGGTTGACCCTGGTGCGGAAGATCTGACAACGGACAGCGCGCTGATAGCTTTCGAGAGACACAGGCACCGGGCCGCAGTAGCGGGAGAGTTGCATGCGCTCCATTGTTTCCGCCTTGCCTGCGTTGGTGAGGGTGAAGTTGTAATCGTCACCGGTCATGCCCCGCACTTCAATCATCTGACGGGATTTCATGCGGTGGAAGACGCCTTCGACGATGCCAACTGTCAGGCAGAGCGAGCGGGCCAGCCCGAAAATACTGCCGCTTCCCTTGCGGAAGACATGCTTGAGGAAAAGTTCCTGTACGAGGGATTCGGGAATACCCAGGTCGGCTTCGGAGCGGGGGACGGTGAAGAGCGAAAGGGCCACGGGAGTCTATCGGCAGTTTCGTCTCATTCCTGTGGAGTGGGCGGCAGGATTATATTCGGCAGCGGAGCCGAGCCCGCGATGCCGGAGATTTCGTTCATGGTTGGCGGTATCGGAAATTGGTGAAGTTCACAGAGTTGCGCCGGCTGGGAGCCATCGACAAAATACTCATTGCGGGGGTTCGGGCAGTATTCCCCGGCGACCTTGCCGGATTGGGAGCAGATTTTAAGCTGGGCGACGCCCTCGGGAACCGGAAATTCAACGGCGTCCCGATACGCGCCAAAAGTGGAGGCACGTTTCATGAAAGCTGTCCAGATGGGCAGGGCCGAACGGGCGCCTTCCAGTTTGAGTTCCCGGTAATCGTCATAGCCAACCCAAACGACGCAAAGCAGCTTGCCGGTAAAACCGGCGAACCAGCCATCGTGCGAGGTGCCTGTTTTTCCGGCTGCCGGGAGGGTAAAGCCCAGCCCGCGCACGCCTGCCGCGGTGCCGGTTCGCATCACTTCCTCCAGCATGCTGACCATCAAAAAAGCCACCCGAGGGTCGAGTGCGAGGTGAGATTCCTGCCGGCGCCGCATCACGATCTGGCCGGAGGCGTCGCGGACTTCAGAAACAAGAACCGGTTTGGCGTACATGCCCCGGTTCGCGAAGACTGTGTAGGCACCCGCGATCTCCAGGGGACTGGCGTCATAGGCTCCGAGGGCCACGGCGGGTGTGGGTTTAATTGCTTCGTTCATTCCTGCACGCCGCGCCATGGCGACGACGCGGTCATACCCGATGCTCTGCGCCACCCGGACGGCGGCGACGTTCAGGGAATGCGCCATCGCCTGGCGGAGCGTCACTGTTCCGTGAAAAGACTGGTGGTAGTTGGAGGGCTGGTAAGGCTTTCCCGCGTACATAAAAGTGGTGGGAATATCCGACACGGTTGAGGCGGGGGTGAGCAGCGTGTTGCCGCCCTCCACTGCAGAGTTGAGAGCCGCGGCATAGACAAACGGCTTGAATACTGAGCCGGGGGGACGCCTCGTGATAATCCGGTCGAGTTGACTTTTAGCGTAATCGCGGCCACCGGAAAGCGCCAGAATCTCACCAGTATGCGGGTCGAGCGCGATGAGCGCGGCCTGTACGGGGGCGCCACCGGACGGGTTCTTCGTGGCGAGAACCTTGTCGATTTGCGCCAGGCCTGCGGCGAGAGCTTCATCCGCGGCCTGTTGCAGGTTCAGATCGAGCGTGGTGAAAACGTCCTGCCCGGCTTCTTCCGCCGCACCTCTGCCCTGCATTTCCTGGTTGACCAGATCTGTAAACCAAGGCGCGTCGCCGGGGTCATCGTGGGCTTGCGGAGCAAGGCCCAGTGGGGAGGCGATGGCTGCGTCGCGCTGAGAAACGGTGATGCAGCCGGTTTGTTCCATGGCGTTGAGGACCAGGTTTCGCCGGTCGATGGCACGGTTGGGATAACGAAATGGATTGAAATAGCTGGGGCGCTGGATGATGCCCGCGAGCAATGCGGCCTGGGGCAGGTTGATCTCGCCGAGGTCTTTGGCGAAGAAGGCGCGCGCGCCCTGGCCGAAACCGTGCACGGCCCAGGAACTTTGGCGACCGAGATAGATCTGATTGGCGTAGGTTTCGAAGATCTTCTGTTTGGACCAGCGCCGTTCCAGGTGCAGGGTCATCAGGGTTTCCGCGGCTTTTCGGCGCCATTTCTTCTGCGGCTCCAGCCACAGACCGCGCACCAGTTGCATGGTGAGTGTGGATGCACCCTGCTCTTTGCGCTGCTCCCGCAGATCCACCCAGGCGGCTTTGGCGGCGCGAAGGATGTCGACGCCATTGTGTTGAAAGAAATGCCGGTCCTCAATGGAGATTACGGCGTCGACCAAAGAGCGCGGGATCTGACCAAAAGTCACCAGTTGGCGCTTCTCGCGGGCAGATGAAACGGTAGAAATAATCGGAGTGCCCAAGCTGTACTGGCCGACCGGAGACCAAGCCGAGCCCCGGCGACCGGCAACGCTGATGGTGACGATTTGATTGTTTTCGATCAGGATGTGGGCAGGGATTCCGCCGGATTTCGGGGGGAAGACATCAACCACATTTCTGTTCATGCGAAAGGTGCCGGGGGCGGCGGCGGGGCCGGGCAAATACCCGGCCAGACGGAGTTCCGAGGCAACGCCGGCGGGGCTCAAATCATCACCCGGCGTCAGAACGAGCGGACTGGCATAGATGTTGAGGGAATTCGGGAAGGCGCCATCGCGAATGCGTGCGTCGATGAGGTTCGCATAGCGATGGTAGTAAAAGCCGGCTACAAACAAAACGATCAGCAGAGGCACCGAGAGGGCGATCAGGAAGCCCGCGATCCAGGGATTCCTGAGGCGGCGGCGGGAGGCAGCTACAACAGTTTCGAGCGCGAGACGTAATTCCGGAAGCATGTGACCCCTCCACATGCAAGCCGAGCACCACTTTCAGGAGCACTGTGAACAACGGTGACACAATAGAGGTTCATCCACTATGAAGACTCTGGTTCTGTTGTGCGCTTCTGCCGGTGTGTTGGCAGGGCAGACGCTGGTCGACTTTGACCGCCAGGTACATCCGGTTCTGGCGGCGAAATGTCATAGCTGCCATAGCCAGGAGAAGCGATCGGGCGGGCTGTCACTCGCCACTCTGCGGGACACGATTGAGGGCGGGCGCAGCGGGGCGACCGTGAAACCGGGGAATGGGTCGGGCAGCCTGCTGGTGCAGCGACTGACGGGCGAGGCGAAACCTCGCATGCCTTTGGGTGCCGTGACTCTGACGGAGGCTGAAATCAGCCTGGTGAAGACCTGGATTGATCAGGGCGCGCGGGCGACACCTGCGTCCGCTGCCGCGCGGCCGAAGTGGGAAGCGCCGCTGACGCTGACGAAACCCGCCGTTCCGGGGCCGGTCTGGCAGGGCTGGGACGCGCCGATTGACCGGTTTGTGGCGGCGTACATGGCGGAGCGGAAAATCGGCCAACCGCAGCTGGTTTCCGATGCCGTGTATGCGCGGCGGGTTTATCTGGATACGGGCGGGTTGCTGCCCACGCCGGAAGAGCTTGAGGGTCTGAAGCGCGCCGGTTTGTCCTCACGGTTGCTGGCGGACAACCGGCGCTACGCGGAAAACTGGATTTCCTTCTGGAATGATTTGCTGCGGAACGATGAGGGTGTGAACTACTACTCGGAGACGGCGTCGCGGAAGAGTATTACTCCGTGGCTGCTGAACGCGCTTGAAACGAATCTGCCGTACGATAGGTTTGTTGCGAAGCTGCTGAATCCGGTGGCGAAGGAAGATCCGGATGGATTTCTGATCGGCGTGAACTGGCGCGGCACGGTGAATGCGAGCCAGACCCCGGAAATGCAGGCAGCGCAGAACACGGCGCAGATTTTTCTCGGGATTAACCTGAAGTGCAATTCCTGCCATGACAGTTTTATAAGTAAGTGGAAGCTGAAAGATGCTTATGCGCTGGCGAGTTATTTTTCGGTCGGGGCGAAGCTGCAGTTGTTCCGTTGCGATGTGGCGCAGGATCAGTATGCGGAGGCGGGCTTCCTGTATCCGGAACTGAATCGCGCGCCCGCTTCGTCTGCGTTGAAGGATCGGCATGCAGCGGCGGCGGAGATTTTTCTCGATCCGCGGAATGGCCGTTTGGCGCGAACCATGGTGAATCGGATCTGGGCCCGCATGATGGGGCGCGGGCTGGTGGAGAATCCCGATGAGATGGATGGCGAACCGTGGAATCCGCAACTACTGGACTGGCTGGCGGGCGATTTCGTGGATCATGGCTACGACCTGAAACGGCTGATTGCGACGATTGCGGAATCGAAGACCTATCAGATGCCGTCGGTCCCGCATGGCGATGAATTTCGCGGGCCGGAAGTGCGGCGGATTACGGCTGAGCAGTTCTCCGACGCGGTTGCTGCGATCACGGGTGACTGGCATGTCTACCAGCCTTCGGGCGTGGGAAAGCCGGGCGTCTATTCGCGCGAGTGGCATGTGGCCGCGAATCCTTTGACGCGGGCGCTGGGGCGACCGATTCGGGATCAGGTTTACTCGGAACGCGACAACCAGGCAACCACGCTGCAGGCGCTGGAACTGGTGAACGGGCAGACGCTGACGCACTGGCTTTCGCGGGGTTCGAAAAAGCTGCTGGGCGAGTTGCCGCCGGAGCCGGTGGCGGTGCTGGACAAGCCATATGTGGTGAAGGATGGCTCAGTCAGTTTCGATATCGATGTGAGCGGCGCGAAGGGTCTGTGGCTGGTGCTGAAGGATACGGGAACGTATTCGCCGGAGAAGGTGGAGGCGATCTGGAAGGTGCCTGCATTAACGGGGCTGAAGCCACTGGATGAAGCCGGAGTTCGGGAAGCCGGGGGTGACGGAATCCGCGTGAAAACGCCGTCCGTTCTGGCATTCGATTTGGCCGGGAAGAACCTGCACAGACTGGCGGGCACGTTCACGCTGGAAAACAAGGAAATTACTTCAGAAATTAATCCCGCGATTCGTTTGTTTGTGTTTACGCAGGAGCCGAACCTGGAGAGGATGACTCCGGTGGGCGTGGAAACGCCGCTGCCCGCGCCGCCCGTGCTGAAGAATATGTCTGAGGCTGTGGACCGCGTGTTCCGGTATGGACTGGGGCGCGCGCCGACGCCCGAAGAGCGGACGATTGCCGAAGGGGCCAGGGGCGCGGATGCGGTGGCGGATTTGTTGTGGGCTGTGCTGATGAAGCCCGGGTTCCAGTTGATTTATTGAGGCAAGCATGACTGCTGAAGAAAAATACATTTTCGAAAAAGTGAGCCGGCGCGGGTTCATGGGAACTACTGCCGCAGCGACGCTGGCAGCTCTCACAGGATCGGCGCCGCAGATGGCGCAGGGTGCGACGGCATTGCCTGCAACGGCGGATGCGGTGATTGTGCTGTGGATGGGCGGCGGCATGGCGCAGACGGAAACTTTCGACCCGAAACGCTACACGCCGTTTGCGCCTGGGGTGCGGACAGAACAGGTACTGAGCACGTTCCCGGCGATCGATACGGTGGTCGATAACATCAAGATCTCGAAGGGTCTGGAGAGGGTGGCGAAGGTGATGGACCGCGCCGCGTTGATCCGAACTTTCCAGGCTGCCGATTTGGGCTTCATTCTGCATTCACGGCACCAGTACCACTGGCATACGGGGTACGTCCCGCCGCAGTCTGTTGCGATGCCGCATTTGGGATCGGTGGTGGCGAAGACGCTGGGGCCGCGCAATGCAACGGTGCCGCCGTTTGTGGCGATCGGGCAGAATCTGGAGATCGGCGCGGAGAGCCCTGCGCTGAAGTCGTTTCATACGGCTGGGTTTCTGGGCACGGAGTACGGGCCGTTTCTGATCAGAGACCCGCAGGACGCGGCGTCGGCTGTGCGCCCGCCTGCCGAGTTGGGTTCAACGCGGTTTGCAAGCCGTCGGAAACTGTATCAGGATTTACTGGCGAAAGAGGCTGTTTATCAGCATGGCGGCGATTTTCAGCGCGAAGGTTTGGTTCGGTCGCTGGATGCGGCTGACCGGCTGTTGACCTCGGATTCGGCGAAGGCGTTCGATCTGTCTCTGGAGCCGAAGAAGAGCTTTGATATTTACAACAATAGCCGCTTCGGGCAGGGCTGCCTGCTGGCCCGGCGTTTAGTGGAAGCGGGGTCACGCTATGTGGAAGTGACTACGGAATATGTGCCGTTCCGCTACTGGGATTCGCATGAGAACGGGCATGAGCGCGCGGAGATCATGAAGCAGCAGATTGACGCGCCGATTGCGCAGTTGGTGCTGGATCTGGAAGAGCGCGGCCTGCTGAACCGTACGCTGATTATTCTTGCCAGTGAGTTCGGGCGCGATGCGATCACCGAAGGCAAGGTGGGCAAAGAAGTGAAGGATCAGGCGAAGACGCCCGATGTGATGACTTTGCCGAAGCATTACGGGATGCATCGCCACTTCACGGCGGCGGGGTCTGTGTTGATGTTCGGGGGCGGCGTGAAGCGGGGGATGCTTTACGGGAAGACGGCGGATGAGCGGCCGTGCACCACGATTGAGAATCCTGTTTCCATGGAAGACCTGCATGCGACGTTGTATCGTGCGCTGGGGATACCCGCAGACCAGTCGTTCATTGTGGAGAAACGACCGGTCTACGTGACGAAGGATGGCAAGGGCAAGGCGATTCAGGAACTGTTCGGCTCAGCTTCCACCGGCATTAAGGTATAGCCGAAATTCCCTGCACGGCTCTACTTTGTTTTCTTAAAAACCAGGGGCATGGTGTTGCCGGACTGGGTCCAGTTGCCCGTGACATCGGTGCCGTCCGCGTTGATTTCGCCGCTGTATTCGCCGCCGATCATGTTAACCTTCAGGACCAGCCTTGTGCCCTTCTGTTCCACTGAATTGACGGGAATTTGTGCATTGCCCTGATCGACACTGGTGATCTGTGCCGAAGCGCCTTCGGGCATGTTCGACAGTTTCATGTTCAGATGAAGAGTGGCTCCGGGAACCTGCAGCGCGCCCTCCCAGTTTCCGACGAAAGATTCACCGAGCCGGGGATTCGCTTTTTTGGCCTCAATCTTTGCTTCGCCGGAACGGGTGAGTTTGAAGGGGAAGGAACCGCCGACTGCCGCGAAGTCGCCATTGAAAGACTTACCGTCGGCAGCGAGCGTGCCGGTCAGGACCGGGTCACCTGGAACACCACCAATCCGAAAGGACCATTTGCCGTCCGCAAAGGCGATCTTGTCGAGCGGTATTGCGCTGGCATTCTGAGCGGGGATGGCAATAGTTCCAATCCATTCAGAGCCTGGTTTATCGAGATCAATCTCGACGCCCAACTGGCGATTGGGGAGGTCCACGTTGCCGGACCAGTGGCCGCGCGGGCCGGCATCCTGACCTGCAGGGGCCTGGCAGAAGGCACAAAGGGCGCTGAGCGCCAGGAAGACACCGACAGAGGTAATTTTGGCGAGGTTTCGCATCTTTAAATCTTACGGCGGGGGCCGTTGAAAGGTTCAGAATTTGGTAGTGTCCTAAAGCTGCGTTGATGGTTCTATGGGACAGAAATACAGAATTGACGAGCCGGAAGGTCGAAACTGACCAGGTATCGGTCAAAGAATCCGAAACCGCCGAGCAGTCCGCCCTTCATATCGTCCAGCGTTGAGGTAAAGACGACATCAACCTCCCATTTCCCGGTAACCTCCAATTCCAAGGTCACCCGCCTCCAGTGCCCCGGTATTCGTTCCCCTTTAACGCAGGAAATTTCAGTCTCGTGCATGTCGTTCGGCGTAATCAGCCCGAGAGCTATTCCGAACTGAAGTGGGAATGCGCAAAAATCAGCGCCCGTATCTACTAGTGAGTAGACATCCAGAGTTATCCCTGCGTGGCTTATTTTCGATGGAACGACCGGCCTGAAGTATGTTCGCCCATTGGGGAAATTCTGGTCTGGCGGAAGGGATACTTGCACGTAGGGGAAGTGGTGTTCACGCATCGCGAAGTATGCCAATCAGCTCTCGCGCATCGGAGGTTCCGGTGATTCGAGGATAACTTTCGCCCTTTAATTTGGCCTCAGTTATCACGGCGTTCAAGTCGCACCCATGCGCCACAACCGCAGCCTCGTCTTGACTCAGTGCTACCCAGTGCCCAATGGGGATTCCGGCCATGATGTTAAGGTCAAGCATCTGCTTTGATTTTACCTATTTCAGCAGATCTTCGATAGTCCAGATGCGGTTTGTGATCCCGGCTTCCATCGCGGGAGTCACACGCAATGTCTTGTGGACGCGGCAGAAGTTGTAGTACGTATACCAGAGCATCATTGCGGCCCAGTGGTTCTCCCACTTTTTTGAGAAGGCGTTGGTGAGCCGCGTCATACGGCGGCATCCCATGCGGACGCTGAGGTTGCTGCGCTCAATGATCGAAGTGCAGATGCGGGCAGGATCGGGGTTACCGCAGACTGGGACCACCTCCACGGACTGAACTTCGGCAGGGGAATACTTGCGCTCGCCTTCAGGCGCAGCGCGGTAAACCTTGATGAGCATCGCGAAGTCAACGCGATTACCGAAGGTGTCCGGGATGGAATGTTTGTAGGGTGCGAAGCCGTCACTTGTGATCTGAAAATTGCAGCGAGGGGCAATTGCATCGCGAAGCCCTTCGATGAAGATATCGGTAGTGACTCGATCACGCTTACCCATGGCAATATTCAAAACCAGCTTCGTGTTGCGTTCGATGCCGACGAACAGGTACGCGTCTCCCAAGTTCTGATCGTCTTCGGGGCGCACACGCTTTTCTTTCTTGCCGATGAAAGACCAGACTTCATCGACCTCTACATCACGAACCGAAACATTGCGGACATAGCGGCCCATGACCTTCTCGCACTTCTCGCCAGCGACCACCAACAGCTTCAGGATCGTATCCCGATGGACCTCAGTAATTCGCTCCACGCTGCGTACGCTGGAACCTTCCAGCAGAAGCCTCAGGATCATGATCGCCTTCTCCATCGGAACCGTCATGTCGCCAAGCGGCTTCGCATGGGCTTCGGTATACGTCTTCCCGCAGTGCCCGCAGCGAAACCGGCGCAAGCCGTTGCGGTGCTTGCCGAAACTGGCGCACTTGAGATCGCAGATTGTGCAGAGCATCGAAGGTTTCACAGTGGTAGCGGTCATGTAGCTATTATACAGGAAACGATTGCTGTTTTCAGGCGTTTAAAAAGCGGCCCGGTGTCACCACGCAAGCCGCTTCGCTATTGATTTTGGTAGGCGGCGAAGCCTACCATGGGACTTCGAGGACAATCACCGAATCTCCGATTTGCACTCGGATTATGGTTGCCCTCTTGGTCCGCATGATTGTAATGAGCATGTGCGGTCCTTTCCAGGCCATCGTGTTCGGCACGATGGCCTGATCCTTTTATCCCTTATAAAGCCACGGTTTGAAAGTACGACATTTTCCAGCGGGATGCGTATTGCGTCGATATCGGCGATGGGTGTCCAGGCCGTACATTGCCGGTATACTAGCCAACCGGACAAGATATACCAATCTGGTACACGCACCTGGGCGAATCGATGTACCAATGGATTAATGAGTGCTGCGGAGCGTCAAGCCAATAGATTCCGCGAAGCGCTTGATGGCCTTACGAACAGTCTGTTCAGGGTCGTCGTAGTTGCGGGAAAGTTCTGATCCGATCTGCCTGATCGATTTATTTTGTTGGAACATTACGGCCCAGCGGGCATTTCTAGCCATCTCCGGGCTCCCTTCGTACCGAAGCTTCACAGCGCGTTTATAACTGGCCAGCTCATTGTTGAGAAGAGTTCGCTGTTCCTTCGCAAATTCCTCCCATGTTTCATAGCCATATTCCGGCGGTGCCCAATCCCTCAAGCCAGAATCGAATCGAAATAGCGGTTGATCGCCATTCAGGTAAACCAATTTAGTCTTGACATGGTGGCCAGTGAGTGGCCGAAGCGAACGGTCAAGAGTATGTATGGCTGCATCAAGAATCCACTCGTCGCGAATCCCAAAGTGATCCGCCCAGTACTTCATACGTTCCGCCAAATCGGAATCTTTGGCAAAATGCTCTAGGGCGTGACTCCATCCCAGCCTTTGCATCCCATTTCCCAATGGAACATAGAATGGCCGTACATCACGTAGCAGTGTTACACGAACGTCTGGCCACTCCTGATCTAAAGTGCCCAGATAGGCGTGACGCCCGGCAAAACTGAACGGAATATTTTTGTTGTCCCTCATTCATCGCCAATTGCACGACGCGAGTGAAAGGGCGGTACGATGAGGGTGTCTAGTCTCCATCGAGAAGCCCCGGCCATCGCGCCGGGCTTTTCATTTTGAAGACCGATTGTATCGAAGTGGCTATTGCTGTTGCTTGCGCGGTCTTCCGCCTTTGCGGTTTGTTCGCATGGCCGCGATCTTGGCGAAGTACTCCGGCCCGCGCTCTGCGGTCTTTGCGCCGCCCTTACTTCCCATAGCAGTAGCCCCAGCTTTCAGAGGATCAGCAGCGGTTCTGGATACCAGGTCTTTGGAGAGAGCCAGCGCCGTAACCAGGCATTCTCGCGCCGATGCCACAGAGGAATCGGGATTACTGACCAGCGCCAGGGACAAATCCGCTTGGTCGATCAGGTTGTGCAATGCCTTCAAATCTTGACGGAACGATGGGGCTGTGGCCATGCAACTATCGTAACCCGAAAGCAATCGTTTGCTGTTTAGCGCAGAAAAACCGATCAACGCACTTTTAGGACACTACCCAGAATTTCTGCGAGGGACCGGGCCAGACTGCTGGAACGACGGCCATGATGGCACGCGGTGAATTTCCTGGGTCGGAGTAAACATACTCAGGGCTAAGGGCCTATCACAAAATAACTGTCTATTCGAGGCCGACAGGGTCGAAAGCCCGGACAGGCCGGCGACAAGATCGCCAGTGCCACGGCAGCACCGGTGGTCTTGCCGCCGGTACTGTCCGTACCGCGGATTTTCATGAGATTTCGTGGCACGAAGCGCCCTGTGGTCAGGCTAAACCGCCCGTCGCACCGGTTGCTTCGGAAGAAGCCCTCCAGGAGATCAGGCTTATTTCGGCTGAGGAACGATGCGGAGGTACGGCTTCACCGTCTTCCAGCCATCGGGATACTTCTGGCGCGCTTCGTCATCCGATACTGCGGGGACGATGATGACGTCCTCGCCGTTCTTCCAGTTCACCGGCGTCGCAACCTTGTGGGCGGCGGTGAGTTGCATGGAATCGAGGACGCGGAGGATTTCGTCGAAATTGCGACCGGTGCTCATCGGGTAGCTGAGCATCAGCTTGACTTTCTTATCGGGTCCGATCGCGAACACCGTGCGAACCGTGGCGTTGGTGGCGGCGGTGCGGCCTTCTGAAGTAGTGCCCGCTTCGGCCGGCAGCATGTTGTAGAGCTTGGCAATTTCCAGAGTCGGGTCGCCGATCATCGGAAAATTGACCTTGTGGCCCTGGGTCTCTTCGATGTCCGCGGCCCACTTGCCGTGGCTGTCTACGGGGTCGACGCTCAGGCCGATGATCTTGCAGTTGCGCTTGCGGAATTCCGGCTCAAGACCAGCCATATAACCCAGTTCTGTGGTGCAAACGGGGGTGAAGTCCTTAGGATGCGAAAACAGAATTGCCCAGCCGTCTCCGATCCATTCATGAAAGTTGATCTCGCCCTGAGTGGTTTGGGCTATGAAATTGGGCGCTTCGTCGTTGATACGCAGTGACATAACGTGTTGCTCCGATTGGTGTGCAAATATTGACAGAGTTGCGTTGCATCCTCATGTTATCGCAGAGGCGGAATGTGCTCAATCGCGGTACAATTCGGTCAAACATGCGCCGCCTTCTATGGACCCTGTTTCTCTGCTGCCTGCCGTCCGTTGCGGATACTGATCCGCGCCGGTGTGGAGTTGACGCGCTCCACTACACTTTTCGGCTGACTCTCAGCTTCACGCAGGATCAGGTGCACGCCTTTGAGCTCGGCGGTCAACAGCAGGCGTTTGTATTTCCGGCGGAAGAGGAACCTTCAGCGGTGTCACGGGGTCCGGACTCATGGGCACTGATCAGAGTCGGAAGGTTTGGGCGATAACATGCGAATCGCGATTGCACTGTTTTGTGCCGGGCAGTTGTTGGCGCAGACTCCCGCGCCGCGCTTCGAAGTGGCGACATTAAAGCTTTCGCCGCCACCTGAAGGCGATCTGATCAACATCAACCTCGGCAACTTCCGGAGCGGCAGGCTCACGATGAGCAACGTGACCCTGAAAGATGCGATGAAGTTTGCGTACGGACTTTCTTCTGACGAACAACTGGTTGCGCCGGACTGGAACCGCACGGTTCGATTCGATATTGAGGCCTTGGCGCCCCCCTCCACTTCGCCGCAGGAACTGCACCGGATGACGCAGGCGTTATTGGCCGAGCGCCTGCATCTGGTGCTGCGACGCGAACCGAGAGTGGTGAGATACCTGGCGCTGGTGGCAGCCAAAGGCGGCCCGAAACTGAAGGTGGCTGGTAAGGAACCTGTTCCCGTGCAGGGCCCGCAGATTCGCGGGCGGATCAAACATGATCAGATGCCGATGGGCCAACTGGCGTCACTGCTTTCGCGATTTGAGCGCCAAACCATTGTGGACCTGACAGAGCTGGCCGGGCTCTACGAAATCCGCCTCGAATGGGCGCCTGATAGTAACCTGCCTGCGGAGGATCTGAATACGCCGCCACCCGAGCGCCCCGGACTGTTCGCGGCACTACAGGAACAGCTGGGGCTGCGGCTGGAACCACGGCGCGGTCCGCTGGAGGTAATTGTGGTGGAGCAGGCTTCGAAAGTGCCGGAAGCGAATTAAAGGCCCCGGACCTCGGCGGTATTGCCCACCGTGCAAACCAGGATTCCCGCTTTTCTCATTCTTCTGATAGCCCCAATAGAATCCGTGGGTTACAGACTTTCGGTTACCCCGATGCCAGATTTGCCATCACGACAGCAATTCATTGGACCGTCTCTGCAGACGGTGAATACCCGATTTGAGAGAGACGCAAAGGCAGGCGGAGAGAACCTGATCGTTAGGGAGCAGGTAGTTCTTTCGGCCAATCTATCTCGTTCGGACACTATGGCTACCATCGCTCTGACATCTGACCGGTTCAGAGACGGGGTCACCGCGATTATTCGGAGAATTGGAAGCAAAGACGGGCGGGCTGAACCCAGAGAGAAAAATGCAGCTCGCAAGCTATTGAAAATAAAGTGGCGGAGAGAGAGGGATTCGAACCCTCGGTAGAGTTTCCCCTACACACGCTTTCCAAGCGTGCGCCTTAAACCGCTCGGCCATCTCTCCACAAGTGAAGGGACTTCGCGCCTGTAGAAAAGACGAAGAAGCTTCACGCCAGGATGACGTGAAGCTTCAGGATAACATGCGGGTTGGCGGGAGTAGCTACTTACCTCGGCTGCCGCCGCCCACGTTGCCACCGGCGCTGGGAGCCGCAGCCGCGCCGCCACCCGACGACACTGTTGGGGAGAAGCCCCCCGAGTTCGCCGGAGCTGAGTTATAACCGGGATTGCTGTTCACATTGGCGAAGCCTGGATTGCCGTATCCGGACCGGGTCCCGGAATCAGAGAAACCACGGAAACCGTTCGTCACGGAGGAGCCGTCGCTGCCCCGAACCGGCGAACTCATGGTCGGGTGTGTGTTGGTCCCCGCGCCGATGCGCGCCACCTGTGCTGCCGCCAGTGACGACGTGCCGATATTGGTCAGGGGAACGCCGCTCGACGAACCACGTGAGCCGCCGCCATACCAGTAGTAGTTGCCCGGATTGTAATAGGAGTTAATCGTGTAAGGGCTGAAGTATCCGTAGCCGAACGGGCTCCAGGAAGTGCCACCGTAGGGCATGTAGGTATACATGTTGAGATACGAGTTGTAGTACCACCCACCGCGGAATCGGGGATCGTAGCCCATTGAGGCCGGGGAATAGGCGCTGCCGCCGTAAGACCCGCTTGACGCCAGCGATCGCGCCGAAGACATGTTTGCCGCCGAGAGGTAGGCCGAACGATCACGAGCCCACAGGAACAGATCGTCCCCCAGCTTCTCGTCAAACTTTTCGGTCACCAGCGCCGCCGCGAACGGCATCAGCCGGCCATCCTTCACCACCACGCGGCTGGTGCCGGCCATGACGGCTGCCTGTCCCTTAAAGACTTTCAGCTGGCTGGGCTCTGAGGAAACCTCGAAGACGCCCATCTTCAGCGGCTGAATCTGGTAGTCCTTATAAATGAACGTCACGGCTGGGTCCTTGACAGAACCTTCGGGGTCGTTCGATTCCACCATCGCGATGCCGGAGAGGATCTCGACCCGCGTACTCATCAGACGGTTGTCCAACATTTTGATCGAGGAGTTTTCACCCAGGCGGAGGAACACGCCCGGGGTCAGCAGCACTTCCGCCCGTCCCAGACCAGTCTTCAGGACGCTGTTGTCCTTGATTGCAGGGAACTTACCCACTTTCGCAACAACTGCCTCACCATCAATGGAAACGTCGCCATCGAAATAATGAAGAGTGCCGGAATGAGCCGAGACCACACTCTGGGCGAATGATGAGGCCGCTGTCAGGCCCGCAAGAACGGCAAGTGACGCAAATCGACGGTGAGTATACATGGAATTCCCCTTGTCGTGATCATCCTCCCGTTTGGAAGGAAAGTCAATCTAAAGGCGGAAGACTTTGTCGGACACCACACCTTTGAGCGCATTCCGGGTATCCACAATCAGCGGCGCATCGTTCAACAAAGCCTTATAGTCGAACTGTTTGTGATCGGTCACGATCACCACACAGTCGGCGGTCTTCACCACATCGTGCCCGCTGGCCTGGAGCGTTTCGTTTTCGAGACGAATCTCCGGAATCCACGGGTCGACATAGGAAATATGTGCGCCACGTTTTTGCAGCAGGTGAATAATATCGAGCGCGGGGGATTCCCGCACATCGTCGATATCCCGCTTGTACGCCACGCCGTAAACCACTATTTTTGAGCCCTTTACCGCCTTGCCAACCTCATTGAGCGCATTCTGAACTTTCGTCGCTACAAAGTGCGGCATCTGCCCGTTCACGTGACCGGCCAGCTCGATAAACCGCGCTTCGATGCCGGATTGCTTACTCTTCCACGACAGGTAGAACGGATCGATCGGAATGCAGTGCCCGCCCAATCCCGGTCCGGGGTAGAACGGCATGAAACCAAAGGGCTTGGTCGCCGCCGCGTCAATCACTTCCCAGACATTGATGCCCATGCCGTCGCACATCACGGCAATCTCATTCACCAGCCCGATATTGATCATCCGGAAGGTGTTTTCGAGCAGCTTCACCATTTCGGCGACCTGCGTGGAACTCACCGGCACCACGTGCTCCAGAGCCTGGGCGTAAAACAAAGCGCCTAACTCCGTGCATGCCGCTGTCGTTCCGCCCACTACTTTCGGGATGTTCTTCGTCTGGTATTTCGCGTTGCCCGGGTCCACTCGTTCGGGCGAGAAACACAGGTAGAAGTCCTGGCCAACCTTGAGCCCGGACTTTTCCAGCATCGGCAGGACAAGTTCGTCGGTCGTACCGGGGTATGTGGTCGACTCCAGGATGATGAGCATATCCTTGTGGAGATACTTCGCGATCTCCTCAGTGGCCGACACGATGTAGCTCATGTCAGGGTCCTTCGTCTTGCGAAGTGGCGTGGGAACCGCAATGTTCACGGTGTCCAGATCTGTCAAACAGGAAAAATCGCTGGTCGCTTTGAGCAAACCCTGCTGCACCAGGGGAGCCAGCACGGAAGTAGGGATATCACCCACGTAGGAATCGCCCGCATTCACACGCGCGACTTTTGCTTCATTCAGGTCGATTCCGACGACCTCGAAACCCGCCTGCGCATACTCGACGGCAAGCGGCAACCCGACGTAGCCCAGCCCGACAACGCCGACGCGGGCTTTCTTCGATAGGATCTTTTCGGAGAGACTCATTTAAACCTCTATGCTCTCATGCGGGGCCGTCCGCAAGATACATCCCTTCGGCAATAAATGCCGCAGGGCCCGTTAGATGGGCTTCCTCGTCGAAACGAAGTTCCAGTGGACCTGCCACAGTTTTCACCGTAACAGGGCTCTCCACCAACCCGCGCGCGATCGCTGCCATGGCCGCGCCAGTGGAGCCGGTCCCGGAGCTGTTCGTCTCCCCTGCCCCGCGTTCCCAAAAGCGGACCTCAACCGTATGCCGATCCAAAGCCCGAAAGAAGGACACATTCGTTCGGTTTGAAAACCGCGGATCACGCTCCGTTGCCGCCCCCACGGCTCGCCAGTCAAAGTCAAAATTTTCCACAGGCATGGCGCACTGCGGGTTCCCGGGATCGACGATGACGGCGTCGCGTCCCTGCACCATAGTCGCCAGTTCCACCACGCGGATCTTCCCCATATTCATCTCAAACTGGTATTGGAGCGCGGTGCCTTCGAGGAGACGCAGATGCTTGATCCCTGAGCCGGTCCGAATTTGGACCTCGCCGGTGGACTGGCCGCGCAGCAGCAGTGCCCCGGCGCAGCGCGTTCCGTTACCCGAAAGCTCGGCTTCGCTGCCATCGGAATTAAAAAGGCGGATCGAGGCGTCGAAGCCCGCGCCGGGAGTCCGGTCCACAAGCATCCAGCCGTCCCCGCCCACTCCCGTATAGCGGTCGCAGATCGCGATGGCGGTCTGCGGCAGGCTCTGCTGCGGTGGTGCATCTTCCGCGAAGGTGAGCAGAAAGTCGTTCTTCGCGCCGTGTAATTTAACGAAGGGGATTTTCATATTGACGGTGGTAGATCTCGATGACGGGCTGATTCTTCACAAAAATCCGCTTGCTCAGTTCGTAACGGGGGCCATGCAGGCGGGCTTTGTCAATGATGGTCTGAACAGTGTCGCCGCCCATCACGACCGCCCAATCCTCCCAAAGAAAGAACGACGGTCGGGCCTCGGCCAGCCAGAAGTGGGGATTGTTGTCTCCCGTGAGGGTGTCTTTGAGCGGCACCCCCAGCGTTCGGTAGATAGCAGTCATGTCATTGAAACTGGTAAAGAAAGTCTCATGCGGCCCTGCGGCCACCCGGAGAAACTGCACGGCCTGGGCTGTCCATTCCCGCCGACCGCGCGAATTAATCTCCGCTTCCTGCAGGGTAATCGGGGCCGATTTCCAGTCGATCGCAAACGGCAGCAACGAAAGCAGGACGAGGGCGAACGCAGCCGGTTTGGCGAAGTTCGCTGTAAATCGCACCAGCGCCGCCGCACCGAGCGCCGCCAGTGGCAGGAAGGCCATCGCGTACCGAATGTTGTACCAGCTGTGAGGCTCCAGCGTAGGCACAAAAATCGGCGTGCCGGAGGAATGGATACTCCAAACGTAGAAGACTGGCGGCAACAGCAACAGGAGTAACGCCCATCGGGCACGCGCCACCGCCATCGCGGCAATTGCGCCCGCACCGGCAATTACCAGCGCGGGCAGCCCCGCCAACATTCGACCTGCTTCAAAGAAGTAGCGCGCCGCCACCTGCCAGTCACCCTTACCCGGATAGGACCGTTTGCCCTGAATTGACTTCGCCGACCACGGCCCCCGATAGAAGTACAGCGGATCTTCGAAATAC
>JBBQDH010000022.1:0-36611 GCA_038319515.1 Bryobacterales bacterium
CTCCGGTCTATGTAGGCGCTGAAGAAAAGGCCAAATCCGCTTTCGAAATCAAGCTTCCCTCGTTCGGTGGCGGGCGCCGTACCGATGTCCTCTTCTTCACCCAGGAACTCTCCACGCTCCTGAACTCCGGCGTCCCCCTCGACCGCGCCCTCACCATCACCAACGAACTCACCACCAAAGCGGAATTCCGCGCCCTCATCGGCGACGTCCTCCGCTCCATCAAAGGCGGCAAATCGCTCGCCGACGCACTGAGCCTCCACCCGCTCTACTTTTCCGATCTCTTTATCAACATGGTCCGCGCCGGTGAAGCCTCCGGCAACCTCGGCCAGATCTTCGAACGCCTTTCCGAATTCGAACGCTCCCGCGACGAACTCCGCAGCTACATCATCTCCTCAATGGTCTATCCGGCCCTGCTGGCCCTCGTCGGCGCGGGCTCGATTTTCGTCCTGCTCGACTTCGTCGTTCCCCGCTTCGCCGGCGTCTTTAATGACGGGCGCATGAAAATTCCCACACCCACGCTGATCATGCTGGAGGCCAGCAAAATCGTCCAGAACTGGAGCTGGCTCGTAGCCCTTGTCATCATCGGAACCATCGTCGTTTTCCGCACCTACACCAGCACCGAAACCGGTCGCCTCTGGTGGGACAACGCGCGTCTCAAAATCCCTGTCCTCGGTGACGCGCTCCGCAAGGCCGAAACATCCCGCTTCGCCCGCGCCATGTCCACGCTGGTCGGCAACACCGTGCCACTCGTGCAGTCGCTCAACATCGCCTCCGGCATTCTCAACAACAAGGTGATGGCAAACTCACTGAAAGACGTGGCGCAGGGCGTCAAACGGGGCGAGGGCATCGCCCAGCCGCTGGCCCGCACAAAGATGTTCCCGCCCCTCGCCGCCCATCTGTTGACGGTCGGCGAAGAGACCGGCAAACTCGACCTGATGTTTGCCCGCATGGCACAGATCTACGAAGAAGAAACCCGCGCGGCCATCCGCCGCTTCACTTCCATCTTCGAGCCGCTCGTGATTCTCATCATGGGGATCATCGTCGGTGCACTGGTACTCAGCATGCTGATCGCAATCACCAGCATCAACGATGTGGCAATTTAGTGGAAAGGCAATATATATGAACAGAAGACTCAATCGTCGTGAACTTAAAAAGAGAGCCGGTGTCACGCTGATCGAAATGCTGGTGGTGGTCACCATCATCGCGCTCTTCGCCGCCATCGTCGGCCCCCGCCTCCTGCAGCGCGGCGACCAGGCCCGCGTCGTCGCCGCCAAACAGGAAATCTCCAATATCCAGCTGGCGCTCGGCCAGTTCAAGCTCGATACCGGCATCTTCCCTACCCAGGAACTCGGCCTCACCGCACTGCGTCAACAGCCCGCAGGCATGGACCAGTGGCACGGTCCCTATCTGGTGAAAGATCTCGGCAATGACCCCTGGGGCCACCCCTACGTCTACAAGTTCCCGGGCGAGCACGGCGATGAACCGGACGTGATCAGCTATGGAGCCGACGGCCAGCCGGGCGGCACCGACCTAAACACCGATGTCGTCTCCTGGAAATAGTCGGGCAGGGGTGACCCTGCTCGAAATGCTGATCGTCGTCTCCATCATCGCGGCCATTGTCAGCGTCTCATTCCCCTCGCTCACCGCAGGTCTGGCAGGCATCCGCCTCACTTCGGCCGCCGGGTCAACAGCAAGTTTCATCACCAGCACGCTCAACACGGTGGACCGCCGCGAAACCGCTTCCTCACTGGTCATCACGCCGGCGGATAACACTCTCGCCGTCTTCACCGCAGCCTCAGGCGATAAGCCTGTAAAGAAGCTGGAAATGCCCGCAGGCATTGTGATCGAAGGCGAGGAACCCCGGCGTTTCCTGCTCTTCCCCGGCGGCGCTGCCCCCCGCATCGTCGTCATCCTGCGCAACGAAAAAGGTTCGAAGCGTTCCATCCGGATCGACCCCGTCACAGCGGTCCCGAAAATCGAACGGGTACAGGCCCAATGAATCGCAAAGGCTTTAGCCTGCTGGAAGTGCTGGTCGCTACTGTGGTCATGGGCATCGCGGTCACCGGTCTCATCGTAGGCCTCTCACAGTCCGTCAAAAATGCCTCGCGCCTCGCCGACTATGACCGCGCCGCCATGCTGGCCCGCACCAAAATGAATGACCTCCTGCTGGATGTCACGCTGCCTTTCGACGGCTCCGTGGAAGGCACCTTCGACCCCGCACAGACCGCCGTACCCACTGGCTGGAAGGCCGTCCTGAAGCCCTTCGATGCACCGCCCAACGCAGGCCCGGGCAACATGATCCTGCAACAGGTCGCCCTCCAGGTCTGGTGGCAGCCCCCCTCCGGAACGCGCCGCGTCATTCAGGTAGAAAGCTATCGCCCCACTCGGATTCCCGTGGTGGAAACCCGATGACGAGGAACCCGCGCGCGGGTGTCACCCTCATCGAAATCCTCATCGCCATCACCCTGCTCAGCATGCTCTCGGTCGGCATCCTGATGGCCATGAGAATCGGCTTCAACACCATGGAGAAGACGGACGCGCATCTGGTGCAGAATCGCCGCGTCTCCAATTCCCGCAAGATCATCGAGAACCAGATAGCGGGCTTCATGGCCACCCGCGCGGACTGGCAACCGAAACCCAACGAGACCATCACGACTGCCTTCGTGCAGTGGGAACCGCAGAGCATGCGATTCGTCACTGCCTATTCGCTGCAGGACGCCTGGCGCGGACTCCCCCAAATCGCGGCGTTTCAGGTGATCCCCGGCGAGCACAACATCGGTGTGCGACTGATCGTCAACGAGACGCCATACACGGGCCGGCAGCAGACCGGTGCCATGATTACCTCCATCGATCAGGACCCCAAAACAGGCGCGTCCATCCCGCACTTCATTCCCATCATCCCTGGCCCGCAGTCCTTTGTGCTGGCCGACAAACTGGCCTGGTGTCGCTTCACCTATCTGGAACCGCGCCCGGAACCACCGCTGCGCCTGTGGCGCCCGGACTGGGCACTGCAAAGGCTCCCCCTCGGCGTGCACATCGAGATGGCACCTCTGCAAAACACCCCTTCCGAACTGCACGTCTCCAGCGTCACCATGCCCCTCACTGTCAATCGCGACTGGAGCGCTTATACCGATGAAGGCCAGTAAAAAAGGCTCGGCGCTCCTGACCGTTCTGTGGCTCACCGCAGCGCTCTCCGCCATTGGTCTGGCCGTCGCCAACAACGTTCGCGGCGAAACCGAACGGGCCACCACCAACGTGGACGACGTGAAGGCTTACTTCATTGCCCGCGGAGCCATCGAACGCGCCGCCCTTCGCATGCGCTGGGGAATCGACTACTACCGCCCAGGCAATCCGGTGATGGAACTGCCGTTCCCCAACGCTGAAGTCCGTGTCGAGATCATTCCGGAGACCTCGAAGCTCAGCCTCAACGGCACGCCGCCGGAGGACCTGTTACATCTCCTCATCGCGCTCGCCGTTCCCGAAGACCGCGCGCTTGAGATCGCAGCCGCCATCGTCGACTGGCGCACCTTCCCAACACCCGAACGCCCCAGCCCGTTCGATGCCTTTTATTTGTCCCGCACTCCGTCTTTTCTGCCCAGGCACGCGTCTTTTCAGGAGAACGAGGAATTACTGCAAGTGAAAGGCATCACACCAGATCTCTATTTCGGGGCATCACTCGACAACAGCCGCGCCGGTCTGCGCGACTGCCTGTCGGTCTACTCCGGTGGCGGGTCGCTCGATGTCAACACGGCGCGCGCCGAATCCATGGTGGCGCTGGGCATCAGCCCGCAGGATGCCGCAACCATCGTGAAGAGCCGGGCAGTGCATCCCATCCTCGACTACAAGGAACTCGGCTCCATCCAGCAGTCTCTGGGCCCCGCCGGCGGACGCCTGCGGATTGGCGGCAACACCATGTTCACGCTGCGCGCCACCGCACAGCTCAAACAGCCCGATGGCAAGCTCTCCGACATGCGGCGCACCGTCGCCGCGCTGGTGAAATTCATTGAACCCGGTGACAAGCTGGGAAGACCCCCAGGCATTGTGGTGGTGCGGTGGTATGACCGTACCTGACAACTTCCCCTTGCGCCGCGCACTGCTTTTCGGAACAGGTCTGGGTCTCTCCATGGGCCCCGCGAATCTGGACGTCTCGATTGTTCGTTCGCGCCCCTCGGGCACAGCCACTGTTGCGGCGGGTTCCATCCACGGCTACCGCACGCGGCCTGCCGCCGAATGGGGTACCGAACTCCTTCGCTTTCTCGAAACCGCTCATGAGCCGCACCTGTCCGCGACCATTGTCATCCCCCGCGACGAGGTCATTGTCCGTGTGGTCACACTGCCCGGAGTGGAAGAGAAAGACGTCCAGGCGGCGCTCGACCTGCAGATCGATACCCTGCACCCGTTCGGCGATGAAGAGGTCGCCTGGGCATGGATGCCTGTGGGCAGCAGCTTCGTCATCGGCGTAGTGCGCAGAGCACTTCTGGATGGCTGGGAAACACTCTTTAGCGAAGCCGGAATCCCGGTTTCGGCCTTCACCTTCCCCGCAGCCGCCATACACGCTGCCCTCCGGATCCACAACGCGCCCGCCGTCGACCTGCTGCTGTTTTCCACCGATGAACGCGGTCGCACGGAAGTCTATGGCGAGAGTGCGGCACGCCCTCTTTACTCCGCGGAGTTCACGCTGCCCACCGAACGCGCAGTAGCAGTGGCCAGAGCGGAGTTGCGGCTCACGCCCGACTACGCAGCGCAGAGTCTGGCAGATGCAATACCGGGCTGCACGGGCCTCGCCTGGGTTGCCGCCCTGGCCGCATCCGCACCCATGGTGGCGCGCTTTGCCAACCTGCTGCCACCCGAACGCCGCGCGTCGAGCGCCCGCCGCCAGTACCTGCTTCCCGCCATCCTGGGGGCACTCCTGGCAATCGCGTTGATCGGGGCTTTCGTGGTCTATCCGGCGATAGAACAACGCAATTATCTGGCAGCCATGAATGGGGAAGTGCGACAGCTGGAACCTCTCGCCCTCAAGGCACAGGATCTGGAGAAACGCGCCACGGCGAACCGCAACCGCATCACCGCGCTGGACGAATTCCGTAAGCGCCCGCAGGCCGACCTCGAAGTCCTGCGCGAACTCACCCGGTTGTTGCCACCGCAGGTCTGGACGAACTCAATCGAAATCTACCCCGACTCCGTCGTCATCGCCGGAGAGGCTGATCAAGCCGCACCGCTGCTAAAACTGCTGGATTCCTCACCGCTTCTTCAGAACTCAGAATTCGCTCTGTCCGTCACGCGAAATGCCACCGCCGAACAGTTCCGCATCAAGAGCCAGCGACGCGGCAGAACGGGGCGGACCACGCCATGAAGCTGTCCTCGCGCGAACGCAGACTGTTGACGCTGCTCATCCCGTCTGTATTGGTGATCCTGACCTTGCGCTTCTTCGTGCTGAATGACAGCGCGCCAACACCTGCCGCCGGTTCAGGCAGTATTGAAATGGCGAAACAGCGCGCTCAACGCCTGCGTCAGATCATCGCGACCACGCCCGCCCGCGAAGCCATATTCAAACAGTCCGCTGCCGACTTAGCGGACCGTGAACATGGCGTCATCCAGGCCGATACAGCCCCGCAGGCCCAGGCCGCACTGCTCGAAATTGCCCGGCGCGTCGCCAGGCTGGAACAGATAGACGTGCGCGGCGGCGACCTTGGAGCACCCAAAGCATTTGGCGATTACGGTCTGGTTTACGCCACCATCACCTTCGAATGCCACATCGAGCAACTGGTGAACTTCCTCGCAGATCTGCAGAAACAGCCGGAACTGATTGTGCCTTCTGAAGAGCGCGTCACCTCCGGCCAGCCGAAGCTGAAAACTCTCAATGTCCGGATGCTGCTGACAGGCGTGGTTGCAAAGAAGCTGGTGCCGGAAAAGAAAGGACTGGGGGCGTTTTGAAACCGAAACTCATCGCACTCAATTTGCTTCTCGTCGCAGGCGTTTCCGCCACCGTCTGGCAGGCGCGTGTTCGCTGGCAGGCGGCGCAGGCCGAGCGCCGGGCCACGCTCAACGTGCCCATCCAGACGGCCAAACCAACACCGGTTCCGGCGACCCCGAAGCTGGATCCGCCGCAAGCCACGAAGTATGCGGAAGTAGCGGAAAAGAATCTGTTTTCGGCGGACCGCAATCCCGCCGTCATCATCGATCCACCCAAGCCTGTCGAGGTGAAACCGATGCCGCGGCTGCCGGTGGTCTACGGCACCATGGGCCTTCCCAGCGGCATCAAGGCCATCATGGCGGAGAAGTCCGGCGATGCAAGCCGTTCCATCCGCGTCGGTGACTCGATCGGCGAATTTAAGGTTCTTGCTCTCGATTCGCAGAAGGTCATTTTTGAATGGGATGGCAAGAAGATCGAGAAGCGGATGGAAGATCTGGTGGACCGCTCATCTGCGCCGGTTACGGCAAACCAGGGGCCCGCGGCGCCCCGGCCCAATGGCCCTGCGGTTCCGACACCAGCCGCACCGCAGCCGACCAACTCCAACCCCACCATGAGTGTGGAATTGACCGAAGGAGTCAGAGCCTGTAAGCCGGGCGAAGGCTCCCCCGCCGGCACTATGCTGGATGGTTACAAAAAGGTCATCACCATGAGCCCCTTCGGCGCTACCTGCCGATGGATCAAGCAGTAAAAAGGAATAAAAGCAATGAAAACACTGATCGCAATTCTGACCCTGGGCGCAGTCGCAATGGCCGCCCCTGCCGACACAAAGAAAAAGAAAGCAGCCGTTGCTCCGGCTCCGGTCGCACCCAGGGCCGTTGTCAACACGATCCAGCCCGTCGTCATCCCCAAAGACGCCATACCGAATTCGAATGGCACCTACTCCTGGACGGACAAAGCCGGCAAGAAATGGATCTACGCGAAAACCCCGTTCGGCATTTCGAAGTCGCAGGACCTCGGTTCAGAGGCGGTTAACGCCGCACCCCAGGCAATGCCCGCCGCCAAAGTGACTGACCTGGGCGACACCGTGAGATTCGAACGGCCTTCGCCCTTCGGCGTCATGAAGTGGGAAAAGAAGAAGACCGACCTCACGGATGAAGAGCGCGCCATGCTGACGCCGGTCGTGACTGCAACCCCCGCACAGCCCAAATAAGGACCACGAATGACCAAAGCCTCCCAACGCCTCATCGCAAGTCTATGCGTCTTTACGCTCACGAGCGCGTATGGACAGGCTCCGCCCCCACAGACCCCGCCTGCCCAAACCGCTCCCGCACAAACCGCTCCGGCGCAACCACAGGGAACCGTTGTCGGCGGCTTCAATCTCAATAACGCCGGGCTGCTCGAAGTGATCGACACGCTGGCCCGCGAACTCAAGATCAACTATGCGCTGGATGCGACCGTCAAAGGCGGCAGCGTCACGGTCAACACCTTCGGCCAGATTCGCGATATCGACCTGCGCCCGCTGCTCGAAACCATTCTGAGAATGAACAACCTGGCAATGGTGCAGGCCGGCAACATCTACCGCATTGTGCCCATTGCCAATATCTCGCGACAGCCCATCAATCCAATTACGCAAACCGACCCGTCGAAACTGCCGGATGATGAACGGCTGGTGCTCAACCTGATCTTCCTGAAGTACGCCACCTCCGGCGAGATGGTCAAAGTGCTCACACCCTTCACGGGCGATGGCGGGCAGCTCAGCAGCTACGACCCTGCCAATCTGCTGATCCTGCTGGACAACAGCCGCAACATGCGACGGACGCTGGAACTGGTCGCCATGTTTGACAGCGACACGTTCGCCGGACAGCGCGTACGAAGCTTCGAAGTGAAGCACGGCAGACCCAGCGACGTCGCGAAGGAACTCGACCAGGTGTTCAAGGCCTATTCGCTGACGGGCGGCAAGGAAAAAGCTATTCAGTTCATGCCGATTGACCGGGTGAGCACGATCCTGGCTGTCGCGCCGAATCCGGGCGTTTTCGTCGAAGTCGACAAGTGGCTTCTGAAGCTGGACATTACGCCGAAAGTAGCGGCCGGCTCGGTGCAGAATAAAGTCTACCGGCTGAAATATGGGCGTGCCGAAATTCTGGGTGGCGTGATCACGCAGCTGTATGGCGGGTGCGCGCCTAATATGGGCGGGTACGGCGGCGGTTACGGTATCCCCGGCAACTCCTCCTATCCCTCACAGAGCTACGCCGGTGGTGGCGGTGGTGGCGCGTTTGGTTCACCCTATGGGGGCGGTGGCGGCGGTCAATATGGTGGTGGGTCTCCCTATGGCGGTGGAGGGCAACAAAATGGCGGCGGTCAATACGGTGGTGGCCAGTATGGTGGCGGTGGCCAGTATGGTGGCGGCGGCTACGGCAGTTCGAATTGCGCCGGCGGTTTCGGCGGACAACAGAACGTGGGCGGCGGCACAGGGGCACTCGGTGCCTTCGCCGGCCCTGCCGCCGCTGCGGCCCCGGCTGCCGGCACCGCGGGCACAAAGGCCGACCAGTCCGGCACCTACCTCGGCGCCGCCGAATCATCCGGTCAACAAAGCAGCTTCGGGCCCCGAATTATCCCCAACCCCTACGACAACACCCTGCTGATTCAGAGCACGCCCGAACAATGGGAACAAATCAAAGACCTTCTGGACCAACTCGATATCTCCCCGCGCCAGGTGCTGATTGACGCGAAGATCTACGAAGTCGACCTGTCCGGCAGCTTCGAGGCCGGCGTGGAAGCGTTTCTGCAGAACAGGAACGCCGCGCTGCCCACCGGCATCCCCGGGCGACAACTGGCAGGCATCAACAGTGCGGCAGGCACCATTCTCTCCGCCGGGACACTGGTGGGCCAGAGCCGCCAGTTGCTGGCCATGCTGCAGTTGCAGGAGACAAAGACACGGGCCAAAGTGCTCTCGGCACCCAGCGTGATTGCGACCGATAGTATTCCGGCCTCCATCACGGTCGGCGATTCAGTGCCGACTCTGTCCTCGCAGGCGGTAAATCCCGGCATCACCACCGGTGGTAATTCTCTGTTCACACAGACTATTTCCAATACCAGCACCGGAATTGGCCTGAATATTCTGGCGCGCGTGAACGCGAGCGGCATCGTCACCATGGTGATCAACCAGAGCGTCACCGCGCCTGAACCGAATCCCACCGGTGCAAACATTAATTCGCCCTCATTTTCGCAGCGCAATGTCAGCACGCAGGTAACTGTGCAGGATGGCGACACCATCGCCATTGGCGGCATCATTAACGAGTCCACAACCGAAACCTCAGCAGGCATTCCGTTCCTCGACCGGATTCCCTGGCTCGGCGCGGCATTCGGCACAAAATCGGCGACGAAAAAACGAACCGAGCTGATCATTTTCCTGACCCCGCGCGTCATTTACGACACCAACCAGGTCTCCGACGCAACACAGGAATTGAAGGACAGATTTAAGGGATTGAAAAAAATTATTCGCGACGAACAGTAATCAGCGCTACAATTCCCTCAGCGAACCTGAAATATTCTATTTGAAACAGTCAGTAGCGGACGCAGCGCCCAAAGAACAGTGGACGCTGGTCCGCAGGGCCAGGCAACTGCTCACGTTGCATGGACCCAGCGGTCCCCGTCGGGGGGCAGCGCTCAAGGAGCCGGGCATTATTCAGGACGGCGCGCTTCTCATCCGCAACGGCGTGATTGAAGAGGCCGGCACCACCCGGCGTGTCGAGAACCTGGCGCCAGCCCGCAAGGCCCGTATTATCGACGCTGCAGGCAGAATTGTCATGCCCTCGTTTGTCGATCCGGATGCAGTGCTGGTCTATCCGCAGCCTTCCGGAATGAATTCCAGGATCGAACGTACCGACGAAACGCGGATCGGACTCCTCTCTAAAGAACGCCTGGGAATTGCCGCAACAGCCGCCGCCACGGAATGGGTACGGGCGGGCGCCCTCACGGTGGGGGCACATACCAGTCACGCAGCGGATTTGCGCGACACGGTGCGGATCCTTCGGCTTCACCAGTCCCTTCAGGCCAAACCGCTTCGGATCCGCTCCATCTTTTCGCCCGTCTCAACCGGCGATGAGAAAGCCGGCAACACCCTTTTCGCGAATCTCACGGAAAAATGGCTGTCCTCCATTCGGCAAAGAAAACTGGCGACGATTGTGGAATTCAGTACCGACAGCGGGCTTGACGCAGAACAGATCCGGACGGCTGCGGTCGCCGCGGCAGAGCTCGGCTACGCCACACGCATCCGGACAGGGACCCTCCGGAACTCCGCGGAACTGGAACTCGCGGTGGCTGCGGGTGCTGTGTCGCTGATTGCGCCGCCGAGCGAACCGGGAGAGGCCCTGCGGTTACTGGCAACCATGGGCTGCGTCCACGTACTGCCGTTGACATGGAGTCTGCGAGAGGGCACCTGGGGGGAAGGCGTGGTCCGCCGGGAAATTGAGCAGGGAATTCCGGTCGCGCTGGCATCAGGGTTCCGCACGGGGGGCCCGACGGTAATCAATCCGCAGCACATCCTCCATCTGGCGGTGGAACGCTTCGGCATGTCAATTGAAGAAGCGATTGTCGCGGCGACCTATAACGCGGCGTGCGCACTTCGCATGTCGCACGTGACCGGCTCTCTTGAGCCGGGCAAGTCGGCGGACCTGCTGGTGATGGATGTTCCCGACTACCGCGACCTCCACACCCGCGTTGGCAGTAACGACGTCCAGCTGGCGATGCGGGCGGGAAATGTGGTCTATCGCCGCGCCGGATTAACGCTGGATTAACAACGCAACCCGAAACCTGCCGCCTCGTCCATCGTGACGAAGGAAGCAGTTCGGAGGTTCGCCATGAAGTTTACGGCAGCAAAGATTCTTCTGATTTCGACGCTTTTGGCCGGCGCCACGTCGGCAGGTGCACAGTACCCGGCCCGGCCTTTTATCGACCGTGGCCTGTTTGACAGGGTTCGTGCCGACCTGGACCGTGCAAGTGCCTACGCATGGGCCTCCCGGGCCGATCACAAACGCTTCGATGAAGCCCGCCGGGAACTCTTCGACTTCGAGTCCCGCTTCGACCGGGGCCGTTACGACAGACACGAACTCGACCACGCGATCAGTCGCGTACAAAAAGTAGTCAGCCAGAACTCGCTCGATCCGCATGACCGGGGCTCGCTCGAAAACGACCTGCGCCGCATGCGCGACTACCGGGCGTTTCGGGAACACGAATACCGGCGTTAGCAGAGCATTCCCGGCTATGGCGCAGGACGACAAGTCCCGCCAGGAAGAACCGCCACGCGCACCTTGAAGCGTTAATGCGCGTGGTCGTGATGATGGTGAGAGGCACTCACCGGAACCACGCAGCCGGTACCGGCAATTGCGCAGCTGACGTGCTCGAACTGGACGGTGGTGTGGTGGATGTGGAAACGGTCTCCCAGCATATGGTTCAAACAATGAAGGATGCTGTCGCTCCGTGACGGCGGCATGTCTTCAATCAACACGTGGCAGCTGAGCGCACTCGAGTTGGATCCGAGGCACCAGATGTGCAGGTCATGCACGTCCAGCACGCCTTCCACCGCCCGAATACCCCGGGAAACTTCGCTCAGATCGACTCCGCGCGGCATGCCTTCGAGCAAAATGTTCATCGACTCCCGGGTGATATCCCAGGCGGTCCAGATCACCAGGAACGACAACGCGAATGAGAGGATCGGATCGATCCTGGTCCATCCCGTGAAATGAATGACAAGAGCACCGATCACAATGCCCGCCGCGCCCAGCAAGTCTCCCAGCATGTGAATGAAAGCAGCCCGGATGTTGATATCCTTGTCACCGGTCCGGTGCAGACCCAGCATGATCCCGCCATTCAGAACCATGGCGCCGGCGGCAACCCAAAGCATGGAGAACTCATCCACTGCAACCGGATTCAGCAGCCGGATAACACCCTCATAGAAGATCCAGCCGGAGAGCGCGATCAGCGTCAAAGCGTTGAGAAACGCGGCCAGAACGCCGGCACGGTGATAGCCGAAAGTACGCGACTCATCGGCGGGTTTCGACTGCAGATAGATCGCGAACCAGGCCAGCAGCAGCGCAAGCGCGTCAGTGGCGTTGTGCCCCGCGTCTGAGATCAGCGCGAGACTGTGGGCACGGATACCGGCCACCAGTTCGAAGATCACGAATGCGCTGGTGGCGAGCAGCGACCAGATCAGAATACGACCGGATGCGGTGGGATGATGATGAGAATGCAATCAGGCTCCAACTTCATTGTAGAGGACGGATGGGCTAAGCTGGTGCGGAATGCCCGGTAAGACAGCGGCGCGGTTCGTTGTATGCGCCCTGGGCCTTGGCATGGCAGTCGCGGTCAACCAGTGGATTGTGCCCGTCAACCACACCACCACGGCGCTTTACATGCTGCTGCTGGTACTGGCCACGGCCACCAGATGGGGACTTGCGGAATCCATCTTCACCTCGGTTGCGGGCATGCTGGCGTTCAACTTCTTCTTTCTGCCGCCTGTGGGAACGTTCACCATCGCTGACCCGCAAAACTGGGTTGCGCTCTTCGCCTTCCTTGTCACGGCGACCACTGCCAGCAAGCTCTCTGCCAATGCCCGGAAGCGTGCGGAGGAGGCGCTGAGGGGACGGACGGAGATCACGCAACTCTACGAACTGAGCCGTGCCTTGCTGATGGAAGAGACCGGCGATTCCGTGCGGCACTCTGTCTTACGGGCCGGGCAGATTCTGCAGGTGCGGGATGTGGCCTTTTTCGACGCCGCGGCCGGACAGGTATATGGCTCGACAGGGGAAGCCGGCCCGACGCGCCAGGATCTGGAAAATGCTGCGGCAACCGGAGACTCCACCGTCGTGAGGGGCTCTCATATTCTGCCCGTGCGGATGGGCACGCACGTCATCGGCAGCCTGGCAATTGGTGATTCCACGCTCAGTCCGGCGATACGCGATTCCGTGGCCAGCCTGCTGGCCATCAACTATGAACGTGCCCATGCGCTGGAACGTGCCGCCGCCGCCGAACTGGCTCGTCGAAATGAAGAGTTTAAATCGTCTCTGCTCGACGGGCTGGCGCACGATCTGAAAACACCTCTCACGGCGATCCGCACCTGCATTACCCGGCTCATCACCATCCCGCCGCGCACCGAAGAAGTGCGCCAGGAACTGCTCAGCATCATCGATCAGGAGTCCGCCCGGTTGCAGACTTCGATTACGGAGGCCATCGAACTGGCCCGCATCGAATCCGGAGAATTGCATCTGGAGCGTGAACCAACCAGCATGGCGGAGATTGTTGAATACGCCATGCAGGAAGTTCGGGATGAGGATATGGGACGGTATTCGGTGGACATTCCGGCGGACGTGGAACTCCACGTTGACGCAAGGCTGATTCGCCGGGCACTGCTCCAGGTGCTGGAGAACGCCCGCAAGTACGCACCGCCCGATTCCCCCGTTCGGATTGAGGCCAGGGTTCATGAGGATGCGGCCGTTATTTCTGTACTGGACCGCGGACCAGGCGTCCACGCCGCTGAGCTCGATCAGATTTTCGCCAAATTCTTCCGCAGCCGTCGCCGCAGGGAGCAGGTCGACGGCACCGGCATGGGGCTCGCCATTGCGAGGGGTATCATCGAAGCACATGGTGGTAACGTACATGCCGGGAACCGACCGGGCGGCGGGCTTGCCATCGTATTCTCAATACCTCTGAGGCAATGAACACCGCCACTATTCTGGTTGTCGACGATGAGCCCCAGCTGCGGCGCGCCATGAAAGCGACGCTCACTGATCTGGGCTATTCCGTTATCGAAGCGAAGACGGGCGAAGAAGCACTGCAGACGCTGAGGACTGACTCGCCCGATTTGATTCTGCTGGACCTCAACATGCCCGGTATCGGGGGTCTCGAAACCTGCCGTGCGATTCGGGAAACCGCCGACGTCCCCATCATCATCCTGTCTGTTCGCAATACCGAGCGAGACAAGGTGCAGGCCCTTGACGCAGGCGCGGACGATTACGTGACCAAGCCTTTTGGCATCCAGGAACTGCTGGCGCGGATCCGCGCGGCCATGCGGCGCGTGCCGGTGACGGGCGATTCCGACGAGCGCCTTTCACTGGGCGGCGAACTGGAAATCGACTTCGCCACACGCCGCGCGACTTTGAACGGAAAGGCCTCCCGGCTGACGCCCAAGGAATTCGATCTGCTGAAGTTTCTGGCCGATCACGCCAACAAACCGATTGCCCACCGGAAGCTGCTGCAAACGGTTTGGGGGCCGGACTACGGCGATGAAGTGGAGTATCTGCGCGTGGTGGTGAATCAACTGCGAAAGAAGATTGAACCGGTGCCGTCAAAGCCCAAATATCTCTTAACGGAGCCGTGGGTGGGCTATCGCTTCGCGACATTGCCAACAGACGAAGTCCCGCCCGCATAGAGTTCTGAGACAAATCTTACGGCTTTCTTATGGGTTTAACCCTACCCTGCAGTTGGGTGGAAAAACCCATGAGAGAACACTTAAACGTAGTCTTTGAGGTACCGGAAGCGCTGGGGCATCATACCAGGCTCGACCTGGTGGTTCCCTTCACCACTCCCGAACTGACGCAGGCGGCGCTCGATGCCGCCGGCGGCTTCGGCGCAGAACTGGACGCCGTCATCCGGCTGGTGAAGGTCCAGCTGATCCCCTATCCGCTCGATTTGCGGCATTCGCCGATCCCGGTGGAATTCCTCGAAGCCCAGCTGAAGAGTTTTCCTGCCTCACTTCCCACAAATTGCGAGATTCGCTTTGCACGGGATTTCGATGAGGGATTGACGGGGGCGCTGAATGAGGATTCGGTTATCCTGCTGGCCACGCGCAAACGGCGTTGGCGGACCAACACGGAACGTCTTGCGGCGAAGCTTCGAAAGACAGGCTACCGCGTACTGATGGTGTGCATGAAAGAGAGGAACGCAAATGCCTGATTTAATTTACAGCCTGTTGATCGCAGGATTTTTCGCGATTGCATGGCTCTTCATGAAAGCCTGCGAGAAGCTCTGATGGAATACGCAATCGCCGGCATCGTCTCACTGTTGCTGTGTATTTATCTGATTTACGCGCTGTTGCGCCCGGAGAAATTCTAACCCCATGACCACCAATGGATGGCTGCAAATTGCTATCTTCTTCCTGTTGATTCTTGCCTGCGCCAAGCCCCTCGGCTCCTTCATCGCCAACGTGATGGAGGGGCGGCGAAACTGGCTGAGCCCTGTGCTGCGCCCGGTTGAAAATCTGATCTACATGCTGTGTGGAGTGCGGCGGGATGCGAGCGGGCAACCCGAAGAGCAACACTGGACACGTTACGCCGCGGCGCTGCTGGCCTTCAGCGCCTTCAGCGCCCTGCTGCTCTACGCAATTCAGCGGCTGCAGGTGTGGCTGCCTTTCAACCCGCAGGGCTTCAGCGCCAACAACGTCAGCCCCGATCTGGCGTTCAACACGGCAGTCAGCTTCACCACCAACACCAACTGGCAAAGCTATGTGCCGGAAACCACCGTCAGCTACTTCGTCCAGATGGCGGGGCTCACCGTGCATAACTTCCTGTCGGCGGCAGCCGGACTGGCCGTTGCGATTGCGCTGGTGCGCGGTTTCGCCCGGCAGTCTGTTCAAACCATTGGCAATTTCTGGGCAGATTTGACGCGATCCACTCTCTATGTCCTGCTGCCGTTGTCTTTGATCGCAGCGCTGGTATTTTGCTCACAGGGCGTGATTCAGAACCTGAGTCCTTACACCGTGGCCACCACGCTGGAAGGCGCGAAACAGACCATTGCACAGGGACCTGTTGCATCGCAGGAAGCTATTAAGATGCTGGGCACCAACGGCGGCGGGTTCTTCAATGCGAACTCCGCGCATCCGTTTGAAAACCCCACGCCGTTCACCAACCTGCTGCAGATGTTCCTGATCTTCCTGATTCCGGGCGCACTGACTTACACCTTCGGCAAGATGGTGCGGGATACGCGGCAGGGCTGGGCGCTCTTCGCGGCTATGTCCGTCTTGTGGTTCGCCGGGATCTTCACCGCCTATCACTTTGAGCAGGGCGGCACACCGCAGTTAGCGAAGAACGGCATCGAGCTCACCGCGACCGATTCACAGCCGGGCGGCAATATGGAGGGCAAGGAAACGCGCTTCGGCATCGTGAATTCCGCGCTGTTTGCCACCGTCACTACCGACGCAAGCTGCGGTGCCGTCAACAGTTGGCACGACAGCTTTACGCCCCTCGGCGGGCTGGTGCCGCTCTTCAATATCCAGCTTGGCGAGGTGGTCTTTGGCGGCGTGGGGGCCGGCCTTTACGGCATGCTGATGTTCGCCATTCTCGCGGTCTTCATCGCGGGGCTTATGGTGGGCCGCACGCCGGAATATCTGGGCAAGAAGATTGAGCGCAAAGAAGTCAAGATGGCGATGATCGCCATGCTGGTGCTGGCGGCAAGCATTCTTTTCTTCGCCGGCACAAGTTCGGTGGTGGAGTTCGCAAAGAACAGCTACTGGAACGCGCCGGGCGCTGCGGCTGCAAACACCAATAACCCCGGCGCGCATGGCCTTTCGGAGATTCTCTACGCCTACACCAGCGCGACGGGTAACAACGGCAGTGCCTTTGCGGGTATCAACGCCAATACGCCCTGGTTCAATGTGACGCTGGGTGTCGCCATGCTGGTGGGCCGCTTCCTGATGTTGCTGCCGTTGCTGGCAATCGCCGGATCGCTTGCTGCCAAGAAGCAGGTACCGGTTTCAGCGGGCACTTTTCCGACTCACGGGCCTTTGTTCGTGAGCCTTCTGGTGGGGGTCGTCATCATCGTCGGTGCACTGACTTACTTCCCTGCCCTGTCGCTTGGCCCCGTGGTCGAGCACTTGATGCTGTAACAGCTGAAACGGAGAAATCTTATGTCAGTCCAATTGCAGGAACCTGAAGTAACTGTGCAAACGAACGAAGCTGTGGATTCCGCAAGCCTCGGGCTGTCCCGGGGCAAGCGCGCCAGGCCCCTGTTTGATCCGCCGATTGTGCGGCGCGCACTGGTGGATTCGCTGGTGAAGCTGAACCCTGTCACGCTGGCGAAGAATCCCGTGATGTTCGTGGTGGAAGTGGGGGCGGCGCTGACCACGCTGCTGCTGCTGAAGACCATCGCCACCAGCGCGCCGGGGATCGGATTCCAGACTCAGATCGCAGCCTGGCTGTGGTTCACCGTCTACTTCGCGAACTTCGCGGAAGCCATGGCGGAAGGGCGCGGCAAGGCCCAGGCCGACAGTCTGCGCAAAACGAAGTCCGACGCGATGGCGAAGAAGCTTAGTGCGGCGGGCAAGGTGGAAATGGTCTCGGCCGCAACGCTCCGCAAGGATGACGTTTGCCTGTGTGAACCGAACGACGTGATTCCCGGTGATGGCGAAGTGATTGAAGGCATCGCCAGCGTGGATGAATCCGTAATCACGGGCGAAAGCGCGCCCGTGATTCGCGAATCGGGCGGTGATCGCAGTGCCGTGACCGGCGGCACGAAGGTACTGTCCGACTACATCAAAGTACGCATCACGTCGAATCCCGGCGAGACTTTCCTTGACAGGATGATCGCGCTGGTGGAAGGCGCGCAGCGGCAGAAAACACCCAATGAAATCGCTCTGAACATCATGATCGCCGGCCTGACGCTGATCTTCCTCTTCGCGGTGGTCACTCTGGCACCGTTCGCGCAATACAGCGTGGCGCAGGCGAAAACAGGCGCGGTGCCCAGCGTGATTGTGCTGGTGTCGCTGCTGGTCTGCCTGATCCCCACGACCATCGGCGGACTGCTCTCTGCCATCGGTATCGCGGGCATGGACCGCGTGATGCAGCATAACGTCCTCGCCATGAGTGGCAAGGCCGTGGAAGCGGCGGGCGACGTGAACACGCTGCTGCTCGACAAGACGGGAACCATCACGCTGGGCAACCGCCAGGCGGTGGAGTTCATTCCGGTCGATGGCGTCACCGAAGCTGACCTGGCCGATGCGGCGCAGCTTTCCAGCCTTGCCGATGAGACGCCGGAAGGCCGCAGCATTGTCGTGCTGGCAAAGGAACGCTACGGGCTTCGGGGGCGCGACATTGCGGAGCATGAGGCCGAATTCATTGCATTCACCGCGCAGACCCGCATGAGCGGCATCAACTTCGAAGGGCGCCAGATCCGCAAAGGAGCAACCGGTTCCGTGAAGCAGTACATCACTGAAATGGGCGGCACCTTCCCGCAGAAGGCATCGGATATTGCCGATTCCATCTCACGCACAGGCGGCACGCCGCTGGTGGTTTCGCGGGACAGGAGCGTGCTGGGCGTAATTCACCTGAAAGACATCGTGAAGGGCGGCATGAAAGAGCGTTTTGCCCAGATGCGCGTAATGGGAATCCGCACCGTGATGATTACGGGCGACAATCCGTTGACCGCCGCCGCTATTGCCGCTGAAGCGGGTGTGGACGACTTTCTTGCCCAGGCCACTCCGAAAGACAAGCTCGACCTGATTAAGAAAGAGCAGGCGGGCGGGCGTTTGGTGGCGATGACCGGCGACGGTACGAACGATGCGCCCGCATTGGCGCAGGCCGATGTGGGGCTCGCCATGAACACCGGCACCATGGCCGCGAAGGAAGCGGGCAACATGGTGGATCTGGACAGCAACCCGACGAAGCTGATTGAGGTGGTCGCCATCGGCAAGCAACTGCTGATCACCCGCGGCGCGCTCACCACGTTCTCTATTGCGAACGACGTGGCGAAGTATTTTGCCATCATCCCGGCCATGTTCGCGGTCACCTATCCGCCGCTCAACAGGCTCAACATCATGGGTCTGCACACGCCGGAAAGCGCGATTCTGGCGGCTGTGATCTTTAACGCGCTGATCATCATCGGGCTGGTGCCGCTGGCGCTGCGCGGCGTGAAATACCGCCCGCTGTCGGCGGGCGCGCTGCTGCGACGCAATCTGCTGGTCTACGGGCTGGGCGGCGTTATCGCGCCCTTCCCCGGCATCTGGATCATCGACCGCCTTCTGGGCATCCTGCATCTTGCATAAAGGAAAATCACCATGCTTTCTGAATTAAGACCGGCAATTCTCATGACGATTGTTTTCACGATCCTCACCGGGATCCTCTATCCGCTCGGCGTCACCGGAGCGGCCCAGGCTCTGTTCCCTCACCAGGCGAACGGCAGCCTGGTCACTAAGAATGGTAACGTGATTGGTTCGGCGCTGATCGGTCAGAATTTTGCGAAACCGGACTATTTCCATTCGCGACCTTCAGCCGCGGGGGCAAACGGCTATGATGCGGCCAACTCCGGCGGGTCGAATCTGGGACCCACCAATCCGGCGCTCTCGGACCGTCTCGCGAAAGACGCCGCACAGTTCCGGAAGGACAATCCGGATTACTCCGGCACCATCCCGGCGGATGCAATCACCACATCCGCCAGTGGCCTTGATCCCGAGATCTCACCGGCGAACGCACTGGCGCAGGCGAGGCGTGTGGCGAAGGCACGTGGGGTGACGGAAGACTCCATCCGAAGTCTGGTGGGGGCCGCCATTCAGACACGCGAGTTGGGCGTACTGGGCGAACCCCGCGTGAATGTACTGAAGCTGAACATGGCTCTGGACGAGCATCTGTCCGTCCGATGACGCCAAAAGGGGACTTTCGTCCCGATCCGCGTCGTCCCGATCCGCGTCGTCCCGATCCTGACGAGTTGCTGCGCCAGGTGCAGGCCCAGGAACAGCTGGAATCCCGCGGGCGTTTGAAAATCTTTCTCGGTTATGCGCCGCGCGTGGGCAAGTCGCTGCGTATGTTCGAAGAGGGCTTGCGCCGGAAGAAGCGCGGGCAGGACGTAGTGGTGGGGATGATCCAGACACGGGGCGCGGATGAACTGGAGGGCGTGATCCGGCAGATGGAAGTGATCCCCCCCGTGCTGATTGGCGGCGTTGCGACATTGGATCTGAACGCGATTCTGGACCGCGCGCCGCATGTCTGCCTGGTGGACGAACTGGCTCGCGAGAACCCGGTGGGTTCCCGGAACCCTCACCGCTGGCAAGACGTGGAAGCACTCCGTTCGGCAGGTATCAATGTTGTGACCGCCGTCAATTTGCAGTATGTCCGCGACGAACACGTGCCGCCCGCGTTCATTCATTCCGCCGACGAGCTGGTGATTGTTGACACGCCGACCGATTCATCCGCGCCACAAAACGAACTTCGCGAAGAGGCCCTGTTGCTGGCAGCACAGGTGGTGGAAGAACAACTACAGCGCTACATGGACGCGCATGGCATCCACCAAAGCTGGGGCACGCAGGAACGCATTTTGGTCTGTATCACGCCCCGCAGCAGCGCGCGCGCCATGCTGGAGAGCGCCGCACTCGCCACAGAGCGCTTTCATGGCCAGATGCTGGCGGTCTATGTGCAGCAGGGCGAGTTGCCGCGCGAACTCCAGGAAGCGCTGGACGCAAACCTCGGGTTCGCACGCGAGCTGGGTGCGGAGGTCAAGGTCCTGGAACATCGCGACGCCATCGGGGCCATTGTGGAGTTTGCACAAAAAGAGCGAATCACCCAACTGTATATTGGTCACACGCACAGAAGACCCTGGAAGTTCTGGCAATCGTCGCCGGTGGATCAACTGATTGAGGCGGCGGAAGGCATTGACGTGCGCCTGTTCCCTCGCGCGCAGACAGCCTGATATGGAGAAAGGAAAGCTCAGAATCTTTCTTGGGTACGCGGCAGGCGTCGGCAAGACCTACCAGATGCTCTGCGAGGCCCGGAGACTGCGGGACGAGGGCCGCGACGTCGTGATCGGGTATTTCGAACCGCATGCCCGCAAAGACACGATCGCGCAAGCCGAAGGTCTGGAGTTTGTTCCGCGCCGGGTGCATGAGCATCGCGGCATCAAGCTGGAAGAGATGGACACCGGGGCTATACTGGCGCGGCACCCGCAGGTGGTGGCGGTGGATGAATTCGCCCATACGAACGTGCCGGGCTCGCCCCGTGCCAAGCGATGGGAGGATGTGATGGTGATTCTGGAGGCCGGCATGGATGTGCTGACCAGCCTGAACGTGCAGCACATTGAGAGCCTGAACGATCAGGTGTGGCATGTGACCGGAATCCGCGTGCGCGAGACGGTTCCCGACTGGGTGGTGCAGGCCGCAGATGAAGTGGTGATGATCGACATCACGCCCCGCGCTCTGCTGCACCGGCTGGAGCGCGGTGTGGTTTATGCGCCGGACAAAGCCCGGAAGGCGGTGGAAAACTTCTTCACCGAATCAAATCTTACGGCGCTGCGTGAACTGGCACTACGGCAGACGGCGCACCAGCTGGAAGAGAAGAGTGAACCGGGCAAGGACCGAATACTGCTTTGGATCACGCCGAAGCCCACCACCGCGATGCTGATACGCCGCGCCAAACGTGTTGCTGACTATCTGGGCTGCCCCTGCACGGCGGTCTATTCCGATGCGGACGCGGCAGCAGTGGGGCAGTGGCTGAATATCTGTGAAAACCTGCGGATTGAATCCCAGGCAATTTCCTGCGCGGACCCGGCTGTTAACGTGGCAGCGTTCGCCCGGGAACAGGGCATCACGCAGCTGTTCGTGACACGCGATATCCCGCAACTGGGCAAACTGGTGAGTAATGCGAGGGATATGCAGGTGATTATCGTGGCGCAGCGTGTCCGGCCGGAACAGGGGTAAAGCGGCTTACAATCGGACTATGAAGGTATTCGCCGTCATAGTCATCGCTTTCGCCTTCTGCTTTTCCCGAGACGGATCGGCGCAGGAGGCGGCTCAGGAACATTCCCGGGAGAAAACGCTGAAAGGCGATCTGGCGCGCGGCAAGGCAATCTTCGAAATCACCTGCGATGAATGCCATGACGCGTACAGCCGTGAGGCGCGCACAGGCCCCGGTCTGCAGGGCTTGAAGGACGGGAAACTCCCGGATGGCAGGCCTGCAACTCACGACAAGCTGATTGATGTGGTGAACAACGGACCAGCCGAGATGCCAAAGTTTCAGGACCGGCTCACCGAGCAGCAGAAGGAAGATGTTGTCGCGTTTCTGATGACGCTTTAGCTAAGTGGCCCGGAATCTTCGGAAGCGCTTCCACTGTCGCCGTCGCCGCCTGCCCGTCCTGCGCTGAGGTGCCGCCGCCCGCAACGACATCTTCGAACGCCTGCTCGCCTTTTCAATCGCCACTGCCACACTGCCGATCTGCGTTTCGTCCACCCGATTTTCGCGGAGAACGATTTCGCCGCGGGGAAGTTCCAAATCGCGATCCGGGAACTTTTCACAGCACTGAATAACGTGTCACGGCTTCCGGACACTATTACGACTTCAGAAAAGTCCCGTCGTTCAGTTCCGCAAACGCCTGCTGCAGCTCCGCCTGCGTATTCATCACGATGGGCCCGCGCCACGCCACGGGCTCGCCCAGTGGCTTACCGGAAACCAGCAGAAAACGAATGCCCTGCCCGCCCGCCTGAACCGTCACTTCGTCGCCGCGATCAAACAGCACCAGCGAACGGTTCTCCACATCGGAGGGCAGCATCTCGCCCGTCGCGCTCACGGACTCCGTCTTCACGCCGACCGGTTCCGAAGCGTTGCGGAAGGTCCCGCTGCCTGCGAATACGTAGGCAAAGGCATGGCGCGTGGTTTCCACCGGCAACGTCCTGCGCTTGCCCGGCGGCACTGAAACATCCAGGTAAATGGGGTCAGCAGCGATACCGTCAACCGGACCACGCTTGCCCCAAAAACTGCCGCAAACCAGCCGCACACTGGTGCCGTCGTCCTCCGTCATCACCGGAATATCCAGGGCCTTTACTTCCTGATAGCGAGGGGAAGTCATCTTGAGGGACGCCGGCAGGTTCGCCCAAAGCTGGAAGCCGTGCATGCGCCCGGCGGCATCGCCCTTTGGCATTTCCTGATGGATGATGCCCCGCCCCGCGGTCATCCACTGCACGTCACCGGCGGCGATGGAGCCGTTGTTGCCCATGCTGTCGCTGTGTTCCACGGAACCCGCCAGAACATAGGTGATGGTCTCGATGCCGCGATGCGGATGCCACGGGAACCCCGCCTGGTAATAGGCAGGCACGTCATTCCGGAAATCGTCGAAGAGCAGAAACGGATCGAACTCATCCGTCTTGCCGAAGCCGAAGCCCCGCTGCAGATGGACGCCTGCGCCTTCCATGGTTGGCTGTGTCTTGATAAGCTGCTTCACGGGTCGAATGGACATATTGGCTTCGCTTTTTCGAATATCGTTCACGTTGACCGAATCTTTTTACCGGTTCGCGGTAACACACAGTTTCCAGTCATGACGGACGAACTATTATTTGAGCAAAGCAGGCGGGGCGAGGATGCAGCGTTCCGCTCGCTCTATGAGAAGTATCGCGATCCCCTGTTTCGGTTCGCGTGGCGAATGACGGGGTCGGTGGAGACGGCGGAAGATCTGACGCACGACTGTTTTGTCAGTTTGTTTCGCGGCAGCTTCGACCCGAAACGGGGCGCGCTGCGGACATTTCTCTACGCTTCCATTCGGAATCTCTCCCGCAAACAGTGGCGGGATGCTGGTGCTGAAGAGTTGACTGACGAGGCAGATCTGTCGGAGGCGGCCAGCGATGGTCCGCTGGATCTGCTGATCTCCTGCGAGACCGCAGACGCGGTGCGCATTGCGGTCGCGGCATTGCCGGGCTTGCAACGCGAAGTGATCATTCTCTTTGAATACGAAGACCTGTCGCTTGATGAGATCGCCCGAATCACAGGCGTTGAGACGGGCGCCGTGAAATCCCGGCTCCACCGTGCAAGGAAAACACTGCGGAAGACTTTGGCCCCGGCGAAGGTGAGTAAATGATGGAACGCGATCACGAATTAAACAAAGTTCTGCGGACGTGGGCGGCACCTGAAACCGGTAAAGGTTTGGATGCCCGCGTCTGGAAATCGTACCGCCAGTCAAAGCCCGCCCGGTCCGGCAATGCCCGCTGGTGGATGGCGGCGGCGGCAGCGGTGGTGCTGGTGGTGAGTGCTGCGCATTTTCGACCACCCGTGCAGGCACCGGTAAGACTGGCCTCATCAACTAATGTTCACGGATATCGGCCGTTGCCCAACGGCACCATCACGGTAGTGAAAGGAAAGAGACAGTAATGAAAATGAAGGTGACGTTTTTCCTGATATCAGGGCTGGTCTGGCTGACGGGCTGCCACAGTGCACCCAGCTTGCGGATGCTGGACGGCGCTACGGCTCTGGTGGTGTCTGTGGAAGGTGATGCACTGGCATCACTGCAGAAGCGGGCAGACACAGGTGAGACCATGCATCGGGTGGTCGAGAGCAGCGACCGAAAAGAGGTCCTGTTTGCTTACGATATCGACGTCAGGAGAGGCGCGAAGGCCGGCTCGTGGACGTTCCTGCTAAAGCCTTCCACGCAGCAGCCAACCTTCGAAAAAGCCCGCGAAGTAACCGTGCAGTCCTACGAGGAAATGGTTCGCGTGGAGTTGCTGGAACAGCCGGAAACCGGGCAGAAGATTGTGGATGTCTTCCAACTGGGAAGCGCCGTGCCCCGCAACGATAACATCAATCTGACCGATCCGAAAGCCCACCTGGTGAAGTTCCACAACATGGTTTACAACTTCCTGCATGGGAAGTAGCGTCAGAACTGGAAGTAGACGAACGGCAGCGATTGATCGGAAGCAGTGAACAATTCAATCGCCAGCAGTGTAACCACCACGGCGGCGGTTCTGAGCCAGACCGGTGAGTACGTCAGTTTCGTCAGCAGGCCGCCATATTCCTCACCCAAAGCAATAAGCAGCGTTCCAATGGCCAGTTCGATCTGGATCGGCGTCATCACCAGTGCCCCGGTGACGCCGGTGAACATCTGGCTGACCACGAAAACCGCTGCGCTGAGTGTTTTGGCGCGGAAAAACACCCAGCCGATATTGGCGACAAGGAACGTCACGATCATTAGCGGGATGCGGATCAGGCCACGCTTTTCGCCCCGCCCGTAAACGACACGCTCGATGGAGAGCACGGCCCCGTGATAGCCGCCCCAGATGATGAAGTTCCAGCTGGCGCCGTGCCAGAGGCCTCCCAGCAGCATGGTCAGCATCAGGTTCGCGTAAGTCCGCAGGTTGCCGCGCCGGTTGCCGCCGAGCGAGATGTAGATGTAGTCACGCAGCCAGCCGGAAAGCGTCATGTGCCAGCGACGCCAGAATTCCGTCAGGCTGGCGGAAAGATACGGGCGACGGAAATTCTCCGGAAAGTGAAAGCCGAACAGCAGCGCCACGCCGATGGCGATGTCGGTATAGCCGGAGAAATCGAAGAAGATCTGGAGGCCGAAAGCAATGGTGCCGGACCATGCGGGCAAAAGTCCAGGCAGGGCTTCCGGGTTGGCATAATAACGGTCCGCGGCAATGGCAAACTGATCGGCGCAGATGAGCTTTTTTACCAGGCCTGTCAGGATCATGGAAACGCCGCGCTGCCATTCCGCACCAGTAGGCGGGGTCCAGTTGAAGTAGTCGAGGAAGAACTCGCGCGCCCGCACAATCGGCCCGGCGACCAGTTGGGGAAAGAAGGCCACGAAGAGCGCATAGTCGAGGTAGCTCTTGATGGCGGGCTGCTCGCCGCGATAGACATCGATCACATAGGAAATGCTTTGAAACGTGTGAAAACTGATGCCGAGCGGCAGGATGATATCGAGCGGCTGGACGGCAACGCCGGGGTGGGCAATCTGAAGAACCGTTTCCCGGATGAAATTGGCGTACTTGAACCACCCCAGTAAGCCCACATTCGCGCACAGGCTCACCAGCAGCGCAAGCTTTCGCGCTGAGCCTTCCTTGTGGATGATCCAGAGAGCCGCGAAGTAATCGATGGTGATCAGGCCGAGTATCAGCACGACGTACTTCACATTCCAGGCCATGTAGAAGAACATGCTGGCTGCGAGAAGCAGGTAACGGCGAGCCGGGCGTGGCAGCAGGTAAAACAGCGCGAGGACGACTACCAGAAACACCGCAAAATTGAGGGTCGTAAACAGCACCGGTTATTTCCCCCCTGCAATCTCAGCCATTTTCTGAGCAAGGCGTTCAGAGAAAATCGGGCGACCCGCCTGGTTCAGATGCAGTCCGTCGGCATAGACTTCCGGGCGCTCCAGATCACGAAACGTGTCACCGGGCAGCACGGTGACACGGGGGTGGTTTAAGACTGAAGTGATGAATCGGGCCGGAACCGTGCGGCGCGGCGGAGGCAGCGGGCCACCCGGCAATTCGAGGAAGATCAGCTTCGTCGGCGAGTCTTTGTAGAGGTCAAGAATGCGCCCCAGCCAAAGCTTTCGATAGGCGGTGAGTGCGCCGGTTTGGGGGGTGGTGGAGCGGCCGGCAAAGGCGTTGACCGAATCGCGTCGCGCGTCAGTCAGACCGGCAGGATAGTTCGTGACAATGCCCTTGTCAAAGTCCACCGTGAGGCCTGTGAGGGTTTGGGGAAACCCGCCGTAGCCATCGATATAACCGTGCCCGTCATTCCGCCAGTTCTTCGCATCGCGAAAGCGGGCTGCCGGATGAGACAGCAGGTCCTGAATGTCGCGCCGCAGGGTGACGGCCTTAAACAGGCAACCCGTCAGCACACCGCGCCGCAACTTTGGGTCGTTGAAAGACTGCGGAAAATCAAGGCAATCGGAAAGACGCAGGCGACCGATTGCATAGTTGAGATCGGACATGCGGTTGGAAACGTCTTCGCCATCCTGATCGGAATATCGGTCCAGGGCAAAGCTGATGGCCACGAACCGCCTGCGGGTGGGATCGGTATCGCGCAGCAGGTAATACCAAGTGCGCGCCGAGGATCCGGCGACGCCCAGATTCCAAAACATGAGCTTGTTCGCCACTGCGGAAGCAGCCATGCGGGCCGCAAAGCCTTCAGCGATGCGCGAATCACCCACCACCGCCATTTCCGGAACTTTGGCCGGAAGAGTATGGCGCACCCAGAACATGTGCATTTCCAGCTGGCCGGTGGTGGAGTTCGGCTCCACGTAGTTGAAATACCAGCCGCTGCGGAAGATGGCGGCATCGACGAAAAAGAACGCCGCCAGAGCGAAGATGCTCCACCAAACCGCGTTGCGAAGGGAAGGGGACTTTCGCTCCCTGACGGGTTGCACTGGTTTCGGTTTGCGCGCGTGCAACCATTCCAGCAGCTCCCGCTGTTGCGCCGCCGGCAGAGCTTCAATTCTCTTCTGGATCTCAGGCAGTTCCATCGAACCTAAGAACGCCTTAGATTTCCAGGATGACCGGCATGATCATCGGTCGCCGTTGTGTCTCGCGGCTGATGAACCGTTTCAGATCGTTACGGATCTTCTCTTTGATCACGCCTGGATCGGATTTCTCTTCCGCGCTCGACCCTTCCAGCGTCTTGAGCACCACTTCCCGCGCTGATTTCATGAAGGCCGGGTCGTTTTCCAGAGCAAAACCGCGGCTGACAATCTCCGGCGGGCTTTCAATCTTACCGGAATGCTTGTTGATCGCCAGAATCGGCAGCACAATGCCGTCTTCGGAAATCAGACGACGATCCCGAATCACCATATCGCCCACCACTTCGCCGACTGCGCCGGAATCGATACAGATGCGGCCGACGGTCACCTTGCCCGCTTTCCGGGCACCGCGGTGATCCATTTCCAGCACATCGCCGGTCTCCATGATGAAAGACTGTTCGAGCCCGATGCCCTGCAAATGCGATGCCAGGCGAACGTGCTTGGCCAGCTGCCGGTACTCTCCGTGGACAGGCACGAAGTAGCGCGGGCGCACCAGGTTCAGCACCAGCCTCAGCTCTTCCATCGACCCGTGCCCGGAAACGTGCAGCGGCGGATTCATGCTGCCGTACATCACGTCCGCACCGCGTTTCGAAAGGTGATCGATCATGCGGAAGATGGTCTTCTCGTTGCCCGGAATAATGCGGGAACTGAGAACCACCGTGTCACCAGGGCTGATGGAAATATGTTTGTGGTTATCGACCGCGACACGCGACAGCGCCGACATCGGCTCGCCCTGGGTGCCGGAAATGAGAATGGTGGTTTTCGAAGCCTTGTTCTCGTTCACATCCTGCGGGCGGATGAGCACGCCGTCGGGGATGTTCAGCAGTCCGTGTCGGTGGGCAATCTCGGTCACCGAAATCATGCTGCGGCCCACCAGCGCGACCTTGCGGCCGAACTCGTGGGAGAGATCGAGAATCAGCTGCAGGCGATGAATCGAGGAGCTAAAGCAGGAGACGAACAGCCGGTTCTCGCTGCGATTGAAGACGTCTTCGAGGCGTGGCCGAACGGCGCGCTCGGAATCGGAATAACCGGGACGGTCCGCGTTGGTCGAATCGGAGAGCAGCAGCAGGACGCCCCGCTTGCCGTAATCCGCAAGCGTGTGCAGATCGAAGAGCTCGTTGTCGGTGGGGGTGGGGTCGACCTTGAAATCGCCGGTGTGAATGATCACGCCCAGAGGCGTGGTGATCGCCATCGCCACGCAACTGACGATGGAGTGCGTGACGTGAATGAACTCGATTGTGAATGGTCCGATGGAAACGATGTCCTTCGGTTTCACCGGCTTCAGGACCGGCTCGTCCACGTCGTACTCTTCCAAACGCCGCTCCACCAGCGAAAGGGTGAACGGGGTGCCGTAAACCGGCACGTCAAATTCGTCGAGGAAGAAAGCCACCGCGCCAATGTGATCTTCGTGTCCGTGGGTGAGCAGCAGGGCCCGCACCAGGTGGCGGTGTTCCTTCAGGTAGGTGAGGTCCGGGGTCACGATGTCGACGCCCAGCAGGTCGTCTTCCGGGAACATCATGCCGGCATCGATCACGATGATGTCTTCGCCGTAGCGGATCGCCATCATGTGCATCCCGAACTCACCGAGGCCGCCGAGCGGGATGACTTGCAGTTTCTTATCGGTCATTCTTCTTCTTTTGGTTCAAACGTGCGACGCGGAGGGGCAAATCAAATTCTAGCCTGTCCTGTATCGCCAGGGGCGTGGCGTGCATCATGAGACCTGATGAGCCAAACACTTTCTTTGCTTCCCGCCATTGCAAACCGATGGAGCCCGCGGTCCTTTACCAACCGTCCGATTGACGCCGAAACACTTCACAACCTCTTCGACGCGGCCCGCTGGGCAGCCTCCTGCTTCGGGGAGCAGCCCTGGCGATTCGTGATTGCCACCCAGGCGGACCCCGCGCAGTTTGCAAAGGTCCTGGGCCTGCTGGTCCCCTTCAACCAGGGCTGGGCCGGGAAGGCGTTTCTGGTGGGCATTACCGTGGCAAAAAAGACCTTTGAGCAGAACGGGAACCCGAACCGTTTCAACATGCACGATACCGGCGCGGCGCTGGCGAATCTGGCGATTGAGGCGAGCGCGCGCGGGCTCCAGGCGCACGGGATGGGCGGGTTCGACGCTGAGAGGGCACGGGTAGAACTGGGTGTTCCTGAGGACTTCGAGATCGGTGCGGCATTCGCAGTGGGATACGTGGAAGAGCCGTCCGGACCACCGGCAGACCGCAGCCGCAAACCTCTGAGTGATTTGGTATTCGGGACGGAGTGGGGAAAAGCGGCGCTCTGAAAAGTAAAAAAGGCCCTCCGTTTCCGGGGGGCCCTGACACTCGCCATTTCTGGCGATTTTCGATGGGAGAATCATTTCCAACGGCTTAACAACCGCTAAAAACTTTAGTGATTGGATCTTAAGGTTTTCAGTCACCCTACGTCAAGCGAAAAACCGAACCCAAATTGTCCACAGGCTAAAGCGTTGAAAAAGCAACAGGTTGCAAAACCTGTGGAGATCCTGTGGAAAACCAGCTCCTGGCGCCCGGCACCGGATTCACAGCGGTAAATGCGCTGCAATCCCAACCAAAGAAAGACCTTTACGGTTTGCCCCTATGGTTTGCCGGTAAGGTGCAGGGAAATCATCTGATCCCCTTCGCCAGACCGGCGCATCAGCACACGGACTCCACCCACCACCACCCCGGAGAGGATACAGAATGCGGCCAACACACCCACCAGGACGAAGAGGTTCAGAAACAGGTTGCCCGGATTGTCCTTCGGAGTGGGAACATGTTGTGGCACAGTCACTTCCGCCTGATACTTCACTTGCGCCAGGAGCCTTTCCGCGTCGTCTGCGGTGGGCGCTTTCAGGGTTACGGCCAACAGCGGACCAGAGCGCTTCACCAGCACGCCGGGAATCTTCTGAAACTCCGGATACCGGTCCCGGGCCATTTCCATGGTGGGGTAACTAAATATCAGCAGAGTCACCTCTTTACCTTTGCGACCGTATTTCGCGATCTGCCCTTCAGAACTAAAACTGAACGCGGCAGTACCGGGCGAAACCGACGGGGCGTAGAGAGCGAGGCTCTGCGGGCCGACGATGTAACGTTCTGAATTGGGAACTACACCTGTCGGAAAGTATTTGGGCAGCGTGGGCAGCGGCGAGTGGGCATAACGGGGGACTGTCGCCACCACATGGCTGAATTCGTCCGGGTGAATCTTGTACCCCTTGAAGACAAAGACATAATTGCCTATCGCGATGTACTCGTCGGCGGCAGTCTGCAAAGCCTTCCCCATCAGCGCGGCAGGAACGGCATCGACGGGTAAAATCGACTGCCAGGCGGCCAAAGCACCTGTCCCGTCGGTAAACCGGTAAGCAGTGATGGTGTACTTCTCGCCGGCGTCGGCGTAGGGAGACGTCTCAGAATCCTGCAGCCCGTACTCGGCCCAGATTTTCTGGTTCGGAACGGGCGCCACACCCGGTTCACCCCGCACCCAGTGCCCGATGGTATCGGGCAGGATGGTGGAATACGCCAGAGCCGGTAAGAAGAGCAGTATGGAAAGCCGCATTAGTTATTCAGACGTCAACCGCGCCAATTCTGATCCATCATAGCTTTCAGGCTTTGGTAAGACTGGTGATCAACCCAGCCATATCGTGCTTTCCGAGCGATTCCAGCCCCTCGGCGGCACCGTCACGGTTCTGCAGAACCTGATTTTGGCTGACTTTCCATTTGCCTTCGAGGCGAGTCACCGCGATCTCGATCCCCACGATGGCTCCCAGCAGGGCGTCGATGTAGTCCGGCGGCGCATCGGCTGGGGCCCACGGCTTTGCCTGCGCTGCCTCATGGGTGGCCGTCAGCGCATCAAGGAACCTGCGCAGGCGCTGGGCATCCGAAAACACCGTCAGACGCCCGTATGCGTGAACTGTGGCGTAATTCCAGGTGGGCACCACACGCCCGTGTTCCTGTTTGGTGGGGTACCAGTTTGGGCTGATATAGGCCTGCGGACCCTGAAAAATCGCCAAAACGTCGACCTCCGGCTGGAAATCCTGCCATTGCCGATTCGCCCTCGCCAAATGCCCGCGCAAGGTGCCCCGCGGGGAAGGCTCGGGGTCGTAGAGCAAGGGGATGTGGTTCGCCGTCAGGCCGTCGGCGCCCAGTGTCACCAGCGCGGCGAGTGGGAACCCGGCCATCAGGGCGCGCAGCACCTCAGGCCGTTCCTCTTTGAAATGGGGCGGCAGATACATAGGCAGAATCAGCGCTGCATGTTGTAGAGAAACGTCATCTGCAGCACGATGCGATCCCCCTTGAATTCAGAGGGCAGGGGCGGCAGAGGGTTCGAAGCGCTGATGGCAGCGACCGCTGATTGATCCAGAGCCTTCAAGCCGGACTGCCCGCTGAACACCACTTTCGTCACCAGCCCCTGCTTCACCACCGCAAACTCAAGCACCACCTGGCCGCGCTGGCCCAGCCGCGCCGCTTCCGGGTAAACCGCGAACCAGTTGCGCCGCACTGCAGCAATCACCTGCAACATGTAAGGCCGGAAATCGACGCCCATGGGATCGCTTTTCAGTTCCAGGCTGGAGCGGGGCCGCCCGGCAGACGCCGGCAGGTTGAGGCCGGCGCCGGAACCGCCCTCGTCCGCGCCCAGATCGCCCACGGAAAGGCTGCCCATCGCACCACCGGACCGGCTCAGATTCCGCACCGCTTCCTGGATTCCCGGGTTCGGCATCTGAATGAGTCCCGTCGGCTTGCCGGTGCCGGAAGTGGGCTGCGGATTCACGTCCTGCAATTGCAGTTTCGGCGCAGCTACAGGCTGGGGCGGCAGTTGACCCTGTTTCGGCAGTTGCGCGGTTTGCACGCTGGCCGGAGCCTCAATCTTCGGAGCCTCCACCATCACCTGTTTCGGAGGGGTTTGCGCCACCTGCTGCGGCGGCGTGGGAGGTGCGGGCATCGCCTTCACGGGTTCGGCCTGTTTCGCTGCCGGGGCCGGAGCAGGGGCCTTGAAAACCGGGCGCGGCGCAATGGATTCCACCGTCAGTTCCTTCGCCAGCGGCACCTTGTTGGGGGCTTTCTGGGTCAAGTCAGGCGGAATATACAGCGGCGTGACGTGCGAAACAAACAAACGGTCCGGGGGCGGCGGCTGGTAAGGGGCGCCCTTAAACGTGAACAGCACGATGGTCAGCACGACGTGAAACAGACCGGAGGCAACACCGGAGGCGCGCCACCGCCGCCAGTCGTCCGCAGGGTCTTCCTCCAGCAGCAGATTGAGTTCAGGTTCCGTGGCTATATTGGCGGATTCCGGCAGGTCTAAGGTTTCCATCCCGAAGCAAGAGTTTTTTCCACTACAACTGCATGCTCCCCGATCTTATCAATTACGGCGAGTGCAAGCTCAAGAGTTCGACGCGCCGCCCGCCCGTTCAGTTTCGGCTGCTGCCGGCTCTCCACCGCGTCAAGGAATGCATCGAACTGCAATTTCAGCGGCTCGGCCGGTTCAATCGGCATTTGTTCGAAGCCCACGCCTTCCGGCCCGCCCACTGTGAACACGGCGACGGCCTGCTTTGCGTAATCCACCGAAATGTATTGCTGTGGCTGGAAAAGACGGAGCTTCCGCACTTTGTCGGTGGACACCCGGCTGGCGGTCAGATTCGCGATGCAGCCATCCTCAAATTCCAGCCGCACATTGGCGATATCGACTTTCGGCGACAGCACAGAAATCCCCGCTGCCCGAATCTCCTTCAATTCCGCTTTCGCAAATGCCAGCACGATATCCAGATCATGGATCATCAGATCGAGCACCACATCCACATCCAGACTGCGTAACGTGAAAACGCTCATCCGGTGCACTTCAAAGAACAGCGGCAAGGTGGCCAGTTTTTCCAGCGCGATCACTGCCGGATTGAAGCGTTCCAGATGCCCCACCTGGACTAACCGCCCGTTCGCGTCCGCAGTGTTGATCAGCCGGTCGGCATCAGCCAGCGTTGGGGCTATCGGCTTTTCGATCAGCACATCAATCCCGGCTTCCAGCAGCGCGCAGCCCACTTCCGTGTGGACGATGGTGGGCACGGCAATAATCGCCGCGTCTACCTTTCCGATCACCTCTCGAAAATCCGAAGCCAATTGCGCTCCGTGGGCGTTGTCTCCCGCGCGCTTCAGGTTCGTGTCCACCACAAACACCAGTTCGGCCCGCGCACTTTCTGCGACTACCCGGGCATGGTTTCTGCCGAACGCCCCGGCCCCAATCACGGCTACACGCTTCTTCAACCCAATGCCTCCATGCCCACAATAGCCAGCCCGGCGGCATTGGCCCTGGCAATCAGTTCCTCGCGATCCAGCAACAGCGTACGCCCGGCGTCCACAGCCAGCGCGGTGGTGCCCGTTTCCACCATCACGGCAACTGTTCCGGGACCAATAGCCGGCACATCGAACAGCAAATGCCGCCGCCGGGAAGACGCTTTTACAAGCGCCAGGCGTTTGCCTTCCACCAGGCTCGCCGCACGACGCAGCATGGCGTCGGTGCCTTCCATGGCTTCCAGCGCGACGCACGCTTTGTCGGCTATGGCGACACTCTGGCCCAGATCGAGACTGGCCAGCGTGTGGGCAATCTTTCGACCATACTCAATGTCGCGCATCTCGTCGGAATCCGGCCTGCGCTTCGTCACCGCGCCCAGCGGAGCGAGCAGAGGCTTGAGCAGCAGCGTGGAATCCACCAGTTCAATGCCTTCGTCGAGCAGCACCTTCTGCACGGCACCAATCAGCGAATCCGTATTCTTCGTGCCCAGCGTGAGCAGGACTTTGGCCAGCCGCCAGTCCGGGCGAATCGACGAAAAGATCTTCGCGTGCTTCACCTGCCCGGCCATCATGATCCGCGTGACACCTTCTTTGTGGCAGAGGTCGATCAGCTTGCTCAGCTCACCCAGCGAAATCCAGTGGCAGCGTGCGGCGGCGCTCTCCACTTCGGCGGAGGCTTCTTCCCGAATGGCAAAGGCAATCGCCTCATCCCCCTGCTTTCGTGCTGTCTCCAGCGCGAGTACGGGGAAACGCCCGTTGCCGGCGATGATGCCGTATTTCATCCCTTCAGTACGCCGCGCTCCGAAGTGGCAATGAAACGAAGCAGTTCGTCGAGCTCCGCACAGGGCGGGACCTCTTCGCGAATCCGCTCCACGGCCTGCGACGTATTGAGGCCGGACCGGGTGAGCAGGCGCAACGCGGTTTGCAGAGACTCGATTACCGGCTTTTCAAATCCGCGCCGCGCCAGACCGATTGAGTTCGCGCCATAGACCTGCACGTCTGGCTGGAAGCTGGTGAGCGAGAACGGCATCACGTCCTGCTTGATCACGCTGTAGGGCCCCACGAACGAGTGCCGCCCGATGCGGCAGAACTGGTGCACGCCGCTGAACGGGCTGACGTCCGCCCAATCCTCTACCGTCACGTGCCCGGCTAAACCCACGCTGTTGCCCAGGATCACATGGTTGCCGATGCGGCAGTCGTGCGCCACGTGGGCGTAGGTCATGATCAGGCAGTCATCACCGATGGTGGTTTCGAGGCCCCCGCCCGCGGTGCCGCGGTGAATGGTCACGAATTCGCGGATTTTATTGCGGTGGCCGATCCGCGTAAAGGCCCGCTCGCCTTTGTATTTCAGGTCCTGCGAGGCCACGCCGATCGTCGCGTAAGGGAAGAACACGTTGTCTTCACCGATCACGGCGGGGCCTTCCAGATAGAGGTTCGCCATCAGCAGTGTGCGTGCTCCGATTTCCACATCCGGCCCGATAACGCAGAAAGGACCGATCTCCGCCGTGGCATCAATGCGCGCCGCGGGGTCAATAACCGCTGTCGGATGAACCGCCATTTACTCCGCCGGCTGCCCGTGGTTTTGCTGCTCATGCTGATTTTCGTGATCGCGCTTGTCTTCCAGCTTGCACATCACTTCGGCTTCGGCGACCAGCACACCATCCACCAGCGCGCGGCCGGACATTTTCGCCACCGAACCCTTGCGCCTGAGCAGCTTCATTTCGAGGCGCAGCTGGTCGCCTGGCACCACCGGACGGCGGAAACGCGCGCCATCCACAGCAACCAGCAGAACCAGCTTTTGATCGCGGTCCGGAATGTTTTTCAACACCAGAATGCCGGCGGTCTGGGCCATGGCTTCCACAATCAGAACGCCCGGCATCACGGGGAAATCCGGAAAGTGGCCGGCGAAGAAAGGCTCGTTGGCAGTCACGTTCTTAATGCCGACAATGCGCTCCGCTTCCAGTTCAATGATCTTGTCGACCAGCAGAAACGGGTAACGGTGTGGCAGAATCTGGCGGATTTCGTTCACGTCCAGAATTGGTTTGACGGGACTCAGCATGGAATACGTCAGTATAACGGGGACATGACAGAGAGGAAGCGGATCGCACTTTCCTGGAGCAGCGGCAAGGACAGCGCATGGAGTCTGCATATGCTGCGGCAGGACCCGCGCCTGGAGGTTGTCGCGCTCGTCACCAGCTTTAATACCGTGGCAAACCGGGTGGCGATGCATGCCGTTGGGCGGGAGCTGGTGGTGCGGCGGCGGAGGGGATCGAGGCTATTGCGTACGGCGATTTGTACCTGCGGGACATCCGCGATTACCGCGAAAAGCAATTGGAGGGAACGGGACTCGAACCTCTGTTCCCGCTGTGGGACCTGCCGACGCGGGCTTTAGCCGAAGAGATGATCGCAGGCGGGATCCGGGCGAAGCTCACCTGTGTGGATCCCAACCGGCTGGATCGGTCGTTCGTTGGGCGCGAGTTCGACACGGCGCTGCCGGGTGAGCTGCCCTGCCAGATTGACCCTTGCGGAGAGAATGGCGAATTCCATACGTTCGTTTGGGATGCGCCGGTGTTTTCGAGCCCGGTTCGGGTTACGCAGGGTGAAGTCGTCGAAAAAGATGGCTTCGTCTTTTCCGATTTGCATTAGCACGAACGCAGCTTACTTTTTCCCGCCGACCGCGCCAAACACGTTCTTCGCCATGACATCCACCACTTTCGCTTCATTCCGCGCGATCTCGTAGTACGCAGTCTTGAGCAACTGATCCTTGCGTTCAAGCAGCGTCTCCCGAATGGACTGCTGCGCGCGCGGATCGCTCAAATCCCGCTGACCCGCCGGCTCTTTCGAAATCATCTTCAGAAGCCGGTAGCCCTCACTGGTGTGAATAATCGGCGAGAGCTGCCCAGGCTGTAAAGCAAGCACCAGCTTGCGCAATTCCGGGCTTGTCTTATCGAGCGAAGACTCCGGCAGGAAGCCCAGATCACCGCCATTTGGCGTGGTCTGCGGATCTTCCGAATAGTTCTGCGCGACCATGGCGAAATCCTCACCCTGGCGGAGGCGCGCTTCAATCGCCTTTACTTTGCGCGCGGCTTCCTCTTCGCTCTTCGCCTTGTCGTTCTTCAGATTACGCACATTGGGATCAGCGTGCGGCGTCACCACGATCTGTGCCATATGTACCT
>JBBQDH010000023.1:0-36332 GCA_038319515.1 Bryobacterales bacterium
GTTACGATGGTGTTTGACAGGTCGCTATCATTCACGCGATTATAGGAGTTCCGCTTCTGCGGGAGTAACTCAGCTGGTAGAGTGCAACCTTGCCAAGGTTGATGTCGCGGGTTCGAATCCCGTCTCCCGCTCCAATTTCCCTCTCGACACCGTAATCCAAACCTGCATCACGGAATTTGGCGATTCGCTGGTCGTCCTCACCAGTTTTCAGCGCGAAGGCATGGTCATCATCGATATGGTGATGAACGTGAGTACGTCGATACCGGTCTTAACCATCGATACCGGTCGCCTGCCCGTTGCCACGCTGGAGATGATTGCGACCGTGGAACATCGCTACGGCATTACAGTGGAGCGCCTGTGCCCGGATCCCGCCGAAGTTGCCACCATGGTGTCTTCGCATGGCAACGATCTGTTTTACGAGGGCATTCCCCAGCGCATGCTCTGCTGCAACGTCAGAAAAGTGCGCCCGCTGGCCCGGCGTATGGCCGGGGTAAGCGCGTATTTCACGGGAATCCGCAGGGAACAAAGCGATGCCAGAGGTACTGTCGAAGCAGTTGATCGCTCCACCTCGCCGGTGAGGATCAGCCCGCTGGCTGACTGGTCCGCCGAAGACGTCGCCACCTACACCCGTCTCCATAATTTGCCGGAGCACCCCCTTTATTCTTCTGGTTATTCGAGCATCGGGTGCGAACCTTGTACACGCGCCGTGAAACCGGGCGAATCAGAACGCGCCGGTCGCTGGTGGTGGGAGACTGACGCCGACAAAGAATGCGGCATCCATTTCTCTCCGGATGGGCGGGCCGAACGCACGGTCGATGCGCTGCTGCGTGAGGTTCTTGTGAAGGTAAATGTATGATGCATAAGGGGTTGACGCTCTGGCTAACGGGTATGTCCGGAGCCGGCAAGAGCACCATTTCCGACGCGCTGATGGAGCGTTTTCTGCGGGGAGGCGCGAAGGTCGAGCTGCTCGATGGCGACATCGTCCGCACTAATCTTTCTCAGGGTCTCGGTTTCAGCCGCGAAGATCGTGACACCAACGTGCGGCGCATTGGTTTCGTTTGTGAACTCCTCTCCCGCAACGGTGTCATCGCCGTGGTGGCAGCCATCTCTCCCTATCGGTCCACGCGTGAAGAGGTGAAATCCCGCATCGCCAACTTCGTCGAAGTACATGTGGATTGTCCTGTCGAAGTCCTCGCGGCGCGGGACGTGAAAGGCCTCTACAAGAAGGCCCTGGCCGGTGAAGTGGCCAATTTCACCGGAATTTCAGATCCTTACGAGGCTCCCGAGCATCCCGATGTAGTGGTTCGCACCGACACCGAGACCGTGGAATTCAGCGTCAACAAGGTCTGGAGCGAACTGGAGCGGAGAGGATACGTTTCAGCCTGATGATTGACCTGCACAGCCATACTGACCAGTCCGATGGCACTTTTACTCCGACCGAACTCGTGTTCGAGGCAAAACGCGTTGGCCTGACCGCGCTCGCGATCACCGATCACGATACGTTCCGCGGCTACGACATGGCGTTGCCCGTGGCAGCCGATACCGGCCTCGAACTGATTTGCGGGATCGAGCTGTCCACCAAATTCGGCGGTGCTTCCATCCACATGCTCGCCTATTTCCCCGGCGCCCCGCCGTCCGCGGAATTTCGTTCCTGGCTCGACTTTCTGCTCGAAAGTCGGCGGGACCGGAATCGCCGTTTGATCGAGAGGCTGCAGTCTCTGGGTGTCGACATCACTCTGGAAGAAGTGGAGACCAGGGGCCGCACGTTGACCGCGCGTCCACATTTCGCCCGGGTGCTTGTGGAGAAGGGGTACGCGGCCGATATTCAGGACGCCTTCGCCAAGTTTCTGGATGAAAACGCCAGGGGTTATGTCCAGCGGCAAGACGTCCCGGTGGAAGAAGCGATTCAACGTGTGGTTGCGGCGGGCGGCATGGCTTCCATGGCGCACCCTGTTCGTGTCGCAAAGAATCACTGGGACACGCTCGCCGAGTACGTCGGTTCCATGAGTCGCATGGGAATGCGGGGGATTGAAGTCTTCCATAGCGACCATACGCCGGAAAACGTGGCTTACTACCAATCTTTGGCTGACCGCTTCGGGCTTGCTCCGACCGGCGGTTCTGACTTCCACGGCGGCAACAAACCCCTCATTTCTCTTGGGACCGGCCTGCGCGGGAATCTCTGTGTAGCCGATTCCGTTCTGGTCGGATTGAAAGCCGCCGTTTAAAGATCAGGGTTGGTGGGCACGAGCAGATTCGAACTGCTGACCTACCGCTTAGGAGGCGATCGCTCTATCCATCTGAGCTACGTGCCCCGATCATCAACTATCATACCTTTTCAGGCCTTTTTGTCCGATGTCTTTGCGGTATTGCATCCCGTCAAAGTGGATGTTGGCAACCCCGGCGTAGGCGTTGTCGATGCTTTCTTTGAGGGTGGACCCCAGCGCCGTCACGCCCAGTACACGGCCTCCCGCTGTGACGATGCCTTCCGGGGTCCGCATGGTGCCCGCATGGAATGTTACCGCCTTTGACGACGCATCGAGCCCCGTGATGAGGTTGCCTGAGCTGGATCCCGCCGGATAACCGCCGGATGCCAGTACCACGCAGGTGGCGGGGTCGGGATTCCATTCCAGCGTGTCTGGCAGCGCGCCGCGCGCCGCGGACATGAGTGTTTCGCCCCAGTCACTGCGCAGCCGCATCATGAGCGGTTGCGTTTCCGGGTCACCCAGCCGGACATTGAATTCCAGCACACTGGGCCCGTTTGGGGTCATCATCAGGCCGGCGTAGAGAAATCCCGTGAACTGCGTGGCATGGATTACGGGGTTGATGATGGTCTCCATGATGTGGCCGCGCTGTTCTGCCGTCAGAATGCGGGAGTCTGAGTAGGCCCCCATGCCGCCCGTGTTCGGACCCTGGTCGTTATCGAAGATCCGTTTGTGATCCTGTGAGGGTTCGAGCGCCACCCCTCGTTTGCCATCGCAAAGGACAATAAAGCTGACTTCTTCGCCTTCGAGAAATTCTTCGATTACGAGGGGGCAGGGCAATTGCGTCAGGGCGTCGTCTGCTTCGGCAGGAGTTTGGGCTATTACAACGCCTTTTCCGGCCGCTAAACCGTCTGTCTTTATAACGATGGGGTATTGGAAGTGGCGCAGGGCGTGCCGTGCCTGTTCGTTGTTTTCAGCCGTCAGGAACCTTGCGGTGGGCACTCCGATGCGCTGCATGAAGCGCTTTGAGTGGATTTTGCTGCCTTCCAGAGCGGCGTTTTCAGCAGTGGGTCCCACGATGGGCATGGCGATTTCGCGGAAACGGTCAACAACGCCTGCCACCAACGGCACTTCTGGCCCAACGACCGTCAGATCAGCCTTCAGCGACGCGGCTAATTGGACATAATCCGTGGATGTGTGGCAACTTGCCAGCGCGTGCATGCCCGGATTGCCTGGCGCGGCGAAGACTTCGGTGACTGAGGGTGAATTCCGGAGCCGCCAGGCCAGTGCGTGTTCGCGCCCGCCGCTTCCGATGACTAGTACTTTCATTTAGGCGTCTACAATGGTAACAATGGTTCGGCGTCAGTTTGATCAGGCTTGTGAGGTGGTGGTTGTCGGCGGCGGGCACGCCGGCTGTGAGGCGGCGCGCGCGTGTGCCCGAATGGGCATGCGAACCGTGATGGTGACCATGAATGTGGATCTGATTGGTCAAATGTCCTGTAATCCGGCTATAGGCGGCATTGCCAAGGGTCATCTTGTGCGTGAAATTGACGCGCTGGGTGGGTTGATGGGCGAAATTGCGGATGCGGTGGGGATTCAGTTTCGTCTCCTCAACACCAGTCGTGGCCCGGCCGTCTGGTCCCCCCGTGCGCAATGCGACAAAAAGCAGTACCGCATGCGGATCAAACAGGTATTGGAGCAGGAGCCGAATCTCAGTATCAAGCAAGCGGAGGTGGCGGGCCTGATGATTGAGGACGGGCGCGTAGGCGGTGTTCAGTTAATGGATGGCCGTAATCTGTTCTGTCAGGCTGTGATTATTACGACGGGGACCTTCCTGAATGGTTTGGCGCACATTGGCGAACAGCAAGTTTCCTGTGGTCGTAATGGTGAAGCGCCGTCTCAGGTGCTTGGGCACCAGATCCGGGCGCTGAATCTGGGGTCCTCCCGGTTGAAAACGGGCACCCCACCCCGTCTTGATGCGCGCTCCATCGATTTCACGAAGTTTGAACCGCAGTATGGCGACGCCGTGCCGGTCCCGTTTTCTTTCATGACGGATAAGATCGAGCGGCCCCAGATTCAGTGTTTCCTCGCGAGGACTACTGATGAGACAAAGAGGGTTCTGCAGGATAGTATTGCCCGGTCCCCGCTCTACAGTGGTCAGATTGAGGGTGTTGGCCCCCGCTACTGCCCCTCGATCGAAGACAAGTTCGTCAAGTTTCCTGATAAGGAATCCCACCAGATCTTTCTGGAGCCCGAAGGTCTTGATACGAACGAGATCTACGTGAATGGGATGTCGACCAGCATGCCGATTGATGTGCAGGCGGCAATGATCGCTTCCATTCCCGGTTTAGAGAACGCAGAGATGATTCGCCCCGGTTATGCCATTGAATATGATGCTGTGGACGCCCGGGAGCTGGATCATCGCCTTGAGGTTCGCAAACTGCCGGGTTTGTTCCTGGCGGGGCAGATTAACGGCACTTCTGGGTACGAAGAAGCCGCGGCACAGGGCCTGATGGCTGGAATCAACGCCGCCCGTACCATTCAGGGTCGTACCCCGGTGGTGATTGGCCGCATGCAGGGCTATATCGGCATCATGATCGACGATTTGATCACCAAGGGCACCGATGAACCCTATCGTATGTTTACTTCTCGTGCTGAATACCGCCTGCACCTGCGTATTGACAATGCCGATCAGCGCCTGACGCCTATTGGTGAGGAGATTGGGCTGGCGACCCCGGACCGTTGTTCTTTTTATGCCGGGAAACGGGATCAGGTTGCGCTACTCAAGACTGCGTTCGAAGATAGTCCGAAAGGTATCTGGCTGCGCCGTCCGGAATCAAAGATCAGTGAGTTGAGTGAGTGGGTGGAAGGTCTGCTGGGCACTCCTGCTTTGCGTGGCGTGTTGATGACCGCCGAGACGGAAGTGAAATATGCGGGTTACATTGGGCAGCAGCTCCGTCAAATGGAGAAGCTACGTGGTTCCGATACCCGGCCCATCCCGGTTTCAATGGTGTTTACGGACATTCCCGGGATCTCCCGTGAAGTATCAGAGAAGTTAACGCACGTGCGTCCCGCAACGTTGGGGCAGGCTTCGCGCATACCTGGTGTGACACCCGCTGCTGTGGCGATTCTTGACATTCACCTGACTCTCGGTACTATGCGCGGTGCATGATGTTTCACGTGAAACATCCCCCCATGGCTGGGATTCGATGTTTCACGTGAAACATCGTATACTGACCGTTTGAGCAAGGTTATCGCGATTACGAACCAAAAAGGCGGAGTGGGTAAAACAACCACCGCCATCAACCTGGCAGCCTCGCTTGCCGCCAGTGACCTAAAAGTTCTCCTGATCGACAACGATCCCCAGGGGAACTCTTCCAGCGGACTCGGAATCCAGAAAATCCCCGGTATGGCAACCACCTATAACGTCCTGGTGGACCGCACCCCTATCCGCGAGGCCATCCAACAGACTGAAATGGAGGGTCTTGACGTACTTCCCGCCGATAAGAACCTCATCGGCGTCAATTTCGAACTTGCCACAGTAGAAGGACGCGAATCCATCCTTCACAACCAGCTTGCAGATATTCGCACGGACTACGATTACATCCTGATCGATTGCCCTCCGTCTCTGGATCTCCTCACCCTCAACGCCCTGATGGCCGCCGATTCCGCCCTCGTCCCTATCCAGTGCGAATTCTTTGCCCTGGAAGGCATCTCCGAGCTCATGGACACCATCGACCGTGTGAGTGAATCGTTCGGACATCCCGTCAAGATCGAAGGCATTGTCCTCACCATGTTTGACGACCGCACAAACCTCGCCAAACAGGTCGCGAACGATCTGCGCGAGTTCTTCGGTAACGACGTTCTGAAAACCGTAATTCCCCGCAACATCCGGCTGGCCGAAGCACCCAGCCACGGCAAACCGATTATTCTGTACGACCCCGGTTCGCGCGGCTCAGAATCCTATATCCAGCTGGCAAAAGAGATCCTCGCAAATGAGCAAGCCCGCAATCAGAAGGCCGGCAAATGAGCAAACCTGTAAATGAGCAAACCTGCGAATGAGTAAAACCGATCCCCGCAAAGCGCTCGGTAAAGGGCTCCATTCCCTTCTCCCTACCCGAAACGCGCCCGTTGCTGTCACTTCTGAAGCAGCCGCAGCCGCAGCAAAAGCACCCGAAGCCCCGCAGAACGGCAACGTTTCTCTGGTGCCAATCAGTGAAGTCAAACCAAACCCCAACCAGCCACGGCGCGACTTCGAACCCGCCGCCATGGCGGAACTGACTCAATCCATTGAACGCGATGGCATTATCCAGCCGATCATTGTCCGGCTCGTCGGCCCAAAGGAATATCAGATCATCGCCGGTGAGCGCCGCTGGCGCGCGGCAACCGCAGCCGGCCTCAAGGTAATCCCCGTCATTCCGCGGGAAGCCTCCGATGAGAAGGTCCTGGAACTCGCGATCATCGAGAATATCCAGCGCGAAGACCTCAATCCCATTGAACTCGCCCTGGCATTCCAGCGCATGGGCCTTGAACTCTCCCTGAGCCATGACCAGATTGGCGAGAAAACAGGCAAGGACCGCGCCACCGTCACCAACACCATCCGACTTCTGCAACTGCCCGCCGACGTGCAGCAGATGGTGGCCGCAAAGAAGATCTCTCAGGGCCACGGCCGCGCCCTTCTCAAGCTCTCCGATGAAAACACCCAGCGCGCCACAGCTCTGCGTTGTATTGAAGAAGGCTGGTCCGTTCGCCAGATCGAAGAGTACACAAAAACCGCTAAGGCGGGTATTCCGGCACCTGATCAAAAGACCAAACCGGGACCGCTGCCACTCGATCCCAATGTCCGCGCCGCCATCGGGGAGATGGAAGCAAAACTCGGCACCCGCGTCCGAATCATCGAAAAGAAACCAAACAAAGGACTTATCGAGATCGAGTACTACTCAGCGGACGATCTTGATCGCATCTACAACGTAATTGCCGGCGACCAGTCATGACAACAACTTAAGAATCTCAGCCACCTCCCGGCGAATATCTACAAGCGTAGTTTTTCGCTCGGGGGGAGTCTGCTTCTCCGCCAACGCCTTCCGCGCGCCCTCAATCGTGAACTTGCGCTCATAAAGCAGGTGCTTAATCCGCAGCAACAGCTCTACATCTTTCCTGCGGAACATCCTCTGCCCGCTGTCTGACTTCCTGGGCGACAGCGCCTTGAACTCCGATTCCCAGTACCGCAACACGTACGCTTCCACGCCAATCAACTGGCTCACTTCCCCAATCCGGAAGAACAGCTTGTCTGGAATCACGGTCGCCGGCAGCTCAGAATCAGCCATCAAAAGACATTGTCGTCCCATTCGCCCCCGGTTGGCTATAATTAAGCCCAATACTGTGGGCAGCAACTATAGACCTCTTCCCCCAACGCGCCCGGCAGCCGCAGCCACCGGACGCCCCACCGACCGCAACTTCGAACTGAAGTCGCTGATCCATAAGAAACTGCTGGGCGTTCTCAACCTGGAACGAGTTTCTTCAATCCCGAAGGAGCGACTACGCGCCGAAATTGGCCGGGTCGTCGAACGTCTGCTGGAAGAAGAGCGCGTCCCGATGACCACTGCGGAACAGAACCGCATCATTGAGGAAGTTCTCGATGAAGTGCTGGGCCTCGGTCCCCTGGAACCACTCCTCAAAGAACCCAGCATCTCCGACATCCTGGTGAACCGTTTCGATAAGGTCTATATCGAGCGCGGCGGCAAACTCACCGAAGTCCCGGTACGCTTCCGCGACAACGCCCACCTGCTGCATATCATTGAAAAGATTGTCTCGCAGGTCGGTCGCCGCATCGATGAAGCCCAACCCATCGTGGACGCCCGCCTGGCCGATGGCTCACGCGTCAACGCCATCATCCCGCCCCTCGCCCTTGACGGCCCCTCTGTCAGCATCCGCCGCTTCGGTCGTCACGTCATCACGCAGGAAGAGATGGTTGAGTACAAAACCACCATGCCCTCCATGCTGAAATTCCTCGCCGCATGCGTACAGGCGAAGACCACGGTTCTTGTCTCCGGCGGTACCGGTTCCGGCAAAACCACCATGCTCAACGCCCTCTCCCGTTTCATCCCGGAAGAAGAGCGCATCGTCACCATCGAAGACACCGCCGAACTTCAGCTGCAGCAACGCCATGTCGTCAAGTTCGAAACCCGCCCGCCCAATCTCAACAAAGAAGGCGGCATCAACCAGCGCATTCTGCTCAGAACAGCGCTCCGTATGCGGCCCGACCGCATCATCGTCGGCGAGTGCCGCGGCGCCGAAGCGCTCGACATGCTCCAGGCCATGAACACCGGCGTGGAAGGTTCCATGAGCACCGTCCACGCCAATACTCCGAAAGACGCCTTCTCGCGCCTCGAAACCATGGTCATGATGGCGGACATCGAAATACCGGCCCGCGTCATTCTCCAGCAACTCGCCTCAGCCATCAAGCTGGTCGTGCAGGTCGCGCGTCTGCAGGATGGCGCCCGCCGCATCATGAGTATCGCCGAAGTTGTGGCCGCACATGAAGATCAGGTGGAATTACAGGAAATCTTTATCTTTGAGCGCACCGGTGTCACCAGCGACGGCAAAGTGAAGGGACTCTTCCGCTGCACAGGCGTCCGGCCCAAACTCCTCGAACGCCTTCGTGTCAGCGGCATCAACCTGCCCGATTCGGTATTTACCGAAACCATGGCCGTTAACCAATAATTACGTGATCACCTTTGCAGGCCCGGCTCCAGGAAACGCTTCCGGCAAAGCTTCCGGCATCACGAACCGGTAACCAATCCGCGGCTCCGTCACGATAAAAACCGGCTTCCCGACATAAGGCTCAATCTTTTTCCGCAGTTGATTAATAAACACCCGGAGATATTCGATCTGGTCTCCATACTCCGGCCCCCAGATGGCCTGCAACAGCCGCCGATGGGGCACCGGCTTATCGGCGCTGGCGATCAAATAGCGCAAAATATCGAACTCCGTCGGCGTCAGCCGCACCAGCTTCCCGCTTGCCACCACGCGCCGGTTCTCAAAATCAATCTCAAGGCCCGGCACTGAGACATGCGTCGGCGTGGTGTCCGTGGCAAACCCTGTCCGTCGCAATGCAGCCCGTATACGTGCCATCAGTTCGTCGAAACTAAACGGCTTGCAAACGTAATCATCGGCGCCCGCGTCCAGCGCCTCCACCTTGTCCGCATCCGAATCCCGAACCGACAGCACGATAATCGGCACATCCCAGCCATTCCGAATCGCCCGGCAAGTCTCCAGACCACCCAAACCCGGCATATTCAGATCCAGCAAAATCAAATCCACGGTCTGCACGCGCAGCAGTTCCAGCGCCTCTTCACCGCTGGGCACATCCAGCACGTTGGCCCGCTGGGACATCAGGCCTGCACGCAAAACCCGCCGGATCTGCGGTTCGTCATCGATGAGCAAAATCGTTCTGTTCTGAATCATTGGTTTCCCTTAACGTCCCAGCCGGCAGCCTGAATCGGAAGGTAGGGCCCTCCGGGTCCGAATCTAACCAAAGCGAACCGCCGTGGGCCTCGGCAATTGTTCTGGCGATGGCCAATCCCAGGCCGGTTCCCTCCACCTGCACGCGATTTGCCGCTCCCCGATAAAACTTATCAAAAATTTCCGTGCGCTCCTCTTCGGGAATCTCATTTCCCTGGTTCCGCACACTGACAATCACTCCTGTGGCCGTGGCCGAAGCCTGCAACTCAATCCTGGAATCCGGCTTCGAGTACTTCCATGCATTATCCACCACTTGCATCAACATCTGCTCAAAAAGAAAACGGTCGCCGGAAAGCGAAGGCAAACCATCAGGTATATCCACCACGAATTGCCGGGCGCCCAAATACCGACTCACCCGGGAACGCACTGCATCCACAATGAGCGCCACCGAGCAATCCTCCACCCGAGGGTTCTGTTGGTGGGCCTCAATACGCGCCAAATTCAGTGACTCCTGAATCAACAACTCCAGGCGGTCCGCCTCCTCATCAATAATCACCGCCAGCTCCCGATCCGGCCCCTCGGACAGGCCCTGTGAACTCCTCAGCATGGATGACGCCGCCTTGATTGAAGTCAGCGGTGTTTTGAAATTATGCGCCAACGCATTCAGCACGGTATTCCGCAACTCTTCCCCGCGCTGAGAGGCCTCGATTCTGGCCCGCTCCTCCATGCTTCCGGCCCGATCCAGCGCCAGGCTAACCAGATTCGCCAGGGCGCTTTGCACCTCGCCGGATGGCTGCGCCCCATACAAACAGAGCTCGCTTCCCGCCTCCGGCGACCGAATCCGCAAGGTGCAGTGTCGCGCTGAAGTACTCGTACCCGCGCTCAGGGGATCTTTCCTGCCGGCCAGCCGCAGCACCGCTCCTTCCAGGCCAAACAACTCCACCACCCGGGTCACAATCCGCTCAGCCGCTTCCGCTACACTCCCCGTCGCCAACAAAGCATTCCCCAACTGCTGCAGGCGCTCCATCTCTTCCCTGCGCCGAATCGCCTCATCAGCGCGCCGTTGCGCCCGGATCCCTAACTGGCTGCCTGCCAGAGAAGTCAAAAGCATCGTCAGGAATGTGAACGCGCCTTCCCAGGTTGAGATCATCAGGCTATTGACGTTATCAATGAAAAACCAACTGATCGCCAGGCTCGCAAATACCGATGTCAAAGCCGCCGCCAACCAGTCGCCCAGCGCGGCCACCGCCAAGACCTCCAGCACCAGAGTCAGGCAGGCGATGGAACGGTTCCCATGAAGCCTGGCCAGTAACCCCGCCGTCAGCCATGCCAAGACACCCATCGCCAGCGAACGGCCCACGGATTTTATAAACCTTTTCATTGTCGAAGTAACCACAATCTAACAGTTATTTCAAAACCCGTGAAGGGGTCTGTCACAACGGTACAATCGTCTACATGCTGATCCGGGAATTCCTGGCCTCCGGAGCCCCTTCCATCTCATTCGAATTCTTCCCTCCCAAAACTGATCAGGCGGTGGCCCAGCTGGAACAGACCATCGGGGAGCTCAGGGATCTTAAACCATCCTATGTATCGGTTACCTACGGCGCCGGTGGGTCCACTCGCGAACGCACCATCGACATCGTCTCCCGCATCAAGCGCGACGCAGGCATTGAAGCCATGGCGCACCTCACCTGTGTTGGCTCCACCCGTGAGGAACTTGCCGCCGTTGTCCAGCGGCTGATTGACGCCGGAGTAGAGAATATTCTGGCCCTGCGGGGAGACCCGCCCAAAGGCGAGACCAGTTTCACCGCTGCCGAAGGCGGATTCCGAAACGCCGACGAACTCGTTGCCTTCATTCGCGACAGGCACGGTTCAACCGTCTCCATCGGCGGAGCCGCCTATCCTGAAAAGCACGTCGAGTGTGGCAATCCCGCCGTCGACATCAACAACCTGAAGCGCAAAGTCGACGCCGGGGTCGACTTCCTGATCACCCAGCTTTTCTTTGAAAACCGCCACTACTGGGAATTTGTCGAACGCGCCCGTGCCGCCGGCATCACCGTTCCGATCATCCCCGGCATCTGGCCCATCACCAACGTCACCCAGGTGGAGCGCATCACAACCTTCGGCGCCACGCTGCCGTTCCGCCTGGCGACCCAACTCGACAAGCGAAGAGACGACCCTGCCGCTGTCATGCAGTTGGGTGTGGCGCACGCCACATCCCAATGCATCGACCTGCTGACTGGCGGCGCCCCCGGCCTTCACTTCTACACCATGAACCGCAGCCTCGCCACCCGCAACATCTACAGCGCGCTGCGCCTTATCGGTCTGGTGGGTACGCCCGCCGGTTAAGCGTCATGCCCCAGAATCCTCCGGAACCTCCCGCACCCCGGTTCGGGGCCTCGGCCGCGAAACGCACCGCCCCCATGCTGTGCGTCCACTCGCAGAACATGATCAAAGTTCCCTACCCGCAACTGGGAGAGATTGCCGCGCAACTGGGCTTTGAGGGTGTTGATATGACCGTCTACATTGGCGGCCATGTGGACCCGCGCGTGACCAATGTCGACCTCGTTCGCTCGTTTGAAAGCACTCGCGGCGCCGGGCTCGAAGTCCCGATGATCACGACCAACATCACCAGTGCCGCCGACCCCACCGCATTCGCCGTGATGTACCTCACCGGCCACTCCCAGGTGCCTCTCTTTCGCATGGGCTACTGGCCGTGGATCGACGGCGTGCCCCTTCCACAGAGGCTCTTTCAGGTGCGGCAGGAAATCACCCAGCTTCTGGGCCTGGCACAACGCTCCGGTATCGCCGCCATGATCCCCAACCGTGCGGGGGAATTCGTCGGAGAGTCCGTTTGGGACACCGAATCCGTTATTCGTGGCATCGATCCCGGCATGGTCGGCTACTGTTTCGATCCGGCGGAGGCCACTGCCGAAGGTGGACTCGGCGGCTGGGCGGCCGCGCTTCGCCTCACCCTGCCCCGCCTTAAGGCCGTCACTTTACAGGACTTTTACTGGAAGAAGGATGCCGATGGCTGGAAGATGCAGCGCTGTCCCCTTGGTGAAGGGATGGTTGACTGGCAGCGGTTCTTCACCATTCTGTCTGACGCGAAATTCACCGGGCCGCTCTCCATCAAAGTGGAATACAAGCCGCAGGACGTGTTGGGAGCGATGACCAGGGATCTCGAATTTGCCCGCGGGTACGTTCGGAAGCTCTGGACGTGACTGGCGTGATTTGCGGCCTTATGTCTCGCACTGGCTGAGCCCGCTTCTATTACTGGCTCAAGCCCAAACACTTGAGCCAGGCGTTGACCTGCCCGAACGCATCCTGTTGCCACTGGTCAGGCGTACGCTCGCCTAAAATTGCGGTGTCCTCTACAAACTGCCGAACGCATGTTGGTCCGTAGCCATCCAGAGCGTTGAACTTCTCTGCAATGTATGAGTATCCTCGTTCGCCGCTTGCGTGTCTGAGTATCGGGAAGCACGCCTCAGCCAGAGCTTCTGCACCTCCGAAGTAGTTTCGGATGCAGTAGTAGATATCGTAAGAATCCTTCTGCTTGTAGCGCCCATGCAAAGCATGACCCTTCATGGCCAGCAGTGCAGGAATTGAGCACACGGCTATTTCGACCCGATTTTTCCCACCTTCAGGCATAGGTCCTTCGATTGCCACCAACTGATAAAAGTGCAGTGCAAGATCAACACCGTGCGCTCGTTGAACGGCGAAGTTATCAATCAAAGGAGGTCTGTTTTTGACGATCTCAGCGTCTCGCAGCATGAGGAAATCCACGATGATGTCGATTGGCGTTCCGCCGTCTTTGACTGATACCTGGCGCACTAACTGAAATCGCCTGAGTTCCGTACGTTGCTGATAACCTTTCCCTTTAAGGGCTTCGACAAGGTTGGCATACTCGCCATCGCCCAGCGCCGCAGCATCAAGTCCGAGGTCCACGTCCAGAGACCCGACGTGAGGCATCTCCTCATTGTTCAGCAGCAGCCACGGAACCGCCCCCCCAACGACCGCGAATTTACCTTGAAAGGTTCCCAGAATCTGACCTATCTCAATCAGCACACTCCTGACAGCCTGGGTTGTCCGATCATCGTAGTTAACGGCGGACTGGGGATCTCTTTGATCTATTTCGGCCATTTCAGGTGCTTTCGCCTTAGGTACTCCGCAGCTTCCCGACCGCGTTCTCCGGAGATCGCAAGGTCTAAATAGGTTTGAATCGGACTGGTGCACACAACTCCGGGTGCCGGCTCCAGGGTATCACCAAAGAGCCCTTGATCCTTCGGAATTGTGACGGTGACGTTTTCACCTTTACCGGCCAGCGAAAGCTGTAACTTGAGCTTGAGGCGCTCCAAACCAGTCACATCGGCGTAAAAGTATTGGATCCCGGTTCGTCCGTATGGGGCTAACCAATGGGCTGCGGAAAACGAGGCAAAGACAGCTCGACCCTTTTCCGAATCAGTACCAAGAGTGGCGCGCGCGACTGCTTCAAAAGAACTGCCGTGCAAAGTTGTGTAGAAACTCATGCGCTTCCCGTCGGGAGGTTCGTAAGTATCGCGCCACGCGTTGAGTACAGTATCTGGCTCAGAAAGGAAAAGGCCCTGACCGGAGACCTGAGCCCATTCTCTTTCTAACAAGCCTGTGCGCACGTTGCTGACGTGTCCGAGGCTGACGCCGGCTGATTTTGCGAGCTCTTCGACGCGCCAATGCCGACTCGGATCGCGAAGCATTGTTCTCAGCACTTGTGCGGACTTCGGTCTAAACAGCGACTTGAGTTCGCGGCGCTCAGAGGGTGACTTCTTTGAGACGAGCCGTTCGATGAACACTCCGTCAAATTCGAGGCGAACATTACCTTGCAAATCTATGAATCCAACTTTGTTCTCACGGCAAAGCATCCGTGCCTCCTGTGAAAGGAATGGTGCGATGAAGACAGGCGTTGCTTGAATATTGAAATGGTCGATGTAGTTGTGAAGTTGAAGGATGCCGTCACGGACGTAGCGGGGCTGGCCACTCGATTTGACTTCGCAAACGAGTATGTGAGGTTGGCTTGCTGCGCGGAGGTGCACCAGGATATCAATTTGATGGCGGCCAATCAGACGCTGAACCTCTACGCTTTCGACCTTGACGATAGGGATTTCCTTCAGTATCGATTCGAGTGTCCTGGCCGCACTCTCCTCCATCTCTTTCATGGAATCGTTTATCTTCAGCATCTGTTGAAAATAGCACTTTCAGTGAAATCGGTCAATTATCCTTCACTCCAATTGACTGCGCACTGCCTACAAGACGGACCCTTCAGCCGGTAGGGTGGAGCGTTTCGATTCAACCAATTTCCAAAACAGATCCGATGATACCGGGTTCTGTTAATCCAGCGCCAGTTCACAGCTACAGCAATCGCTGCACTTCCTGCACTTCCTGCACAGGTGATTCGCGCAGGTATCCTTCGTGCAATTCGCACAAATGGATTCCGAACTCTCCTCACAGATGTTGCACACGAACTGTGTTGCCTGGGTCATAATTTAGCCTTCTATTTCTTCCGTTGCGGAGCAGCTTCCCGAGAGATGACGCCCCGGCAGCGTTGCGCCTCGTGGTCCACCACCAGGTATTCCTGCTCCCGCTGAGTAGCAAGTTCCAGGATATGTTCCTGGAGTTTGCCCACATCTTCCTGATCTTCCAGCGCGACGGACAGAATCAGATCCGCCAGCGCCGGGTTCTGATACTTCCGCAGCCCGCCCATCAGGGAATCCAGAGAACGATGGAACGACTGCACACGGAACAGCGCCTTCATCGAATCCTGCATCCGCTCCGGATGCTGCGCCAGCGTCTCCATATCTGAATCAATCGCCTGAATCTGCTGTTGTGCGGAAGCCAGTTGGGCGGCATACGTACCGGGCGCGCCCTTCGCCACCCAATCCTTTGCATGCACCTGTTCCAGTAAAGGCAGCAGCCGGTCAGAATGCTGAGCGATGGTTCTGAAAAGCGCGGCCATCTGCTGGTCCGGCGCAATAGTCTGCTGGGCAAACAAAGGGGTCAAGGCACTAACAGTCAGCACCGCGAGAGCCACAAAACGCAGTCGCATGCTTCCAAGCCTAACACCGGAATTTACGGCTTACCGCCCGGAGGCGGTGGCGGCGGCGGCGGCGGGGGAGGAGGCGGTGGTGCAGTCGAGTTATCCTTGTCGCCCGGGTTGCCTGCCCCCACGGAAGGGACACCAGCCACGGACGGACCAGCCTGCCTTGCCAACGCCACCCGATAGAAAATATCAGAGGCGGCGCGCGCGGCCTTCTGCAGCAGCGCGCCTCTGTCAATCTGTGCCCTACCGATCGGCTCGTTCTTGTAAATCCGCATCGAATCGCCGGCCATCAGAACCCGTTCATTGCCCGGTCGCAGCAAATGCCGCACACTGACTGAACCCTCTTCGTCTTCCACCAGCGTCGAGTCGGATTCCTCGTCCACAGTCACATCGAAGATGGTGCCACGCACCGAAATCACGGCGCTTGGCGTGCGCACCTTGTTATTGTTCGGAACGTTCCCGAAGTGCTCAATCTGTACCCGAACCTTGCCGAGCCAGACTTCCAGCATCTCTTTCCAGTCGCCGCGGCTGGGCCGAAAGACAACCTTCGAGTTCGGGAAGACTTCGAATTTGCTGCCATCGGCCACCTGGAAGATGCCCCAGCCTTCGGGCCCGGTCACCACAACCTGCAAAGGCTGCACCAGATCACCCGCGCTCAGTGCCCAGGGGTTCGAGTCGCGCAGCACGGAAATCTGGCCCGTAAAGCTCACCAGTTTGGCCGCACCACCCAAGTCCACAGCCGGCGCCTGCTGAGCAAACACGGCAAAGCTCAGCAGCAGGCCCAGGCCTGCCACTGAAATCACTTTCGTGTTTGGTCGCAAATCTGCCACAGATCCTCCTAAGAATAGCACCAAACATGCAGGAAAGTTCCGGTCCAAATCCAATATCCATCAGCAACCTGCCTGGAATCAGCAGCTTCCAAAACGGCGGCGGTGCCGGTGCGGTAGAATTGAGACACGTCGATGTGTCGATGTGAAACAGGTGTGCGAATTCGGGGCGGTGCAACACTCGCTGCGGTAGCAGGAGTGATGCTGGCTGCGTTCGTACTTCCCGCCCGCGCTCAATTGGCGGCGGATCAAAATGCATCATGGAAACGAATTGCCGGCACCACTGTCAATGAAGGTTTGGCAGGCCCGGCAAGTGGTCCCGTGCAGTCAGTCTGGTACGCCGCAGCGGGTAAACGGCTGCTCGCCCAGACGGCCGCGGGCAGAGTTTTTGAAACCTCAGACTTTGAACACTGGAAGCTGAACAGCACCGATCTTGCACCTGGCAATTCTGCGGTTTTTCAGACCGCCCCGGCCAGCGTCCCGGAAACGGGTGCCCGCGTTCAGGCCGCCTCTGGTCGTCTCTATGCCACGGGCCGGGCCAACGTCTACGCCTCCGATGACAACGGTCGCACCTGGCTGAACCTCACAGGCTTCAACAACCGGTCGATTGTAGGCGGTGGCTTCACTGGTCTCGCCATTTCCCCGGCCAATTCCCTGGAACTCGCCGCAGCCAATCAGTTCGGCGTCTGGCGCTCCATTGATGGCGGCCTGTCCTGGCGCAGCCTCAATGACGACCTGCCGAATCTCACCGTTCGTCGTCTCCTGAACCGTCGCCTGGCCGTTTTGTCAGATGCTCGCCTTGTCGGTTTCGAAGCCGGCAACTGGGCGCTGGTGGCAGGCACCGACCCCGAATTCGCCTCCCGCTCCCGCTTCGCCGGACAGACCGGCCTTCGCGTCAGCGCGGTTGCCCAGGCTGAAGGCCTCCTTTATATAGGCTCGGCGGACGGCAAACTTTTCGCTTCCCGTGACAACGGTGGCTCCTGGATCGAAGCTCTCCGCACCGCGGGCCCCGGCATTGATCGCCTCTGGGTTGATCCCGACCGCCCCGAATCCGCCCTCGCGGCCTCCGGCACCCGCCTGCTCCGAACGATCAACGGCGGAGGATTCTGGGAAGATGTCACCGGCACCCTTCCCCCCGCATCCATTCACGGCATTGCGGCAGATCGTTCCGCAGGCGTCGTCTACCTCGCAACTGACCGCGGCGTCTTTTCGGGCAGCGTCTCTTTGAACGACGCCGGCCCCGCCGCCTCCGACTGGAAATCCGTCTCGCGCGACCTTCCGGCCGGCGTTGCCTGGGACGTCCGTCTCAACCCGGACAACACGCTCACCGTCGCCCTTGATGGTTACGGCATTTACGAAATCCAGGCCCCTCATCGCACCCGCACCGTTCGGGTGGTGAACGGGGCCGACATGACGGATCGCCCGGCCGCGCCCGGGTCCCTGATCAGCATCCTCGGCGCCAATGTTCGCCTGGGCAAGAGCGGTTTGCTGTCCTATCCGGTGCTGGCCGCCGGCGCACAGAGTTCCCAGTTGCAGGTGCCCTTCGAAGCGGCCCCCGGCATTTTCCAACTCGCGCTCGAAGGCGCCACCGAACGCTGGACTGTTCCCGTCACTGTCCGCGACGCCTCCCCCGCCATTTTCGTGGATGGCGAAGGCTCCCCCCTCCTTCTCGACGCCGCCAGCGGTCTGGTTCTCGATTCCAACCTCGCGCTCCGGGCGGGTTCGGTTGTGCAGATTCTCGCCACCGGCCTCGGCAAAGTGACGCCGGACTGGATGACGGGCGTTCCGGCACCCCTCGATTCCCCGCCCGTTGTTCGCGGCAACGTCACCGCCTTCCTCGACGGCACCCCGGTCCAGGTCGCCAAAGCAACCCTGGCCCCCGGCTACGTTGGCTACTACATCGTGGAACTGCAAATCCCGGCGATCGTCAATCGCGGGACCAGTGAACTACGCCTTCTGATGAACGGCGAAGAGAGCAACCGCGTCAAGTTGTATCTCGAACCGGACCGGGCGACTCCTTAACCGACGCTCAAACCAAAGCATGCGAAGCGAACGGCGAATTACCGACCGGCTGCGGACTCTTGCCCTGATTCCCCCGTCCTCCTCAGTGGTTCTGGGGATCGGTGACGACTGCGCCATCTATCGGCCCCCCGGTTCAAAAGAGGATCTGCTCTTCACCACAGATCTCTTCGTGGAAGGCACCCATTTCCTCCGCGAAACCCACATGGCATCGGATGTGGCCCGCAACGCCCTCACGCGCAGTCTCAGCGACATTGCCGCCATGGGCGGGCAACCCCGCTTCTGCCTCGCGTCGCTTTGTGTGGCGAAATGGACCGATCAGCGCTGGATCGACCGCTTTTTCGATGCCCTCATTACCGCCGCCGCGAAAACAGGCACCGTCCTCGCCGGTGGCGACCTCTCCCACGGTGAAGTTCTCGCCTGCGACGTGATGCTCTGCGGCACCGTCGCCAGAGGCAAAGCGCTGCAACGCGATGGAGCCAGGCCCGGCCACCATATCTACGTTTCCGGAGCCCTGGGCGGCTCTGCCCTCGGCCTCCAGACCGGCAAAGGCAAAGCCTGGAAACGCCACCTGAACCCCGAAGCCCGCCTCGCATTGGGTTCGTATGTGCAAAAACAGTTGCGCGCCACCGCCGCAATCGATATCAGCGATGGCCTCTCCCTGGATCTGGAACGCGTCTGCCTCGCCTCCGGAGTTGCCGCCGAAATCACGGATCCCCCGGCATTCAAGGGCGCATCCCCCCAACAGGCTCTGCATGGCGGCGAGGAATACGAACTGCTCTTCACCGTGAAGCCCGCCACCAAAGTGCCCCCCGAATTCGAAGGCCTTCCCCTCACCCGCATTGGTAAGATCATCGGTAGTCCGGCGGGCCGGGTCATCCACAACGGACACCCCCTCACCCCCCTCGGCTACGACCATTTCAGGACCAAATGACAATCCCCGATCCCGCGCCGGTAATCGAAATCATGGAAGGCTTCCGCCGGTCGAAGACCATGTTTGTGGCCGTGAATATGGGCGTCTTCGACCTGCTGGAAGCCGGCCCGCTCACCAGCGATCAGGTCGCCGCCGCCCTCTCCACCAGCTTCTCTGCCAACCTGGACGCCACCCAGCGCCTGCTCGAAGGCTGCCTTGCGCTCGGGTTGCTCGAACTGCACGATGGCCGGTTTTCCAACTCTCCATCAGCTGCCACCTATCTCTGCAAATCCAGTGACCGCGCCATCACCGGCTACATCCTTTATTCCAACGCCGTCCTGTATCAAATGTGGGGCAACCTCGAAGACGCCATCCGCGAAGGCACTCCCCGCTGGGAACAAACCTTCGGCTGGCCCGGCCCCATTTTCGAACACTTCTTCAGCACCCCGGAGAAGATGCGCACCTTCACCATGGGCATGCACGGTCTGGGCGTTTCCACTTCGCCGGACGTCGTCCGCGCCTTCGACCTCAGCCGTTTCCGCAAAATGGTCGACCTCGGTGCCGCCACCGGCCACCTTGTCATCGCCGCCTGCGAAGCGTGGCCCGAACTCCACGGCGTCGTCTTCGATATGGAGAAGGTCACCACCATCGCCCGCGAGTTTGTCGAAAAGTCACCCGCGTGCGACCGCATCACCCTCCAGCCGGGAGACTTCTTCCTGGGCGAACTGCCGCCCGCCGATCTATATGCACTCGGCAGGATTCTGCACGACTGGCCTCTCGAAAAAATCCGCCTGCTCCTCCGCCGTATCGCGGACCAGCTCCCTTCCGGCGGCGGCCTGCTCATCGCGGAAAAGCTGCTCGCCGAAGACCGCTCCGGCCCGGTTGGTGCCCACATGCAGTCCATCAATATGCTCATCTGCACAGAAGGCAAAGAACGCAGCTTCCCTGAGTATCAGGCGCTCCTGCTCGAAGCAGGCTTTGCCGTAATCGACGGGAAGCGAACCGGAAAATATCTGGACGCCATCCTGGCGTTGAAGGGTGAGGCGAAGGGTTAACTTGACGATTGAAAAAACTGCCTGGGCAGGCTGGCCCAACTGCTATCGCATCGCAAACAGTGAAATAGAACTCATCGTGACCAGCGACATCGGCCCCCGCATCATGCGCTGCGGCTTTGTCGGTGGCCAGAACTTCTTCCGGGTTTTCGACGATCAGGCCGGCAAGACCGGTGAGCCCGACTGGCAGATGCGCGGCGGCCACCGCATCTGGCTCGCGCCCGAAGACTTCAAACGCACCTATGCCCGGGATAACGATCCGGCGGAAATCGAAATCAGCGACGGCGTTCTCACCGCCACTCAGCCCATCGAACCCGAAACCGGCCTCCGCAAGCAGTTGGTCATCCGCATGTCCCAACAGCGAAACGAAGTGGAAGTCCTGCACCGCATGCAGAACACCCTCCCCTTCGCCATCCGTTATTCCGGCTGGGCGTTGACGATGATGGCGCAGGGTGGCACCGGCGTCACCGGTTTCCCTCCGCGCGGTCGCCACGAAGACATCCTCACGCCCACCAATCCCCTTGTGATGTGGGCCTTTACAGACCTGAGCGATCCCCGCTGGCGGTTCCTGCACAAATACCTGGTGCTCCACCACGACCCCGCCAACACAGACCACACCAAACTCGGCCTCTTCAATGAAAAGACCTGGGGAGCCTATGTGCTCGGGTCGGAGATGTTTCTCAAAAAATACGATGCGGATGTCACTAAGACCTACCCTGACATGGGCTGCTCCTATGAAACTTTCGCCAGCGACGGCATGCTTGAACTGGAGACCCTGAGCCCCCTCACGGACGTGGAACCTGGCGAGTGGCTGGAGCATACCGAGCGCTGGTCACTCCATCGTGACGTGGATTTAACCGAATGGTCAGACGACTCGCTGGACCGTGTATTTCTTCCGCTGTTAGGCTAATTAAGTAAAGATGAGAGTCACCGTCATTGGCACCGGTTATGTGGGCACCGTCACCGGCGCCTGTCTCGCGTTTCTGGGCCATCGCGTCACCTGCGTTGATACAGACCAGGCGAAGATCGACAAGCTTCGGCAGGGTGAAGCGCCCATCTATGAGCCCGGCCTGGAAGACCTCATCAAGCTGGCGCAGGCGCGCGGCGGCATCGATTTTGAAACTGACATGGACGTGCCGGTGCGCGAAAGCGATGTCATCTTCATCGCCGTCGGCACGCCGCCGCTCCCCTCCGGCGAATCGAATCTCACTTATCTCGAAGCGGCCGCGCGCGGCATCGGCGCCGCCATGGACGCCACACGTTTCCGCGTCGTCGTCAATAAATCCACCGTGCCTGTTGGTTCCGGTAACCTGGTTGGCAGCCTGGTGCGCGAAGGCATGGTCGCTGAGGACGTCGAATTCGGCGTGGCCAGCAACCCCGAATTCCTGCGCGAAGGCTCCGCGATTCACGACTCCCTCTATCCCGACCGCATCGTGCTGGGCGCGGAGAGTGATCGCACCGTGCGGCTGATGCGAGAACTGTACCAGCCACTGGTCGATCAGAAATTCCAGGACCCCGCTTTCTCCCCCCGTCCCCTGGCAATGAATCCCGTTGCCGTGGTCACCACCACCCTGACCAGCGCGGAAATGATTAAGTACTCCGCCAACGCCTTCCTCGCCACCAAGATCGGTTTCGCCAACGAAATCGCGAACATCTGCGAACGTGTGGGCGCCGATGTCACTGAGGTCATGAAAGGCATCGGGCTCGATTCCCGCATTGGCCGCGCCTTCCTCAACGCAGGCATCGGCTGGGGAGGCAGTTGCTTCGGGAAAGATATCAGTTCCCTGCTGCATACGGCCAGTGAATACGGGTACCAGGCGCGCCTGCTCGAAGCCTCCGTCGCGGTCAATAAATGGCAGCGCCAGATCGTCATCCAGAAATTACAGGAAAAGCTGTTCATTCTGAAAGGCCGCACGGTCGCGCTGCTGGGCCTTGCCTTTAAGCCCAATACTGACGATTTGCGCGACGCCCCCAGTCTGCAGATTGCCGAAAAACTGGTTCACCTAGGTGCCCGCGTGCGCGCCTACGATCCCATCGCGATGGCGGTGTGTCGGGAGCAAAACCCCGACCTCCGCATTTCCTACTGCGCCGATGCTCTCTCCGCAGCCGAACATGCCGACGCCCTTGTACTGGTCACCGAATGGCCCGAATTCGCCGGGCTCGACCTGTCTGACATGGCCAAACGCATGAATCAGGCCGTCCTGGTAGACGGGCGAAATCTTTTCGATCCTGCAAAGGCCAGAGCCGCGGGCTTCGACTATGTCGGCATCGGGCGCGCCACCGGCAAGCCGAGTCCGGTCGGGTAACGGAATCGAATGGCACAGGTAATCGCAATTGACGGACCGGCGGGAGCGGGCAAGAGCACCATCGCGCGGCTGGTTGCCCAACGGCTTGGCTACACCTATATCGATACAGGGGCCATGTACCGTTGCGTGGCGTTGTGGGCTCTGCGGCGCGGCATCGGATTTGAAGACGCCGCCGGCCTGGAAGCACTGGCGCGCGAGGCGGAGATTGAGCTGCTGCCAGACAATCGGGTCAGTCTGAACGGCGAAGACGTGACGGAACTGATCCGGACGCCGGAGGTCTCCGGTTCGGCGTCCAAAGCAGCAGCGGTGGGGGCGGTGCGGCTGGAGCTGGTGGCCAAGCAGCGGCGAATCGCCGAGCGCCGGAATGTGGTGATGGAAGGTCGCGACATCGGGACCGTAGTTTTTCCTGACGCGCGTGTGAAGATTTTCCTGGATGCGGATCCAGGGGAACGCGTCCGTCGCCGTTTGGGTGATCGGTCGGACGTGGATGCCGCCGCGCTTGCCGCACAGATAGCCGAGCGCGATGCCCGGGACCGGACGCGCGAAGAATCACCCCTGGTTCAGGCTCCCGATGCGCGGTATCTGAATTCCACCGGGATGACTGCCGAAGAGGTAGTAAACGAAATTCTGAGGATGGTTTCTTGAACGATTTGCTGGTGATGAAATTCGGCGGGACCAGTGTTGGTTCGGCCGACCGTATGAAAGTGGCGTGTGACCTGATCGCGAAAGAAGGCGCGCGCCGCCCCGTAACAGCCGTGGTTTCGGCCATGTCGAAGATCACCGATTTGCTGCTGGAGACCACCCGGCACGCCGAGGCAGGCGATCAGGCCGGCATCGACCGCGGCCTGAGCGCTCTGGAAACCCGCCATCTGGAAACAGCCGCGTCGCTGGTCGGGCCGGAAGACCTGGACCGTGTGCAGCACGCAGTCCGCGATCTGGTGGCAGATTTTCGCCGCATTGTCAGCGGCATGCAGATGCTGGGGTATCGCCCGCCGCGCGCGGTCGATGAAGCGATTGCCGTCGGCGAACGGCTTTCCGCCCTGCTGGTTAGCGAGCACCTCAAGTCGCGCGGGATTCGCGCCACTGCGGTGAACGCCTCCGAAGCCGTGGTGACCGACGCGGTATTCAACAACGCTTCGCCCCTGATGGACGCCACCCGGGAGAAAGCCGGTGCGCGCCTGTTGCCCTTGCTGCGAGCCGGGGAAATCCCGATTGTCACCGGTTTCAACGGGGCCACAACCGATGGCCGCCCCACCACTCTTGGCCGGGGCGGATCTGATTTTTCAGCCTCTATTCTGGCCGCCGCGCTGGGCGCCGCCGAACTCTGGATCTGGACCGACGTCGACGGCATCATGACCGCCGACCCTCGTCTGGTGCCGGACGCAAAGATCCTTGATGAGATTACTTACAGCGAGGCCGCTGAACTGGCCTATGCCGGTGCCAAGGTGTTGCATCCCCGCACTTTAGCGCCATTGGTGGAACGCGGCATCCCGGTCTGGAGCAAGAACAGCTTCGCGCCCGAAAAGCCGGGCACCCGCATTGTCCCGGCGCTCGGCGCAGGCAACGCCGGCGCGCGCGCGGTCACGTCGATGGCAAACGTGGCGCTGGTTTCACTGGAACCGGCCAGTTCCGCAGTCAGCGGCGTGCACATCATGGCGCGCGCGCTGGACGCCCTTGATCGCGTCAACGTGGAAATTCTGGCGCTTTCGAGTTCCAGTTACCGCCAGAGCTTCTGTTTTCTGGTCCGCAACGACGAACTGGAGAAGGCAAGCGAAGCGATTGAAGCTGCACTCGCGCTTGAGCTTACGCACGGGTACGTGAACGGGATCGAAGTTGACCGAAACGTCGGACTGCTCGCGGTAGTGGGTGAAGGCATGCGCGGGGCTTCGGGTCTGGCCGGTCGCATCTTCACCGCCATTTCCCGCGAGAATGTGAACGTGATCGCTATCGCACAGGGTTCCAGCGAACTCACCATTTCAGTCGTCGTCCGCCGCGATGGCCTTGAGAAAGCGGTCCGGGCAGTTCATACCGAGTGTCATCTCTAATGACGCCAGACGAAATACCGGAAACCACCGGCCGACTTTGAGAAGCTCGCAAAGCTCATGGACGAAATCCGGAGCCAGTTAAATCCGCCCGCGCCGGGCTCCGATCATTCCGGCTCTGTTTGAGTCATACTGTAAATATGACGCCCGATGAAATGGAGTTCCTGGCGCAATCTGTCCGTTCACATGACCGGCAGCTTGGCGAACTCACCGACCAGATTAGCGAACTCAGGGAATTCCTCAACCAGGTTGGCAGTCACATAGAAGCTGTGACTGCCCAGGTGAACTCTGTGACCACCCAGGTTGCAGAACTCTCCGCCATGGTGAAGGTTGTCCGGCACGACCAGGGAATTTTCGAGAGAGACCACAAGATCCTGCTCGACAACATGATCCTGCTCGCCCAACAAACCGTCCAGCACGGTCGCCGTATCGGCAATATCGAAGAAAACCAATAATTTACGGCCTCGTCAGCGTCCGCAATTCATTCAAAAACGCCTGCTCATCCTGGAAATCCCGGTACACCGATGCGAACCGCACATACGCAATCTTATCGATTCCGCGCAGGTGGTCCATCAGATACTCGCCAATTTCAATCGTACTGATCTCGCGGTCGGGTGATTCGGTCACCCGCGCTTCCACCAGGTTCACCAGATCAGAGAGCTTCACCATGCTGATGGGTCGCTTCTCACACGCCTTGAGCAGCCCGCCCAAAACTTTCTGCCGGTCAAACTTCTCCCGCCGGCCATCTTTCTTAATGACCATGTAGGGGACTTCGTCGATGCGCTCGTAAGTGGTAAACCGCTTCTCACAAGCGAGGCACTGGCGCCTGCGGCGAATCGAGTCGCCTTCTTTGCTCTCCCGGGAATCGACAACGCGGTCTTCAAGGTGTGCGCAGAATGGACAGGTCATGCCAGATTTCCCTCCTCGGCCTCCCGAATCCGCGCCCAGGTAAGGCCTTCCCGAACCCCAAAAAGTACCCCGACGGGCAGAATCGCCACGAACGAAATGAACCAGAGCAGCAGGCCCATGCCGGTGGCGACCTCAATCGGCACCGCGAAAATCTCGGTCAGGACCAGCACCGCCGTCACCTGGGCACCGCCGCCAACAGCAGGTAACTGGACGAGCGAGCCAAAAGTCACGAAGCCCATGAGGATCAGAATATCGATGGATGAAAAGCGCACTACGTTCCCGAAAGCCCTTAGAACGCAAGCATAACAGGCCGCAATCAGCATCCACTCCACCGCAGTGTACAGAATCAGGAGCACGGTGGCGGACTGGCTTTTGGTGCAACGTACCCCATCCAGGAAATTCGCCACCACCGTCTGCACCCGTGCCAGATGGTGCGCGGCGAGAAAACCGAGGCCCCGCAGGATCCCGCGCCGGATCTGGTCGCTCCAGAACCGCATCGCCACCAGAATTGCAAGGCAGCCGGCCGACCCCGCACCGATCACCAGCCCGCCCATCTGCAGCGCCCAGGACAACGTCGTCCCCAGCGCCACGCCGGACTGCTTCACCTGGCTGAGCGCGAACCCGAAAACGGCCAGGGCGACCAGAACATCGTAAAGGCGCTCGACGATCCATGCAGCAACCTGGGTGGAAAAGGGCAGGCCCTCTTTTTGGGCGATCAAATATGGTCGAACCATTTCTGCTGCCCGCCCCAGCGCCGTGACCGCCGAAAACCCGATCACCGTGGCGGAAAACAGGTTCCCGAGGCTCGCTTTCGGGCGCAGCGGACGAATCAGGACCGCCCACCGGATTGCCCGAACGACATATGTGCAGTACGAACAAAGCAGCGCCAGCCCCAGCCAGCCTGCATCCAAACCCCCAAACGACGCCGCGAACACCCTCCAGTTAAAGGCTTTTTCCCGGGTCCCCCACGCGAATACCCAAACGGTGGCGACCGCCAGTACGAGGGAGACGGCGATAAACTTCTTGCGATGGCCTGTGTGGTTTGCAGTCAACAGAATTCTTACGTGCCCAGTCCAGACTACCAAAAATTGGATTTAGGAAAGAATGAACCTATCATGATAATGCCTCGTTCCTAGATACGGAAAGGTTTTGCGGCAGGGACTTGACTCTGCCGACACGTATAAGGCGACTATGGCAGCAGGCGCAACAGCGGCAATATGGGGAAGCTCACTGGTGAGCAACCCGGTATCCGTATGGCCGGGTTCTATATCGGGCCTAAACGGCAAAAAACCAATCGTGGATCTGGACAGCACACTCGTCGAGCGGTGCCTGAGCGGAGATGACTCTGCCTGGGAAGCCCTGGTGCGTCAACACACGCGCCGGGTGTATGGACTTTGCTACCGCTTCACCGGGAAGGATTCCGAAGCCCAGGACCTCAGCCAGGAAGTTTTCCTGCGCGTGTTCCGGGCGCTGGGCGGATTCCGTTCCACCGAAGGCTCCTTTGCCACCTGGCTCACCCGTCTGACCAGAAATCTTCTCATCGATCATTACCGCCGTACCCGGAATGAACGGGTGACCGACTCGATGGATGAGATGCTGCCCCGCGTGGAAGAGGGTTTTGTCTCAGTGAACCGGCCGGACTCAGCGCTGGCGGGCCGTGAAGCGAGCGAGCTGTTGCAGGGTGCGCTGGCCAAGCTCTCACCGGAGTTGCGTGAAACCATCATCCTGCGTGATTTGCAGGAAATGGAGTACCGGGAGATTGCCGAAGTGCTGAGCATCCCCGAAGGCACCGTGAAGTCCCGGCTGAACCGGGGTCGGGCAGAGTTGGCGCGGTTGTTGAAGTTCAAGATGGGCAAACAGTAGTAGTACGAAGTAAGGTAGTAGCAAGTACGGCAGTAATCAGCAGTTCAGGTCGTAATCAAAAATGTTGAGTTGTGAACAGTTCGAAGTCCTCCTCGCCGATCACATTGATGGCGAGTTGAGCTCTCCCGCGAGAGCAGGGGATCGGGCTGCATTCCATCAGCACCTCAGTTCCTGCGCGGCCTGCGCTTCGTTTGCCGAAGATGCGCAAAGCGCGGTGGCGTTCATGCAGATCGCGGCGGAAGTGGAACCGCCGCCCGTCCTGATGACGAAGATTCTGCATGCCACCAATGAAGGTTGGGAGTTTAAGCTGCGGGCGAAAGGCATCCGCGGCGCGATTAACCGGTTCTTCGCTCCGGTACTGCGGCCACGCTTCGTGATGGGCGCGATGCTGACTCTGATGTCAATCACCATGCTGAGCCGGTGCGCGGGCGGGCCGAAGGCAAAACTGAGCGCGGCGGATCTGGATCCGGTCAGGATCTGGTCGTCTCTGGATGACCGGACACACCGCATCTGGGACCGAACGCTGAAGAGTTACGAAAGCATGCGGCTGGTGTTCGAGATCCGCAACCAGATCAGCGACTGGCAACAGCAGCAGGCGGAAGCAGAAGACGCAGCGGCGGATGCAAAGGCGAACGGCAAGAAGCTCGATTCGCCCGCATCATTACAGAAAAAGACCGCTGAACCGAATACGCAACAGGAGAAGAAACAATGAACTGCGCGAACCATCCCGAACTGGAAGCATCGGCCTTTTGCCGGTCGTGCGGGAAGCCGATGTGCGGGGACTGCCAGAAACCGGCCATGGGGTCTGTGTATTGCGAGGAGCACCTGCCGGTGACGGTGCTCCCCCAGGCCACCGCTCCGCCGTCTCTGCCGACTTCCAGCAGCTTCGCCGGTTCGCCTTATGCGGTGCCTCCAGCCGCCCCGGCGTCGTCTCCTTATGCAGCCCCGGCCCACATGGCCGACGCCCCTGTGGCAGACGCCTCCGTTCACCCGATGCTGGCCCTGATCCTCGGCTTCTGCCCCGGTGTGGGTGCGATTTATAACGGCCAATACGCCAAGGGGCTGGTTCATGCGGTGGTCTTTGGGCTGCTGGTCAGCCTGGCCGGCAGCTCCCACACTGGCGGGATGGGAGAGTTCCTCGGTATCATGATCGGCGTCTGGGTCATCTATCAGGCCTTTGAGGCTTATCACACCGCGCGGAAACGCCGCCACGGGATCGCTGTGGAAGAATTCTCCAGCCTCTTTGAAGTCCGGCAGGCGCCTGGCAAATTCCCGATTGGCGCTATTCTGCTGATCGGCGTCGGCTTCCTGCTGCTGCTGGACACGACCGAGCTCATCCGCTTCGAGCAATTCGAAAAGTTTTGGCCACTCGGTCTGATCGGACTTGGTCTCTACCTGCTCTATGCCCGTCTGAATCCCGGTGCGCCTGACAGCACTGCGTCTGAAGGAGGCCGCCGATGAACGACCAGAGCCAGCATTTGATCCGGGCAATCACGGGCCCGATTATCCTCATCACCACAGGCGTTCTATTCCTGATCGACAAGTTCAGCCAGTTTTCCTTCAGCCAGACCTGGCCGGTGATGCTGATCGTCATCGGAGTACTGAAACTGCTGGGGGGGCGCAAACAGCGCGCGGATTTCATGCCGCCTCCACCCCCGCCGACAGGGGCCGGACGATGAGACCCCGTTCCGTCACTGGTCCGCTGATTCTGGTTGTCATCGGGCTGGTATTCCTGCTCAACAACCTGGGGCACGAGTTGCCGCTCTGGTCTCTGTTTACCGATTACTGGCCGGTGTTGCTCATCGTGATGGGTGTGGTGGGTTTGGTGGAAGTTCTTTGGCATGTCAGCAGGGATTCGGCAATTCCGCCCCGACCTCTGGCGGGCGGCGGCTGGATCTGGATCGTCTTGCTGATGTTCGTCGTCTGGGGCAGCAATCGCAGTGGCTGGCATATCGGTCGCATGAACACAGGCATCTCCATTCTGGGGACCGATTACGAATACGACGTCAACGCGGTCAGTCCGGCGCAGGGGGTTGCCCGTGTGGTGCTCGAAAATATCCACGGCAACCTGTCACTCAAAGGTGAAGAAACAGGTGATGTGAAGGTCTCCGGTCGCAAGACCGTGCGGGCTTTCAGCAGGTCGGAAGCCGACCGCGGCAATGAACAAAGTCAGGTGCATGTGGAGCGACAGGGCGATCTCCTCATCGTCCGTGCCGATGAACCACGCACCGGCAAGATGCTCAGCATCAGCACGGATCTGGACATCAGCATCCCCTCCGGTGTCAGCGTGGAAGCCCGCGGGCGCAACGGTGATCTCACGGTTGAGGACGTAAAAGGATCGGTTGATGTCACCAGCGGTCGCGGGGATGTACGGCTGAACAATATCGGCAAAGATGTCAAGATCGATTCGTCGCGCACCGGCCTTGTTCGCGCCACTTCGGTGAAAGGATCGCTTGACCTGCAGGGGCGCGGCAGCGAAGTTCAAATCGAGAAGATTGAAGGTCCGGTCACCATCAACGGGGAGTATTCGGGAACCCTTGAGTTCCGTGAGCTGGCCAGGCCGCTGCACTTCACCTCCACACGATCTGACCTGCGTGCAGAACAGATTCCCGGTAGCATCACGCTCGACCTGAGCGAAATCAAGATGAATAATGTGGTGGGGCCGGTTCGGTTCCAGACCGGATCCCGCGATGTCCAGATCACTGACGTGACCAACTCGCTCGACCTGACGCTGGAACGGGGCGATATCCAGGTGACCCAAACGAAGACGCCGCTGCCGAAAATGGAGATCCGAACACGGAATGGCGACCTGACGTTGACGGTGCCCGAAAAGGCAGCCTTCGAACTCGACGGGCGCACCGGGCAAGGTGAGGCTTCCAATGAATTCGGTTCCGGTTTGCAGAATCAGTCAGAAGGCCGTGGCGCGACGCTCAAGGGCAGGGCGGGCGGCGGCGGGCCGAAAATCAATCTGAACACCGAACGCGGTGCCTTGAATCTCCGCAAGAATTAACTTTCACCGCAGCCTACTAGGAAAAGGGGATCACTGGGCAACCACCCGGTGATCCCCTTTCGGCAGCATTAGGCTGCAATTGCTTGCCTCCAGACAGACGGACGGGAAGGCCTGCCCGTCGAGTTCCAATTGCGTCGGGCGGCGGTCGAACTGCACGATGGCCCGGCTGTCACTGGAGTATTCGAAAACAACCCGCTTACCCTCCAGTCCTGCCGATTTCAATTTGGCGTTCAGATCGGTAATGGCAATCGCTTCCCGCCGCGCCGCCGGTTCGATTATGTGTTTTCCAGCCGGAAGCAGCAGAAGGGTCTTCGACAGCATGGGCCACGGTTTGCCGTCCACCATGGCGCCCTCGCCAGCCCAGTTGAGTTCAATACAGCCAGGCGAATCGATCAAAACCCTGCGATGATCCTTTGAGTACTGATTCACCACCGCCGAGGAGGCTGCCAGCAGCGAGAGATCCGGCTTCAGGATGCTGTTCTCGAAGTAGAGCGCCACGCGCTGGAAGGCCGTGGACGCCAGATGCACCAGCTGGAAAAGCTCAGTCCCTGTCTGTTGTTTGGTGGGATAGACGTCCTGATACCGGTCCACAATATTGATGTCAATCGCCAGCTTTCCGGTGTGCGGCGTCAGCGGCTGGTAACGTTTTGCGATCTCCGGATACCGCTGTGGCCCCAGATTCCACACCGTAGCCGGGTCTTCAATCAGGAATGAAAAGTTGTGGGTATCGAGCAATGGCAGCACGCGCGCCGCGTCGGCTCCAATGGAATCCTTCATGCCGGTGTCGAAACGGTCGTCCACGTGGGTCAGCACAATATCCAGACCCGGCTTGATCTGTTCCACCACATTGAGCCAGTCTTCCTGCATCTGGCGGGCAAGGTCCGCCCGGTAATCGAGGAACTGACGCAGGCTTTTCGCGTCATTGTGTTTCGACCAAATCCCGATGGGATCCCAGCCGGCCAACTTCCGAAAGCTCGCCCGCACATCGTCGTTCATCGGGGTAAACCGGGCCGGGTTGCCTGCGCCCTCCAGGGATTCGAAATACAGTTCGGCGAGGTTGACGCCGTCCCAATCGAAGCGGTCCGCCATCTGCTTCAGGCCCGCGCGAACCGCCGCCGTGCAGGCCGGGTTCTGCAGATTCATCAGTTTGCGCCAGTCCAGCTGCGCATCCTGGAGCGCGGCAGTCTTCTCACGCCACTCCGGATGGTCATTCCAGAACTTCTCGCTGACGTGCGGCAACTCCACCCAGGCGTAGACCAGCACACCATGACGATGGCAGGCTTCAATCAGGCGTTTCAGATATTCATCGCGGTCCGGCGTGGAATCGTAGAAATGCCATGACGCGACATGGAGAGCGCTGATTCCTGCCTTTCGCCAGCGCTCGGCCAGATAGTCGAGGTCCGCACGGGTGCGGTACGAGTAGTCGAAGAAAGCCCACAGACGTGAACTGCGGAAGGCGGGTTCAAAACCCAGGTCCGCCAGGGACTGCATCAGGTAAGGGAAGCGCTCATATCCTGTTTGGCCGGGCTGCAGGGCCACCCACAGGACGGCTCCTGCGCCCAGGCGGTAACCGGCCACAACCGGCGCCCCCGTCCAGCGCTCTTTGGTGAAGACGCGGGCTTCGGCAGGCGCATCCGTGCGCGGCAATTCCACTTGCCTGCTCCAGATCACCGGCAGCGCCGGGTTGTGCACATCCACCAGATGAATCACCGGAACGGACTCCGCGCGTGCCTTGAAGCCGAAACTGGCCGCCAACGGCGAGGAACCTTCCAGGATCAATGCGGCCCCGGCCTTCACTTTGGCCTGCCAATCCGCCGCCGCCGGAGTATTCGGCGGGGCCACAAAGATATCAGCCGATGCAGCAGAGCCCGGAACGTGGCCGACCGAGGAGAGGACAGCGGGCCACGAACCGGATTGCGAGCCCAGGACGGCAAAGGTTCCGGCGCAGCAGGGCGACGCAAGTGCCATCAGAGCGAGAGCCAGCTTATTTTGTAAAGGCATACCAAAGTCCCACGCGGAAGTCGTTAAAGTTTGGGCGGCGCGGGTTCCCCTCGTTCTTCAGGTAGACCCCGCGAATCGCATTGACGGTGATGTTTGCGCCTTTCGGCAGCCCTGGCGGATGGACGCGAACACCGGGCCCGGTTTCCGAAAAATTCGCCCAGTATTGGCGGTTTAAATCGAAGACCATGTTGGCCGCCCAGAATGCCTGCGCTCTGAAAGGACCGACGGCCAACGTGTATCCCACTTTGTTCTGCGAGTAATTAATCAGGTTGTTCTGGAAATGGCTCACGAAAACGCTGTCCGCCGTAGTTTCGAGGAACATCCCCGTCTTCTCCCCACCCAAAGCCGCGCCGGTGGTTCGCGAATAGGAAATCCCGCCGCGAAAATCCTTCCAGCGATGGTTGCGGAGATAGCTGAACGCCTCACCGGCTTCGAACCACCCCACCGCGCCGTGCCATTGCTGCGTGGCCACGCCGGCGCCCACCACGAACGCGCTTTCAGACAGGCTCTGTGGCGTAATGTCCGCCGAAACACGCCGCACGTCGCCCACATACCTTACGCTCAGGTAGGGGTGTATGGGTAGCTTTTTCACGCGCAATTCCGTTTTCATCTGCCCATAGCCGAACAGATCGCTCCAGCGCGACGAATACAACGGGTAGATCCACACTGTGGTGCGGATTCGCTGCAGGCCGGGCCGCAGGTTCTGATAGGCCTTTTGGGCCTCGGCTGCAATGGCTGAATCGGCACTGTGCCGTGCGATGTTGAACCAGCCAAGCGCGGTCGCGTCGTCATGGAGCATGTTGTTGGTCCAGCCCAACTTCAGGGCCACCGAGGCATCCACGGGATCGGCCTCACGGGCCTGCAGGTAGAACCGCAGCGCGTCTTTCATAAAGCCCGCGTTGAAGCTGCGTTCGCCCAGCGTGCGCGGGTCAATCAGATTCTCCGCGCTGCTGCGCTCCTCCAGCACCAGCGGCATATGGAGAGCCATGCGGACGCGGTTGCCCGTCACAGCATCCGCATGAGCCAGCACGCTTTTCAGAATCGGCATGGCCTCGGCATCGCGATGATCGGCAAGCCAGAGCAGGCCCAGCTGCGCCGCCGCCAGGTAATCCTCCGGAGACGCAGCCACCACGCTTTGGAATTCCTGTTCCGCCTCCGGGCGCAACGCCGCATCTTTCTCAGACATGCTTAACAGCAGATAGGCAAGTTCGCGGTGCAGAGTGTTGTTCTTCGGGTCCAGCTCCAGCGCCTTGCGGAATTCGTACACGTAGGGATACCGCTCCGGCAGTTGCTCACGCGCCAGTTCCGCCGCCCGCGGTTCGCCCCCGCGTGAAGCCGCCAGCAGTGCGGCGATGGACCCCTCATTGTTCTCTCGCGATTTTTCCACCCGCGCCAGTTCCAGCAACACAGACTTCCGTTCCGGCAACAACTGGAAAGCGGCCCGATAATTGGCTGCCGCCAACGCAGTTTCATCCCTTTGTTCGGCGAGTTGGGCCAGTTCATAGTGGGCGCTGAAGGTCGGTTTCGACGTCGCGAGGACCTGCTGCCACCGGGCGATGCCCGCACCCAGGGGCTCATCGATATTCCGGAACGCCTGGGTCGCGGTGGCCCGCAGTTCGCCATCGGAAGTTGTATCGCGAACCCGCGCAAAAATGCGGCGGGCTTCTGCCTTCCGTGCCGGGGCGTTGTCCCGCGCTTCGAAGCAAAGGAAGGCGTATTCCAGCGCGACGTGCGTATCGGCAGGGTCCAGTTTCACGGCCTCACCAAACTGTTCCCGCGCTGCCTCCGTCTCACCGGTCTTCAGCAGCGTGTAGGCAAGGTTCTTGCGTATATCGCTGCGTCCCGGAGACAGTTTTGCGGCTTTATCGAACCAGGCGACAGCACCATCGTAGTCGCGGGTTCGCAACGCGTCGAAGGCTTTGGTAAGTGAATTATAGGCGGGGTCTTTTCCCGGGTCCTGCCCCCGCGCGACGGCTGTGAACAGGACCAGAATGGCCAGTAGTCGGATATGTGTCTCCCCTCTTCTTTAGTGGGGATACAAGAGGAAAATTCTCAGCGGAATTGTTTACGATTTCAGACAATGTAAACCCTTGTGAACATTGGGTCAGCACAGTAACCCCCCCCGGCCCTCCCGGCGTTTCTACAAACAGAGCGGCCGGCAAACAAGCCTGCAGCAAATTAAAAACAGACAGGAAGAATACGAAAATGAAAAACGCATTTATGCGCTTTGGGCTGGCGTGTGTCCCGGTGGCGATGCTGACCGGTTTGGCCATCGCCGGACAGGTGAACCGCATCACCGTGACCCTGCCGCACGCCGTCACGGTTGGTTCGGTGACGCTCCCGATCGGCCAATACACCATCTCCAGCCTGGACATCTCGGATGGCGAAAAATATTTCATCGTGCGCGGCGATCATACCCCCGTCGTGACAATTCAGGGCCAGAAAGTTGATGCGAACGACACCACTGCCACCACTGCCACCCAGGTTATGTTCTCAAAGGACGGCGACGAATGGCATTTCGAAAAGCTGTTCGCAAGGGGCTTCAGCTATCAGTTCGTCAACGCGAAGTAGCCCCGGCGCATGCCCTTCATTTTGCCTGACCGAACCGGAACCGCTCACCGCCGATTTCACTAACCGGCAAAGTTTCCTGAGCGGTTCCGGATTGTTGCCAAACCGAAGGCGCACCACCAATCACTGTGTAGCAAAGGCAAATGAAATTCAATTCAGCTCATTGACTAAAGGTGAACTCAAGCTTGTGATGACGAAGTCCACAAAGACTTTGGCTCTTCGGTATTGATCATAGGCTTCCTCGGCTGTTTTTTCAAACGTAAAAACGGCAAAGTTGCTATGGACCATAGCGTTTCTGAGCTGACCCAATTCGAGGAACGCCTTTGCAGCCTCCTTGAGTCCATAATCGTCACTGCATTGCTTCTTCAATGAGCTACCGAATGGGTCCCCAAAGTAGCTAAAAAAGCTGTTCGGAGAGGATCCTTTCCAGTCAAACATGGTGTGAAAGCCCCGGTCGACAAGGGTCAAGCGTACGAGACTCATTACCGCTTGGTCCCCGTCAGTTCGGTGGCGGGAGAACTCAATTAGCGCATCCTTAATCTGCTGTTCAAACAAGCTGGCAGCCGATACAACCAAATTCCGCCTAAGAGAATCAGCTACCAGCTGAGCGTATGAAGGTTCGCTCCTCTGGTCGAGATATTCGGACAGACCCTTGTAGTCGCGGTAGATCGCATCAACGATGGTCTGATCGTCTGGCATCAAACCGGTACCTCAAAAAGAAGACTTTTGGCCCGATCCCGGCGCTTCCGAACGTTTGCCCGGCTGGTCGTCTTTAGCCGGCTTGCCATCGCAAACTCAGAGTCATCTTTTAGCTTATCCAGATCAGCTACTGATACCGTTGGAATCGTCTTATCTTGTCGAAGATAGGCCTCGTGGACCTGAGTAGCAAAAACCGCTTCGAACGTGGATATATTGAACTTGTTTGTCGTTTTTCCATGAAATGGGCGGGTGGGATTGTCCCGATAGGCCGCGAGAAACGCTTCAAACAACTGTTCCAGATAATCCCGCGTCTCCTTATTGAAAGTTTTTGTCTTTCTGGAGAAGCTATTGAGGAACCTTACCATGGAGGGAGAGTAGTGATCTC
>JBBQDH010000024.1:0-36084 GCA_038319515.1 Bryobacterales bacterium
TACACTGTTGACGGCTCGCGACATCACCACCCGCCATAACGTGTACTTAGACGCCACGAAACAGTTCTCCTTCCATGGTCAGCATTCGCTGAAATTCGGCTATGCGATCAATCGCCAGGCGAACGACGTGGCGACCGACTACACCAACGGGCGCTTCCTGATCAACTGGGGTGACACCTATAACCGCGGCAGCGTCACCAATCGAACCGGCACTTACGGTTACTACACCTGGGAAGACGGCGTCCGCCTGAACTCGATTGTGTCCGGGAAGAACCAGGGCTTCTATATCCAGGATGGCTGGCGTGTGACGAACCGAGTCACGGTCAACGTCGGCATTCGCTTTGAAAATGAGTTTCTGCCCCCCTATAAGGCTGTTTCCGGCGGCGTTAAGGTTTCTAACCCCATTGTATTTGGCTGGGGAGATAAGATTGCCCCGCGCCTTGGCGTCGCATGGGATCTGTTCGGCGATGGCAAGTGGAAGCTGAGCGGCGGTTACGCATCAGTTTTCGACGTGATGAAGTTTAACCTTGCCCGCGGCTCCTTCGGTGGCGAGTTCTGGGTTACCCACGTCTACGAACTGAACGACCCGAACGTGACGGCCCTCGGCATCAAGACGCCTGGCGCGCTCGGCAAAGAGATCCTCTCCTACGACAACCGCACCCTGGCTATCAATTCCAAGGGCATTCTCGAAGGCGACGGTTCGGTCGATCCGAACGTGAAGCCCTACCAGCAGCGCGAATACCATGCCAATCTGGATCACCAGTTGACCAGCCAGATCATCGCCAGCGTTCGTTACACGCACAAACAGCTGGTGAACACGATTGACGATATCGGAATCCTTGACAAAGATGACAACGAAATCTATCTGATCGGCAATCCGGGTGGGGGGCTCACTCGCGACCCGAAGTCCATTTACGCCAATAAAACTCCGAACGGGAAGGAGTTCCTGGTCCCGCAGGCCACCCGCCGCTACGACGGCCTCGAATTCAGTACCCGCGGTCGCATCGGGCACCTTCAGCTAAATGCCGCGTATACCTACAGCCGCCTGTGGGGCAACTACGCGGGGCTCGCAAACTCGGATGAGAACGGGCGCTCCAACCCGAACAATGATCGTTCTTTCGATCTGCCGTATTATTACTTCGATTCGACAGGCAGCCAGAAGAACGTGTACGGTCGCCTCGCGACGGACCGCCCGCACACCCTGAAGCTGTTCCTCGGCTACGACCTGAAGAGCCGCTACGGCACCACGTTCTTCGGTATCAACCAGAACGCCTGGAGCGGCACCCCGCTCTCGACGTCGGTCATCTACCAGTCGGCACCGACCTATCCATTCGGCCGCGGCGACCTCGGTCGTACGCCCGTCCTGACGCAGACAGACTTCCAGGTGACTCATGAATTTGCGCTGGGGGAGAAGGCGAGGCTCCGCCTCGAAGCCAACGCGATCAACATCCTGAATCAGGCTACGGTGACCAACCGTCAGCAGCAACTCAACCGAAACGGTGCCATCACAGAAGGGCAGTTGCCGGTCTCGGCATTCTTCTCGGGATATAAGGTGAGCGATTTCGTGAACGCTTCGAACTCCGTTCCGGTTGGTAATCCGGGCTGTGCAGGGGCCAAGCCCACCAGCGGTGTCTGCACTCTGGGTGCCAAAATCAGCCCGTTCTACAACAGGCCCACTCTGTACCAGGCACCTCGTGAAATCCGCCTCGGAGTCCGCATTACCTTCTAGGCTGAATTTCAACCTTGCAACAAACCTAAGGGGTCGGGAAACCGGCCCCTTTTCTTATTTATACTGAAGCATGCCGAAAAGACTGCTGAACGGTTTAGCGGCGATCCTCCTGCTGGCATCCCTAACCCTGGTCATCTGGCAGGAAAACTTCGATTTCGGTACCTTCCGCCCAGGCGACCCCGAACGGACCTTCGTCTTCTTCGGCCTCTCCCTGCTGATCTTCCTGCTGATGATCACGCTCGGCTTCATGCTGGTGCGAATCGTCTTCAAGCTCTGGGTGGAACGTCGCGGCGACCGGTTCGGTTCCCGTATCCGCGCCAAGATGGTCGCCGGTGCTCTCGCCCTGAGTCTGATGCCCGTCTTCTTCATGGTGCTGTTCAACTACTACGTCATGAACCGGACGCTGGCACGCTGGTTCACCGGCCCCACGGAGCACGTGGTGGCGGATTTCCAGCAGATGACCACAGTGCTGGAACAACAGACGAGGGGCAAGGCGCTTGCCGAGGCGCAGCTGATTGCGGCGATGCCGGAAACACTGGCGCAGATTGAGAATCCCTCACTGGCCGACGCGCCGTGGCTGCAGGCCGTCTCGCGGCAGCACGGGATTACAGCCGCGCGGGTTCTTCCCGCCGAATCCATGCAGCCTGTGGCCGCGTTTGGGAAGTTTCCTGCTACACCAGGGCGCCCTCTCGAATCGCGCGCTGTCACCGCCATGGCGCCTGTCATGAAATGGGGCGGGACCATCGGAACTGTGGTGGTCTCCGAATCGATCCCCATCGATTTTGAAAAGCGCTTAAGGGATATCCGCGCGGATGCCCGCTTGTTTCAACAGCTTTCTGAAGGCCAGAAGCGCCTTCGCACCAACCTGCTGCAAATTTTGGTGCTCATCGCCATCTTCATCTTCTTTGTGGCGGGGTGGCTGGCGCAGTTCCTCGCACGGCAAATCAGCGGTCCCATCTCCGCGCTGGTTCGCGCGGCGGAGGAAGTGAGTCGCGGCAACCTGGCTCACCGGGTGGACATGCACGCCATGGACGAGCTGGCGCAACTCGTCGGCGGATTCAACCGCATGACTGCTGACCTGGAGGCCAACCGATCGGAACTGGAAGCGCGCCGCCGCTTTACCGAGGCGATTCTCGAAAGTATTCCGACCGGCATTATTTCGCTCGACGCTTCGGGCGGGGTTCGGCGAGTCAACAAGGCGCTTGACGAAATGCTGCCGGAATCGAACGCGCGCAACGCCTCGCGCCTGGACGACCTTTTCTCCAGGGAAGACGCCACCGAAATTCGCTACCTGATGAACCGCGCAAGGCGCACGGGTCTGGCTGCGGAGCAAATGGATGTTAAAACCACAGCGAAGACTCTGCACCTGGCCATCACGGTCGCTGCTGTGGAACGCGGTCGCAATGCGGGCTTTGTTGTCGTTATCGAAGATACCAGCGATCTTCTGCGCGCTCAAAAAGCAGCGGCCTGGAGCGAGGTGGCACGTCGGGTGGCGCATGAAATCCGGAATCCGCTGACGCCGATTGCGCTCTCGGCGGAGCGGATTTTGCGCCAGGCGGATCGGGCCGCGCTCCCGTCGGACGTGGACCAGCTGTTACGCGAATGCGCCGGGACAATTCTGGATGAAACGGCCTCGGTCAAGCGACTGGTCGACGAGTTTTCGCAGTTTTCACGGCTGCCCGCGGTCAGGCCGGTGCTGTGCGACCTCAACGAAGTGGTGCTGACCGGCATGAGCGTTTTCGAGGGGCGCCTCGACGGCATCGACGTCAATCTGGACCTCGCGCCAGGACTTCCTCAGGTCTCGGTTGATCCCGAGCAATTCAAGCGGGTGGTCGTCAACCTGGTGGACAATGCGGCGGAAGCGATGCAGGACTCTGCGGAGAAGATCCTGCACGTGACCACCAGGCCGGGCATTGCAGAAACCGTGGAGCTGATTATCGCCGATTCGGGCTGCGGGATCACGCCGGATCAGAAAGACAAGCTTTTCCTGCCCTATTTCTCTACCAAAGATCGCGGTACAGGCCTGGGCCTGGCCATTGTGAGTCACATCCTGACGGAGCACGATGCCAGCATCCGGGTGGAAGACAACAGGCCATGCGGGGCAACGTTCACGGTGGAAGTCCCGGTTGCGGGGGCCGATGAACAAAAGACTCTGCAGGTGACCGCTACACTGGTGAATACAGGGCTCGCGTAATCCCGAATGACTTCTCCACGCATCCTGATTGTCGACGACGAGCCGGGTATTCGCCAGGCGCTGAGCGGTGCATTGCGGGACGAAGGCTATGCTCCCGATGTTGCGTCGAGCGGCGAGGCGTGTCTGGAAGCGCTGGCGGTGACTGTCTATGACGTCCTGCTGCTGGACATCTGGCTGCCCGGGATCGACGGTCTGGAAACGCTGAGCCGGATTCAGAAGATGGCAGTGGCGGACCGCCCACAGGTGATCATGATTTCGGGCCACGGCACCATCGAGACGGCCGTGAAAGCCACCAAACTGGGAGCGTACGATTTCCTGGAGAAGCCGCTCTCCATTGAACGCGTGCTGGTTGTTCTGAAGAATGCGATTGACCATCGGCGACTGCGTCTGCAGAATGAGCAGCTTCGGGAATCCGCCAGTACACCGTCCGACATTGTGGGCGACAGTGTCCCGATGAAAGCGCTGCGCCAGCAGCTTGGACTGATGGCGAGCACCAACGGGCGTGTGCTGATCTTTGGCGAAAGCGGCACCGGCAAGGAACTGGTGGCGCATGCGCTGCACGCAATGAGCACGCGTTCGGCGAATCCGTTCGTGGAGGTGAACTGCGCGGCGATTCCGGAAGACATGATCGAGAGCGAGCTTTTCGGTCATATGAAGGGGAGTTTCACCGCTGCCCATGAGCGCAAGATCGGCAAATTCCAGAAAGCGGATGGCGGCACATTGTTCCTGGACGAAGTGGGCGACATGAGCCTGCGCACGCAGGCCAAGGTGCTGCGGTCACTGGAAGAACAGCGGTTTGAGCCCGTGGGCGCGCACGAATCCATCCAGGTGGACGTGCGGGTGGTGGCGGCCACCAACAAGAATCTGGAAGACGAAATCGAGAAAGGGAATTTTCGGGAAGACCTGTTTTACAGGTTGAACGTCATCCCTTTCCATGTGCCGCCACTGCGGGAGCGGAAGGAAGATATCCCGATGCTGGCGGTCTACTTCATGGATGAGTTTGCGCGCGCCTATGGGAGAAAGCCCAAGGAACTGACTCCGCAGGCCATCGAACTGCTGCAGGAGTATCACTGGCCGGGTAACGTTCGGGAATTGCGAAATCTGATTGAGCGCATTGTGATTTTGCACCAGCAGAGCCGCATTGACGCGCGCCACATCCCTTTGCAGCCGGCCCGGAAGCCCTTTGCCGAACGAGCCCGGGAGCGCTATGGCAGCCTGCAGGATGTGCGCGAAGCGGCGGAGCGGGATTACATCCAGAAGAAGCTGGAAGAGGCGCACGGCAATGTGACCCGAACTGCTGAGTTACTGGGCCTGGAGCGCAGTAATCTGTACAGGAAAATGCGCGCGCTGGGTATTGCGCCCAGGGAATAGAAGAACGACAAGCTGAAGCCCGTCGCACCCCGCCATGCTGCGCCCGGCTCTGGAGTGGCTTGCGACAGGCAACGAGAAATGCTCGCCTGATTCGCTAATACTTTTCGCTGATCTGCCGATATAACAAGCGTGCGCAGCTCGCTGAGATGGTGACTGGGCATCGACGGAGTGGAGTGAGCAGGAAATGTTGTCTCTCAAAACCTTAATTGAACATACCGGGGCGCATCCGTGGAATGGTGGAACGGTGGCCTCAATCCTGCTCGACGGGTTTTGCCTCTACACAACACACAACAACGCGGCTGGCTTTGAGGCGTTTGAAAGTGAAATCCGCAGGCTTAAGAGGAGCTTTGAACAGGCTTCAGGCCAGGAATCCGCACTCACCCTGACGAGGGAATCGATTAGTTGTCTTGAGCACTACGGGGCTGCGGTTGAGCAGGCCCTGACCGCGCAACGTGAACAAACGCGGCAGGCGGTAGAGCTACTGACCGAATCGTTGGTCAGAATATCGCACGGAAGCGCGCAAAGCGCGGAGAACCTCAAGGCCGTCGGAGCGCAACTCAGGAACGCGGTGGGGCTTGACGATCTTGCCGCGATAAACAAAAGCCTTAAGAGTTGCCTCTCGACCATCTGCATTGAAGCGGACAGGCAGTTTGAACAACACACCGCAATCAACCACGACCTCGCCCACGCCGGGAGCCTGTGCAGGGGTTTCCCGGCTTCGGAAATCGACGCCGTGACCGGACTGTTGGGCGCCGCTGACGCAGCGACGGCGATCCGGGCCCTCGCAACAGCAGGGAAGTCGGCTTACGTGACGGCGTTCGCCGTAGAGCGGCTGGAGACCATCAATCTCCGTTTTGGATTTAAGGTAGGAGATCAGATTCTCCTGCTTTTTGCTCAGCATATGGCGCAGCACATCTCAGATGGCGATGCCCTTTTTCGATGGAGGGGGCCCTGCTTCGTTGTCATCACAGAGCGACCAGCTTCCGAGCTGACAATGATCGGAGAAGCCACTAAAATGTCGCATGCCCGGCTCGAACATGTTGTCAGCATCAGTTCGCGCGAGATCAACGTACCCATCGCGTCGTCGTGGGCGCTCCTCCGGATTCAGCCGACCTCGGACGCCGGGGAGGCAATATCAAAGCTCGATGAGTTCGCAATTCACCGTGCTCACTCAGCGGGAGGTTCGGTGATGTGAGGTTCGAGGGGGCTGAATTCGGGAGTCAATCTGTCCCGCCTGGACAGCCAGTAAAGAACTTTTATGGCTTATGCGCCTTCGTGCAGGTTGTGATGAATGGCGTAGAGTGCCAGTTCCAGGCGATCTGAAACACCGAGTTTGTCGAAGATGTTGTGCAGATGGTTCTTCACGGTCTGCTCGCTGATAAACATCCGCTCGGCCATTTCTTTATTCTTGAAGCCCTGCGCCACCAGAACTACAATTTCCCGTTCGCGCTGGCTGAGGGCGGAACTCTGATCGCGTACTCCCAGCCGTGAGGAGGGGGCATTCGAAGCGCCCTTTTTGGCCAGCTTGCGGATCACTTCTGCGGTTGTCAGGCGATCCAGCCAGAATTCTCCGGCGTGGACTTTGCGAATACTCTTGAGCAGCAGTTCGGTGGAGGTTTGCTTGGGAACAATACCGCAGCAGCCCTGTCTTACGGCTTCCACGAAGTCTTCTTTTGCGTCCTCGTTGATGAGCATGATCACGCGCGTGGCAAGCTTGGCTTCCTGAATCGCGTGAAAGACCTTTTGGCTGTTCGTGGAACTGGCGGCCCAGCCAAGCAAAACAATATCCGGTCGCGCGGAACGAATCTGTTCGGTGGCTGTCTGAACCGTATCTGCGGCTGACACCACCTGCAGATCCGGCTGCGCGCTGATCAGGTTCGCCAGGCCATCCCGGAAGAGGCTGCTGCCGTCGACTATTACAATTCTGATGGTAGGCACACTATACGGTTTGCAGAAAAGTCATCAAGCATCCGAAACACTGCAAAGAAACACATTACAGCAGTATTAGCAAGTTACTACCCAAGTCTATGGTTCTAGTACTTTAGTTGTCAAGAAGGGAGGCGCTCAAATTTACAGCGGGTATCGGATAGAGTTGAGGTGAAAATGACACAGGATCTTCCCGAACTGGACTACCAGCGCTTCTGGCGCAGCCTGCAGCAGCTCGGACTTAACGCTTACGAGGCCCGCACTTATCTGGTACTTTTGGGCCATTCCCGTTTTAAGGCTTTGGAGCTTGCGCCGCGATCCCACGTGCCGCGCCAAAAGATTTATGAGGTGCTGGATAGCCTGGTGGAGAAGGGTTTCGCGCATGTTGTGCAGGACCGGACGAAGTTGTTTTCCGCGGTTGAGCCAAATCTGGCGATTCCGGCCTATCTGGCCCGCAAACGCCAAATCATGGAGCATGAGCTGACGGATCAGGCGCGCTCCGCCAACAATCTGATGGAAGATCTGAGCGGTCTCTATTCGGAAGGCAAGGGCGGCAGGGGAACGCTGGACTTTCTGCGGATTGTTTCTGAGCCGACGCAGACGGCAGTGGAATATCGGCGGATGCTTTCTGAGGTAAGTACGGAGTATCTGGAGTTTTCGCGGCCACCTTATGCGGTGGACCCGCTGGATGAGATGCTGGTTCGTCAGGCCAGGCAGAATGGTGTGTCTTGTCGATTGCTGATTGAATCGGGCTCGCTGGATGCGGAGCACCGGCAGCGGCTCAGCGAGTATGCGGCGGCGGGAGTGGAAATTCGGGAGGCGGCATCCCTGCCGCTGAAGCTGGCATTGTTCGATGGTCGCAGCGGGATGATTGCCTTGCTGGATCCGGTGATTAGCAGGCCGACGTGGACCGCGCTGGTATTTGACCACGCGGGGTTAGGCGAGGCCATGAAGCATTTGTTTGAGGATCGCTGGCAGCGGGCGACGGGTTTCGGCGATTAGGCCGGCTTGAAAAGTCCGGACAGGCCAGCGCCACGGTCTTGCCAAAAATGCCTTAGCGCCGCTCGTCGACCTTTTCGCGGCGTTTCTGGGTGAGGATTTCGCGCACTGCGTAAATGCGCCGGTCCTGCGATTCGAAGTAGGTCCGCATGACGAGTTCGCCAATCAGGCCGGTGCTGAACATCATGAGCCCGGCCAGCAGCAGCAGGGCGCCGGCAATCATCATGGGGCCGTGTTCCTGAATGATGTCGAGGCGCCACCAGAGTTTGACTATCGCGCAATAGCCCAGCAGCAGTGAGCCGAGCGTGGTGCCTGCCAGACCGATGGCGCCAAAGAAATGCATGGGGCGGGTGAAGTATTTCAGCAGAAAACGGATGGTGAGGATGTCAAAAAGCACGCGGAAGGTGCGGCTCAGCCCGTAATGCGATTCGCCTGAGATACGGGGCGGATTCTGGATGGGCACTTCCACCACGCGGGCGCCGTAATAGCTGGCGAGGGCCGGGATGAAACGGTGCAGTTCACCGTAGAGATGTACGTCTTTCAGAACTTCCGCGCGATAGGCCTTGAAGGTGGTGCCGAAGTCGCGAAGATCGACGCCGGACGCTTTCGACATCATCCAGTTGGCGATCTTCGAAGGGATTTTCCGCGTGATGGCGTTGTCGATGCGCTGTTTGCGCCAGCCGCTGGCGATGTCGTAGCCTTCGTCGATCTTGGCGAGGAGCGCGGGAATGTCTTCGGGCGCGTGCTGTAAATCGCCGTCCATGGCAATAATGACGGTGCCGTGAGCTTCGTGAAATCCGGCAGAGAGGGCCGCCGTCTGGCCGAAATTGCGGCGCAGGCGGATAACCTTCAGATGGGCGTCGGTCTGGACCAGGTTGGCCAGGAGTTCGTAGCTGCGGTCGCTGGAGGCGTCGTCGATGAAGAGAATCTCATAGGGCCGGTGCAGGGCCTGGAGAACCTGGGTCAGGCGATCATAGAGCGGCAGGATGGAATGCTCTTCGTTATGGATAGGGACGACAATGGACAGCATGGGGGGTGAACCCCTATTCTACCGCCAAATATGGACTCAAGAACTCCCTTCCGGGCAACAAACGCGGCTGCAGCCTATGAGAACATCCGGCCGTTGCCGGTGAGCGTGATGCTGGAGAACGTTCGCAGCCTCTATAACGTGGGCGCGTTCTTTCGGACGGGGGACGCCGCGGGGATTGAAAAGCTCTACCTGGCAGGCATTACCGGGCACCCGCCGCAGAACATGATTTCAAAGACGGCGCTGGGGGCAGAGGAGACGCTGGCCTGGGAGCATACGCGGGAGCCGGTGGCGCTGATTGAGCGGCTGCGGGGCGCGGGCCATGAGATTGTGGCGATTGAGACCAGTGTCCATGCGGTGGATCTGTTTGACTGGCGGCCGCGGTTTCCGGTCTGCGTGCTCTTTGGGCACGAGACGGACGGATTGACGCCGGAGGTGGGGGCGCTGGCCGATACCCATGTGCGGATCCCGATGCTGGGAATGAAGCATTCGTTGAATGTGGCGACGGCGGGTGGGGTGGTGCTTTATGAGTTACTGCGGAAATACCGGATGCTGTAGGCGAGCAGGCTGAGGGTGACGAGGGCGCTGAGGATTCGGCAGAGCCAGGCTTCCGGGGTGACTCCGTAGCGGACTTCGATTTCGCAATCGCCCTGGCAGTTGGGTTCCAGGACGATGAGGCCGAGTTGGTCGCTGTGGATTGTGGCGGTGGACTGCCAGCCGGGCATCCAGGTTACCTGGACGGAAACTACTTGCCCGCGCTGCAAAGGGGCGCGGATGTGGAATGCGGAGTTGCCTCGCCAGGTCATCTCGGCGAGCGGGAGCGACGGGTCGTCGAGGGCTGCGACGTAGGCCCGGGCGGGATCGAGATCGAGGCCGTGAATCGGTTTCTTCGTGACTACTGCTGTTGAGGGGATGACATGCGCCAGCGACCTGGAGCGCTGGGGGACGGCGTAGATAGTCATGTCGTCCACGCGTGCGAGGACCGGGAGCCGGCCGTCGAATTTGGCGTGGGCCGGCGTGGCGATCGCCTGTGTCCCGAAGGCCTTGAGCCAGAAGACGGCGTTCCCTGGGTTCGGTTCGGCATAGATGACGTAGAGCGCGACGAGGTTCATCCAGTTCGGAACCTGTGGTTCGTGGCCGCCGCCGAGTTGCGGGTTGTTGGAGAAAACGTTGTAGAGGAACTGGGTGTCGCCGGCGACCATGGCACGCTGTCCGGGGAGGTTTTGGTCGAGCCAGCGGGTGGTTTTGTACTGGTGGGTCTGGGTGATGTCGATCGGCTGGAGCAGACCTCGGGCGGCGTGCCGGTAGATTTTGGTCTGGCGGATGCTGATGACGATCAGGACCGCGATGAGGGCGATTCGCAGCGCCGGTCGGGACGCCATGCGGGCAACCAGACACGCCAGGACCAGGCAAAGCGCCATCTCCAGTTCGAGTTGGTAGCGGTTACCCTGGGGGACCACGGAGATGCCCAGCAGGAAATGGCCCATCGGGAAGAGGCACATCCAGGGGGCGAAGAGGAGGCTGAAGCGTTCGAACGGGCGGAGGTGGCGGGTGAGCCAAACCAGGAATACGAAGACTGAAAATGCGAACCCAATTCCGGCTAAGGTCTTTGCGTTCAATGAGAAAGCGCCCTTGGCGGACCATTGGTCATGCCCGATTAACCCAATCAGGGAGGGCGGGAGCCAGGAACACATCAGGCAATACGCCGCGAGGCCGGTGAGAGCGAGGATGGTCCAGCCACGCCGCAGGGCCAGCGCGATGCAGAGGCCCCCGACCAGCAAATCGACGGCTCCGAAGGCGTTGGTCGCGACGACTGCCGCGCAGCAGACCACGGCGGCGACCAGGTTCAGGGCGGTGCGATTCTCCATCACGCGGCGGAGAAAGAGCAGCGCCAGGGGGATCAGGGTCAGGGCGACGATGTGCGGGTCTTCGGCGTAGCGGATCAGATTGAAGAGGCGCAGTGGCATCCAGTGGCCGTCAGAGGGGACGCGGAGAACGGGGATGAGGAGTTCGCCGAAGGATGTCAGTGACCAGGCGAGGCCGGCGGTCAGACTGAGGGTGACGGAACGCGACCAGTCCCAGGCAAACCAGAACAAAGTGACCGGCCCCAGGCAGTACGCAAGGGCGAGGACAAAATGAAATGCTCGTTCCATGCTCCATCCGGATGTCATTACTCCGGATAACCATCCCGTCGCCGCCGCCGTCAGAGGAAGCAGTGGCTGGTAAGCGTTCTCAATTGGCATTCCTGCGTCAAAGAATGTAAACCAGCGGAGGTCGAACAGGTTTTCGCGGAAGAACCGGCTGATGGCGACAAAGGCGCCTTCGTTGGAATCGAGGTTGCGAAGGTGCTCTATGCTGAACAATTCCTTACAGATATACGCATTCAGCCCAAAAAGTGCGGCGGAAAGCAAAACGGGAAGCCAGAATTTGCGCGGCATGGGCCTCCCCATTATGCAATCCGGAGAAACACCGCCTTGTAACCCGCGTGATATCCTGACCGGCATATGTAGGTCGGACCATGCCGTCTTTTCCGCATACCCTTTTGGAGGGTCAGTACGTCCAGTAAGTAGCCCGTCAGAAAGCGAAACGCGGTAGCCAACATGTTCGAACTGCTGTTCAAATATCCGCCGGCGATTTTTGCCAAAGGCAAGCTGGTCCTCCTTTCGCCCTGGCCGGTGTGGGTGCTGTTGCTGATTCTTGCGGTGGTTGCCGGCGGACTGTTCTGGCAGATGCGCCGGCGGGAAAGCTCACTTTCCAGCCCCCGCTCCATCGCGATCTGGGTCGCACAGACTGTATTGATCGCACTGCTGCTGGTGATGCTCTGGCACCCGGCGATCAGCGTGGCTCGCCTTCGACCCCAACAGAACGTAGTCGCAGTCCTGGTGGATCATTCCCGAAGTATGGGGATCACCGACGATGGGAAGCAGCGGTTGCAGGCAGCGGAAGATCTGCTGAACAACGATTTGCTGCCGGAACTGAAGAAGAAATTTCAGGTTCGGACCTACGCGTTTGGCAAAGACGCCGTTCGGGTGGATGAAGCGAAAAACCTGAAAGCAGACGACAACGCGACGCGCATCGGGGACAGCCTGGCGCACCTTGCGGCGGAGGCGGGAACCATGCCGCTGGGCGCAATTGTGCTGATGAGTGACGGCGGGGACAACACGGGCGGCGTGGATCGCGAGACGATTGCGCAACTGAAGCAGTTGCGGGTGCCGGTCCATACGATCGGGTTCGGGCCGGATCACTTTACAAAAGACATTGAGTTAGAAGAAGTTGCAGTTCCGGCGCGGGCGTTGGCGAACTCGCGACTGAATGCGCGGGTGGCGTTCCGGCAGCATGGTTATGCAGGCCAGAAGGTCCGGCTGATTGTGCGTGAGAACGGGTCGCCGATTTCGTCGCAGGACATCACGCTGAAGGCGGATGTGGAGCAGAGCGAGACGGTGCAGTTCAATTCCGGGGCGGCCGGCGCGCACAGTTTCACTGTCGGGATTGATCCGATTGGCGACGAAGAGAACAAGCAGAACAACGCGATGGTTCGGCTGGTGAACGTGACCCAGAAGAAGATGCGGGTGCTTTATGTGGAAGGCGAGCCGCGCTGGGAGTACAAGTTCATTCGCCGGGCGATGGAGGACGATCAGAGCATTGATCTGACTGCCGTGGTGCGCACCACGCAGAACAAGACCTATCAGCAGGGCGGCATTCAGGGCGAGTTGGTGGATGGGTTTCCGCCGAAGCTGGAAGGGCTTTTCGCCTTTGACGGGCTGATTATTGGCAGCATGGAGGCAAACTATTTCTCGACCGTGCAGCAGGGCTGGATCCGGGATTTCGCGGACCGACGTGGTGGTGGGGTGCTGTTTCTGGCAGGGCGTTTCGCGCTGAATGAAGGCGGTTACGCGAATACGCCGATGGCTGAAATGATGCCGTTGCGGTTGCCGACGGAAAAGACCTGGTCACGGGATTTTGCGGATACGGCGCTGACGGAAGCAGGGCGGGAAAGCCCGATTGCGCGCATCGCTGAAGGCCGGGAAGCGAGTATCGCGCGGTGGAAAAAGATGCCGCAGATCGCGAACTATGCGGTGCTGGGAAATCCCAAACCTGGGGCGGTGGTGCTGATGAATGTGCAGGCGCAGGGGCACCGACCTTCTCCGCTGCTGGCGATTGAGAATTACGGGCATGGGCGCACAGCCGTTCTGGCGACTGCCGGAACCTGGCGCTGGAAGATGCTGCAGGACCATACGGACAAGACGCACGCGATCTTCTGGCAGCAGATGATGCGCTGGATGGTGACGGAAACGCCGGGGCAGGTGGCGGCGTCTACCCCTCGTCAGGTTTTGTCCGATGACACGCGTGTGCCGTTCCGCGCGGTGGTTCGCGATAAGACCTATCAAACGGTGGCAGGTGCGACGGTGACGGCGACGATTACGAGACCTGACGGGGCGTCGAATGTGCTGGAGCTGAAGCCCGATCCGCTGGAGCCGGGGACTTACACGGGCGAGTATTCCGCCGATAAAGCGGGCGCTTACGTGGCGGAGATTGCGGCGCGTGAGGACAAGACAGAAATCGGTCGCGATACGCTCACTTTCCGTCGCGAAGATGGCGTGGCGGAGAACTTTGGGTCAGCGCAGAATAAGGATTTGCTGGAGAAGCTTTCGGCGGATACGAAGGGGACTTATTACACCCCGGCAAAGTCTGGCCGTTTACCTGCTGAGATTGCGGTGTCTGAAGCAGGGATTACCGCGCACGACAATCTGGACATTTGGGATATGCCGGTGATCTTCCTGTTGCTGGTTGTGATTCGCGGCGGCGAGTGGTTGCTGCGGCGGAAATGGGGGGTGGTATGAAGCGGTTACTTTTGGCGGCTGCGTTGCTGGCAAGTCCGGCCTTTGGAACCACATTCTTTGTGACCGTTGCGGGTTTGGGCGGGGAAGCTGATTACGAAACGCGTTTTGTTCTGTTGGCGAACGATACCGATAAGATTCTGCATGGCAGTGGCGGGACAGATCGGGTGATTGAAACGCTGAAGGGCGCGGATGCGACCAAGGCGAAGTTCACGGCGGCCCTGGCGAAAGTCGCTTCGCAGGCGAAGGCGCAGGATGTGCTGGTCCTGATGATGATCGGCCATGGAACTTTTGATGGTGTGGAATACAAGTTCAACTTGCCTGGACCCGACATTTCCGGCACTGAACTTGCTGCCGCGCTGAATAAGATTCCGGCTACGCGGCAACTGGTTGTCGACATGACCAGCGCGAGCGGCGGCGTGATTACTGCCCTGAAGAAAGACGGGCGCACGGTCATCACTGCGACGAAGAACGGGCAGGAGAAGAACGCGACGATCTTCGGGCGTTACTGGGTGGAAGCGCTGCGGGACCCTTCCGCGGACACGGACAAGAACGAAGTAGTGTCGGCACTGGAAGCCTTCAAGTACGCCCAGACGAAGACCGCAGGCTTTTTCACAGAACAGAAGCGACTGGCTACGGAGCACGCGCAGCTGGAAGACACGCAGCGGGCGGCTGCATTCCCTCTGGTGCGTTATGGCAATGCGGCGCTGGTGGTGAATGACCCGGCGAAGAAGGCTCTGGTGGCGAAGAAAGAAGACATCGAAAACAAGATCGATGCACTCAAATATCAGAAGGACCTGATGGACCCTGCGGATTACAAACGCCAGATTGCGGCGCTGCTGCTGGAACTGGCGCGCACGCAGGAGTTGCTCGAACAGTGATGCGCTCCGCCGGCCTGCTGTTTCTGATCGCGTGCGCTTCTGTCTCTGCGCAAACCCTTGCGGATGCGGAGCGGCTGTGGCACGCCCAGGATTATCAGGCGGCGGTGAAAGTATTTGACGCGCTGCTGGCGGCGAATCCGAAGAACGCTGAGTACCGCGTGCGGTATGGCCAGTTCTTCTTTGAACGGTTCGACCCGCAGGAAGCGGCGAAGCTGTTTGAAGAAGCCACTAAGCTTGATCCGAAGAACGCGCGGGCGCATCTGGGCCTGGCAACCGTGCTGGCGGATCAGTTCAGCAGCAAGGCAACGGAATCCGCCGACAAGGCCCTGGAACTCGATCCGAAGCTCTATGAAGCGCATGCCCTGAAAGCGCGCATGGCGCTGGAAGATGACGACCCGAAGAAGGCGATTGAAGAAGCTGATGCGGCTTTGGCGATTGACCCATCCGCAGTGCAGGCGACCGCGGTGCACACGGCCGTTGATCTGCTTCGTGACAGAGATTCATCGTGGCTGGCGAAGATTGACAACCGCGCGAAGGGCTATGAGACGATCGCGCATTTCTTCATCATTAACCGGCGGTATGAAGACGGCATCGCGTACTACCGCAAGGCGATTGCAGCGGACCCGGAACTCTGGACAGCGCATTCGCAACTGGGTGTGAATTTGATGCGCCTGGGCCGCAGCGATGAGGCTTATAAAGAGCTTGAACTGGCCTACAGCAAAGACCACACGAGTGATGCTGCGACGCGCAATTCTCTGAAGCTTCTCGATACGTTCAAGGAATTTAAAACTTTCACCACGCCGCGCACGATTCTGGTGCTGCATGCGAAAGAAGCGGATGCGCTTCGGCCCTATGTGCAGGCCGAGATGGATCGGGCGATGGCCGTCTTCGAGAAGAAGTACGAGTTCAAACTGAAGAATCCGATTCAGGTGGAAGTTTATCCGAACCACGAAGACTTTGCGGTTCGCACGATGGGGCTGCCGGGATTGGGCGCGCTGGGTGTGACTTTCAATGATGTGGTGGCGATGGACAGCCCGTCCGGACGTCCGCCGGGGCAGTTCCACTGGGCCGCAACGCTGTGGCATGAATTGAGCCACGTCTACATTTTGACTCTGACGAACAACCGTGTGCCGCGCTGGTTCACAGAAGGCCTGGCTGTTCACGAAGAGAGCGCGACGATACCGGACTGGGGCGACCGCATTACGCCGGATATCATCGCGGCGATTCGCGATAAGAAACTGCTGCCGGTGGCGGAAATTGACCGTGGATTCGTGCATCCGAAGTTCCCGAATCAGGTGATCGTGTCTTATTTCGAAGCCGGTAAGATGTGCGATTACATTGCGGAGCGCTGGGGTGAGAAGAAGCTGCTGAACATGGCGCGGGAGTTTGCGAAGAACCGCCCCACGGTGGATGTGATTCGTGAGCAACTGGGCATTGAGCCTGAGGCTTTTGATAAAGACTTCCTGGCGAAGCTGGAAAAAGAGACTGAAGTCACGGTTAAGAACTTCAAAGAGTGGACGACCGGCCTGGGCGATTTGAATAAGCTGGCCCGTGCGCCGATGCCGAATAACGATGAGTTGATCGCGAAGGGGCGGGCTTTGGAATTCTTGTATCCCGAATACGTGGAAGCGGGCAACCCGTATCTGGTGGTTGCGAAGGCTTGTCTCGCGAAAGAAGACAAGGCCTGCGCGCTGGATGAATACGCGAAGTATTCAAAGAACAGCGGGCGCGAGGCGGAGGCGGTGAAGAAATACGCCGGGCTGCTGAAAGAGGCCGGGAAGCTGAAGGAAGCGGCCTCCGCACTGGAGCGGCTGAATTTTGTGAACCCGCTGGACCAGGATCTGCACGAGAAACTGGGGACGTTGTATCTATCGATCAACGAGCCGGCGCGTGCTGCGCTGGAGTTTGGTGTTTTAGTTGCGCTGCACCCGATTGACGTGGCAGGCAGCCACTACAATCTTGCAAAAGCGTTCAAAGCCCAGGGCCTGGATGATAAGGCCAGAGAGGAAGCCCTCACTGCACTCGAAGCGGCGCCGGATTATCGGCCCGCTCAAAAGCTGCTGCTCCAACTGAGCGGCGAAGGCCCGAAAAAATAACATAATGTCCACAACCGTTAACCCTCAGTCTGATCCGGACGTTCTAAGAGCCCGTGTGGCACGTTTTCGCGAAGTCGATGCCAAAATCGTGGAACAGGTGCGGCGTGTCATCGTCGGCCAGGAGGAAGTCATTGAACAGGTCAGAATCGGCCTGTTTGTTGGCGGGCACTGCCTGATTACCGGCCTGCCCGGCACAGCGAAAACCTTGCTGGTCCGCACGATGGCCGATGTGCTGGGGCTGGTGTTTAAGCGCATCCAGTTCACGCCTGATCTGATGCCGACCGACATTACCGGCACGGACATCATTGAAGAAGATCCCACCACGAAACATCGTACGTGGACGTTTGTGCAGGGGCCGATCTTCGCGAACGTTCTGCTGGCTGACGAAATTAACCGTACGCCGCCAAAGACGCAGTCCGCACTGCTGGAAGCGATGCAGGAGCGGGCTTGCACGGTTCGCGGGCATCATTACAAACTGCCGGCGCCGTTCTTTGTGCTGGCGACGCAGAATCCGATTGAACTGGAAGGCACGTATCCGCTGCCGGAAGCGCAGCTGGATCGGTTTTTGTTCAACATCATGCTGGATTATCTGACGGCGGATGAGGAACTGAGAGTTGTCGATTTGACGACGACCACGCATGTGGCGAAGGCGGATCCGATTACCACCGCGGAAGAGTTGCTGGACTTCCAGCAGTTGGTTCGCATGACGCCGATTGCGGAGACGGTGGCGAAGTATGCGATTGAACTGGTGCGTGCGACGCGGTTCAAGGACCCTTCCGCACCGGATGTGGTGAAGAAGTATGTGAATTACGGCGGCAGCGTGCGGGCCGCGCAGTTCCTGGTGTTGGGTGCGAAAGCGCGGGCGTTGATGAAAGGCAGGTTCCACGTGAGTTTTGATGACGTGCGCGAACTTTACATCCCGATTCTGCGGCATCGTATTTTGCTGAATTTCCATGCGGAATCGGATCGGGTGACGCCGGACGATGTGCTGCGCCAGATACTGCAACTGAAACAGGCCCCGAGGGAATAAGGAAAGGCTTCCCTCCGGATTTGACCACAGGGTTAAATCCGTCAGGGCCTCACAACATGCTGCAGCGCTTTCTTGACCCGCAGGTTCTTGCCTCCATTTCTTCGCTCGATCTTGTCGCGAAGACAGTGGTGGATGGTTTTGTCGCGGGCTTGCACCGGTCGCCCACTTTTGGCTTCAGCCAGGAGTTCGCGGAATACCGCCAATACGTGGAAGGGGACGACCTGCGCCACGTCGACTGGAATGTCTACGCCCGCACCGACCGCATTTATCTGAAGCGGTTCAAGGGCGAGACGAATTCGCAGACGCTGGTGCTGCTGGATGCCAGCGCGTCCATGACTTACAAGTCCGGTAAGATTTCGAAGCTGGATTATGCGCGTTATATGGCCGCGTCGCTGGTGTATCTGTCTTCGCAGCAGCGCGATGCGAGTGGGCTGATTATCTTCGACGAGGAAGTGAAGAATTACATTCCGCCGTCCACGCGTCAGGGACAGCTGATGCGCCTGCTGCATGCCATTGAGCAGGCGGAGGGCGGAGCCCGCACGGACTTCCTGAAGCCATTTGTGCACTTCCAGGAATACCTGCGGCGGCGCGGGATTGTGGTGGTGATGTCGGACTTCTATTCAGACCCCACGGAGATCATGAAGGCTATTGAACCCCTGCGGTATCGCGGGAATGAAGTGGTGCTGTTTCATCTGATGGATCCGAATGAACTGGCGCCGAAGTTCCGCGATCCGGTGGTTCTGGTCGATGTAGAAGATCAAAGTGCCATGGAAGTGTCGCCGGAATATGCGCGGAATGAATATCGCGACAAGATGGGGAATCATCTGAAGCAACTGGCGGACAAGGCTGCGTCTTCGGGGCTGGAATACGTCTTGATGGATACCTCGAAACCGCTCGACGAGGGGCTTCGGAATTACCTCGCGATTCGCCAGAGGAGAAGGTAATTGGGTTTCCTGACTCCATGGTTTCTGGCTGGTGCGGCGGCTATCGGGTTGCCGGTTTATGTGCATTTGCTGCGGCAGTATCGGCAGACGCCGCTGCCCTTTGCATCACTGATGTTTTTTGAGAAGAGAACGCAGAGTTCCATCAAGCATCGTCGGTTGAAGTATCTGTTGTTGTTTGCGCTGCGATGTTTATTCATTGCGCTGCTGGTGCTGGCGTTTGCCCGGCCTTATGTTCATTCGTCGACCATTGCGAGGGCGAATGCGGCGCGCACGCTGGTTTTTGCGGTGGATAATTCGTTCAGCATGCGTCAGGGAGATCGTTTTGCGAAGGCGAAACAGGCGGCGCTGGATGAGGTGGGCAGGATGTCTGCTGGTGAGCGCGGCCAGGTGATGACGTTTGGCGGCCCGGCGAAGCTGCTCACTGACATGACAACAGATAAGGTGCTGCTGCGTGGGGCTGTGCAGGGCATTGAAGCGGGTGACGATTCCAGCTCCTACGCAGAGCTTTCGCGCGTGCTGAGGTCTACGGTGGAGAGCGTCAAGTCTGACATTGAAGCGCATGTGTTCACTGACATGCAGAAGTCTTCTTTGCCGGCCAGTTTTTCAGATTTGCATCTGGATGACGGCACGAAGCTTGTAGTGCATTCCGTTGCCGATAAGCCGCTGGCGAACTGGACGATTGAAACGGTGGATGCACCGCGGCGTGTGTTCGATACGAAGAAGGTGCGGACGCTGGCGACCGTGGTGGGATTTGGGACTGAAGAAGCCACGCGCAAGGTATCGCTGATTGCGAACGGCAAGCCGGTGGAATCGAAGACGGTGAAGGTGCCGGCGAATGGTCGGGCGACGGTGGAGTTCCTGACGCTGGATGTACCTTATGGCCTGACGCGGTGCGAAGTCCGGATTGATGCGTCTGATGCTTTCCCTGCTGACGACCACTGGTTCTTTTCCGTGGAACGCGCGGACCCGAAGCCCGCACTACTGGTTCATGCGGACGCAGATTCGGCGAGCCCGCTGTATTTAAAGACGGCGCTTGAGTCTGCCACCGACGCCGCGTTTACACTCGATTCGAAGACGCCGGCGCAGGCGGCCAGCCTGGACGTTTCGAAGTTTGCGTTTGTGATTCTATCTGACCCCGGGCCCTTGCCGCAGCACCTGGAAGAAATGCTGGACAAGTTTGTACAGGGCGGTGGGTCGATGCTGGTGGCGCTGGGCCGCAACGCCACGCCGGGTCGTTCGGTGCCGGTGGCCGGCGTGCCTGTCACGCAGATCCACACGATTCAGCCGGATACCGAAACGGTACAGACGGTGGCCCAGGTTGATACATCCTATCCCTCTTTTGGACGGGCGCAGAGCTGGGACGGTGTGACGATTTTCCAGTATGTGAAGCTGCAAACGCCTGCGGAATCACCCGATGTGCGGGTCGCCGCGCGGATGGCCAATGGATTGCCTTTGATGCTCGACAGGAAAGTGGGCGAAGGCCATGTGCTGATCTTTGCGTCGGCCTTTGACAACGTGGCGAATAACCTGCCGCTGCAGCCGGTTTGGCTGCCGTTTCTGGAACAGACCACGCATGAGATGGGCGGGGTTGGGTCGGGGCATGGAAATTATCGGGTGGGGTCGTTTGTGGATCTGCGGGCGGTGAAGGAAAAGAACGTGCCGGTGGAAATTCTGGGGCCGGATAACAAGAGGTTGTTGTCGCTGGCGGAGTCCGCGAAAGCGGTGACGTTCCAGTTCCCGTCGGAAGGGTTTTTCGATATCCGTCGGGCCAATGGCAGGGAAGAACTGGCGGCGGTGAATGCGGACCGGCGTGAGTCGGACTTCGCGGTGGTTCCCCCGGAGACGGCGGAACTGTGGAAAAATACGGGAATAGCCTCCAAGCGCGAGGTTGGATCGCAGCCCGGAACTGCGAATACGCGTGACGAGAACGCGGAATTGTGGTGGTGGGCACTGGCACTGCTGGCGGCACTGGCGGTGATCGAATCTGTGGTCGGAAACCGGCAAATGCAAGCCGGGAAGGAAGCGACATGAACCCAATCGAAGGTCTGGGGCAGTATCTGGAACGGCTGGAACGGCGAATCCGGCTGATGACGTGGACGCGGGGCGCGGCGGTTACCGTGGGCGCTGCGCTTCTTCTAACGCTCCTGATTGTGGCGGTGGTGTCTTTAGTGTTGACGTCCCCGTTTACCCCTGCCAGTTTGCTGATGGGGCGCTTCGTCTTGTTTGTGGGGATTGGGGCGGCTATTGCGCTGACGCTGGTGGTGCCGCTGATGCGCATGAACCGCCGGAACACGGCCCAGCAGGTGGAACAGAAACGCCCGGGTTTCGACCAGCGGCTGCTGACGTTCACCGAAAAAGCTTCCAGTAACGCTTCCGATCCGTTCCTGCCCTTGCTGGCCGAAGATGCGCTGACGATGACGCGCGACGCGCAGCCGGAGCAGTTGATTGAGAGTGGGAGTATCTTCCGTTTTGCTTCCGTGGCTGCGGTGGCCGCCACAGTCCTTCTGTATCTTATGTTTGTGGGCGGCGGGGTGCTGGGGACCGGGACGCAGTTGCTTTGGGGCAGCTTCCCGAAGGACAGCAAGGTTAAGCCGTTGTATGACATTACGGTGGAGCCGGGTTCAAAGACGATCCGGCGTAAGACCGATCAACTGGTGACGGCGCGGCTGAGCGGGTTTACGGCGGCGAAAGCCAATGTTTGGGTGAAGTATGCCAGTGGTTCAAAGTGGGAACAGGCCCCCATGGAGCCGCAAAAAGGGGCGTCCGGTTTTGCGTTTCTGTTTGTGGCGTTGCCCGAAGATGTGGAGTATTACGTGGAGGCCGGGGGCATCAAGTCCGGCACGTTTACGCTGCGGACGGTGGAATTGCCGTCTGTGAAGAACATCCGGGTGACTTATGTTTATCCTTCCTGGACCGGTTTGGCGTCCACTTCGGAAGACCCCGGCGGAGATCTGCGCGCGGTGGAGGGCACGGTCGCGAAGCTGGAGATTGAGACCGATCGTCCGCTGAGCGGCGGCAAGATTGTGCTTGAAGAAGGTAATCCTCTGGATCTGCCGACCACTGTCAACAACAGGACGACTGCGTCCGTGGCGATCAACAAGGACGGGACGTATCACCTGGGCGTGATGGACCACGGCGAGATGGTTCGCCTCACTGACGATTACTTCATTGAAGCGCGCAAAGTGTCTCCGCCGACGGTGAAGATTTCGAAGCCAGGTAAAGATGCGAAGGTCAGTCCGATTGAGGAAGTCCTGGTGGAGATTGCGGGCGAGGATGAATTCCCGCTGCAGGAACTGGATCTGCACTATTCGGTGAACGGTGCGCCGGAGAAGACTGTCTCGGTGTTGAAGGTAAAAGGCGCGAAGAAAGTGGATGGCAGCACGATGCTTTCCATGGAAGAGTTCAAGCTGGTGCCGGGCGATATCGTGAGCATCTATGCGACCGCGAAGGACGGGAAGAATTCGGCCAAGACCGATATGTTTTTCATCCAGGCGGTGCCGTTTGAGTTTAACTACACGCAGTCGCAGCAGTCCGGTGGCGGCGGGGGAGGTGGTGGCGGCGAGCAGGAACAGCAGATTTCTGAGCGGGAGAAGGAAATCATTGCGGCCACTTTTAATCAGATAAAGGGTGATGTGAAGTCGAAGGCCGCGGCGGCTGAGAACGGAAAGTATCTGGCGGAAGTGCAGGCCAAGCTTCGTGATCAGGCGCAGAGTCTGGCGAACCGCACCAAGGCTCGGCAGCTGGATGCGGGCGGAGCCGGGTTTTCGCAGTTCGTGAAGGAAATGGAGCTGGCGGTGGCGGCGATGACGCCTGCTTCTGACAAGCTGAAGACGCTGGATTTTCAGGGCTCTTTGATGCCGGAGCAGCAGGCTCTGCAGCATTTGTTAAGGGCCGAATCGACGTTCCGCGATATTCAGATTCAGCAGAGCCGGGGTGGCGGTGGTGGGGGAGGCGGTGGTGGGGCGGGCCGCGATCTGGCCAACCTGTTCGATCTGGAACTGGATAAGGATAAGAACCAGTACGAGACGAATTCGGGTTCGGCGGCGGAACAGCAGCAGCAGAAGGTTGATGACGCCATGAAGAAGCTGGCGGATTTGGCGAAGCGGCAGCAGGAATTGGCGCAGCAGCAACAGACTCCGCAGCAGATGGCGCAGCAGCGGTGGCAGCAGGAAATGCTGCGGCGTGAAGCGGAACAGCTGAAGCGTGAGATGGAGCAGATCCAGAAGGGTGACCAGGGTCAGCAGGCGAAGAATCAACAGGGCCAACAGGGACAGCAAGGTCAACAGGGGCAGCAATCCGGACAGCAGGGGCAACAGGGCCAGCAATCCGGACAGCAGGGCCAGCAAGGGCAACAGGGTGGGCAGCAGGGTCAGCAACAGCAATCGGCGCAGTCGGCGATGAACCGTCCGATGACGCCGCAACAGCGGCAGAGCCAACAGCAACTGGATCAGGCGATCAAGCAGTTGGAGCAGGCGACCCGGGATATGGGCGCGGCGGCTTCGGCGAAACAGCCGGGTCAGCAGGGCAGCGCGGGGCAATCGGAAGCGCAAAAGGCGGCGGAGCGGTTGAAGCAGGCGCAGCAGTCCATTCAGAACATGCGGAATCAGCAGAGCGGTTCGGAGATGGCTGATATGGCGAACAAGGCTGAACAGCTGGCGAATCAGCAGCAGGATTTCGAACAGCGTCTGCGGAAGAATTTTGGTCAGGGCCAGGAGAATCCGCAACAGGCACAGCAGATGGCCGAAGAGAAGAAGCAGATGCATGGGGCCTACGACCAGTTGCAAAAGGACATGCTGCAGGCGTCCCGCAATATGTCGGGTGCGCAGCCGGATGTTTCGAAGAAGCTGCGGGACACGATGGGCAAGAGCCAGCAGGGTGAAGTGGGTACCCGCATGGACTTCACTGAACAGGCTCTTCGGCAGGGCATGGGCCAATATGCGGTGATGCGTGAGGCTCCGGTGACTCGTTCGCTGAACGAGCTAAAGGATGATCTGAAGCAACTGGAAGCGCAGGCTGGCAAGCAGGGCGGCGCGGGCGATGACAAGAGTGCGGTTGCGGCGCAGCAGGCGTTGAATCAGGCGGAGCGGGTGAGGCGGGATATCGAGCAGTTGACGCGGGCCGCCCAGGGCCAGCAGGCTCGCAATGGACAGAATGGTCGCCAGGGTCAAGGGCAGCAGCAGGGTAATCAGCAGGGCCAGCAACCGGGTGGGCAGCAGCAGGCTCGCACGGGTCAGCAGGGACAGGGACAACAGCCGGGTCAGGGACAACAAGGTCAGGGCCAGGGACAGGGACAACAGCCGGGGCAAGGCCAAGGTCAGGGTCAGGGCCAGGGACAAGGCCAGGGACAACAGCCGGGGCAAGGCCAAGGTCAGGGCCAGCAGGGTGGCGGGCAGCAGGGTGGTGGCCAACAGGCTGGCGGCGCGCGCAATGGCGGCATGAACAACGGCGGACTCGGCGGATCGAATGGACCGCTGACAGGCGCAGGCTCGCAGGGTGACACGCGCCGGATGGATGGCAGCAACTTTGACAATCCGCAGTCCGCGCCTACCCGGGCACAGGCGGAGCAGGCGTACAACGATCTGATGAGGGATCTAAGCCGGCTGCGCGCTTCCACGGGCGATGACAAGGAACTCTCCAGGGAATACCAGCAGTTGGCGAAAGATGCTCAGCAGCTGGATCCGAAGAAGTGGGGTGACAGCGCGCAGCTCTCCAGCGTAATCAACGGGCAGGTTCTGACGGCGATTGATCAGGTGGAATTACTGCTTCGGCGCAAGCTTGATAACGACGGGAGCGTGCGCAGCGCAAGCCCGCGGAATACTCCTCCCGGTTACGCCAACGCGGTGGCCGAGTATTATAAGCGCCTCAGCAAGCAGTAGATTTCTGCCCTAAGGTTTTTACGCCGGACTGCCGATGATCACCCGGGAGCGTTCTGCCCGACTGATGATCTCACTTCGCAAACATATCGATAGTTTCAGGGATGTCCCGGCTCCCGTTTCGGATCCGTCACTGGAGGCTTTGCGCTCGGCGCTTGTCGCCATGGGGGATTGTGGTCAGCGAGCTGTTCCCTCTCTGGGTGCGGGGATCGGGCAAAAGCTGGCTGAGGTGCGGGAAGCCCTAAAAGGTCCCGCCACACCGGACGCGCTCAAGAGGGCCACCAACGAGGTAAATTCGCACCTCTCACGTTGGGCGGAGAGTGCACTCGAACACCACAACGCCAACGAGCGGGAGTTGCGGGAGATTATCGGGGTGGTAGCACAGGCTACGGAAACCATCAGCCGCAAAGATGAGAGGTATAGCCGCGAAATAGGCGATGTGACGGGTTCCATGCGGTCAATCGCGGAGATGAAGGACCTGGCGGTGGTTCGGCGGTCCATCCTGGAGAGCGCGACCAGGCTGCAGTCCTGCGTGGAGAAGATGGCCGAGGAAGGCCGGACCGCACTCGGCTCTCTTACAGCTGAAGTGGCGCAATACCGAACGCGTCTGGAGGAGGCTGAACGCGTTGCGGCGCTCGACCCCCTTACGCAGTTGGCCAATCGAGGGGCATTTGAACGCCGGCTTGCAGGCAAAATAGCGGTTCTCGAGAAGTTTTCCCTGATACTGATCGATTTGAATGACTTCAAGGCGGTGAACGACAATCATGGCCATGTAGCCGGCGACGAGCTTCTGCGCAAGTTCGCGGAGGGCCTGCGCACGCAGTTTCGGGCTGCGGACATGGTCAGCCGGTGGGGTGGAGATGAGTTTGCGGTCGTGGTCGCCGGCGATCTCAAAGAAGCCGGGAAACGTGCAGACGCCGTCAACGAGTGGGTGTTGGGGGAGTACAAGCTGTCTGTTGGCGGGCAAACGGTGAAGGTGGTGGCTGCTGCCTCCATTGGAGTTGTGGAGTGGAATGGAACGGAAACCGGAAGCCAGTTGCTGGAACGTGCCGATAAGGGGCTCTATGCCGGGAAGGCGGTATCGCGAACCGCCGCAAGGCCCCGACCGCACTGAGCGGCAACCCCTCCGCCGGGCGATAATGAAGCGAGATGATTCGTTTTGTTACCGCACTTATCCTGGCGGCCGTACTCGCCATTGCGCAGACGCCCAAAGACGTTCGCGCAGTGGCCAAACAGGGCCCTTCGGCAATCCCCACCGTCGCGCAGTATCTAAACAGCCAGGCTGTGGATACCCGTGTCGAAACCATCAAACAATTGATTCTTCTGGGCGGTAAAGACACCATTGACCCGCTGATTCAGGGTACTCGCGATGCCGATGCTGAAGTGCAGATCCGAGCGACTGACGGGCTGGTGAATTACTATCTGCCTGGTTACGTCAAACAGGGTCTCGGTTCGACCGTTGTGCGCGCGGGTGCTGCATTCAAGGCCCGGTTCAGTGATTCGAACGACCAGGTGATCGATGGTTTCGTGATTGTGCGGCCTGAGGTGATTACTGCTCTGGGGCGATTGGCGCGTGGCGGCGCCAGCATGGATTCGCGCGCCAATGCCTGCCGTGCGCTCGGCATTCTGCGTGGTCAGGCAGCCGGACCGGATTTACTGGAAGCGCTCAAAACCAAAGACAACCGGGTGATGTACGAAGCCCTGATCGCCATGCAGAAGATTCGCGACCCCGAAGCCGGGCCCCGCGTTGTTTACCTGCTGCGCGATCTGGATGACAAAGTTCAATCGACCGCCATTGAAACAGCGGGACTTCTGCGCGCTAAAGACGCACTGCCCTCTCTGCGGAACATCATCAGCAGCCCGCGCAACAAAAACGCGGAACGTTCCGCGCTGGCTGCTCTGGCACTGATGCCGGATTCCGGTGACCGGGCGCTCTTGAGTGGCTATCTGAACGCCAAAGAAGACAAGCTGCGCTCGTTTGCTGCGGAAGGCCTGGGGCGAATTGGTGATCCGGTGGACAAGCCAGTGCTGGAAAAGACATGGCACGAAGAAGAGAAGATGTTGCCGCGCCTGGCTGCCGCGTTTGCGCTGACGGTGGGGGGGGATCGGAGTCTTGGGGTGGAGGCACCGTTTCGGTACCTGATCAACACACTTAATTCATCGGCTTATCGGGAAGTGGCCGGAGCTTATCTGATTGAGGCTGCGAGGCAAAACGAGATTCGAAATGAACTCTACCAACCGCTTGCAGAAGGTAGCCGTGACGAGAAAATACAGCTCTCCCGTATCCTTGCAATGAGCGGGGACGGCGCGTCTGTTCCATACCTCGAAAAGACCAGCAGGGATGCGGATAATGACGTAGCGCAGGAAGGTTTGCGGGCCCTGAGATCGCTCAGAGCCCGGCTGAAAATCTGAACTACTACTTCTTCTTGACCTGCTTCTGCTGACCGACACGGACCTTGTTCATCGCAGCTTTCGCATCGTTGAACGCTTTGTGGTCGTGACGAGTCACGGCATCGGCGAGGTACGCTTCGACGTTAGCATCATTGGGTAGAACAGCCATCAGCGTGAACGAATCGTTACACGTGGGGCAGAACGGACGGAGCCGCTTGACATTGGGAATCGCCATAACCCTCCTATATTAGCAAACATCTTCAAATTCCAGGCTGTCGGATCTGCACAAACTACGCGCATACCCTTTTGAGGGACCTGCGCGCCAGTTGCGCCGTCACGATTCCGGTGCGCTCCATCGCGGTCTGACGACGCATTTCAGACCAGAGATCCTCGTCTGAATGCTGCAGGTTTTCGGCGAGGCAAACGACGGCGGTCAGGCGTGAAGAGTTGCATTCCGGGCGGTGGTGGCAACGGACAGCCTCCACAATTTCCTGAGGGAGCGCCCATGCGCGCAGCAATTCCGCCCCCAACTCTGCGTGATCTTTCCCGTAAACCATTGATTCTGCATAGACCACAGGAAAACCTGCTGCGAGCCAGAATTCTTCCACGTCGCGAAATTGCGCGGGGAATGTACTGAATCCAAGTCGCCCAATATCGTGCAGCAAACCCGTCAAATAAGCGGTTTCCGGGTCGACTTCACAGAGTTCGGCCAACTCCCAGGCCGCGTCTGCCACCGCCTGCGAGTGGTGCCAAAGCGCCTGCAGAGCGCTCGAAGCAAACAACCGGGACATGCAGGAGGCAAACAGTAGCTTCCGGGATTCCGGCACGCCCAACCGCAAAACAGACTCGCGGAGCGTGGATATTTCGAGGCGCTTCCCGTACAACGCAGAATTGGCCGTCGCCAGAAGTACCGCTGACAACACGGGGTCAGACCCCGCAATGCTCTCCAGTTCACGGCCCGTGGTTTGATCCTCGGTCGTTCGCAACAGGCGGGATACTGCCCGCGGCATCACCGGCAGCGTGGATGACACCTGGCAAGCCGGGGGTAAGACATGGGTTCGGAAAGCTGCGCCGACTGGCCCGGTCAAGTCCTCCATGAACTCGCCAATAGCCGCAGAGACCGATTGACCCTCCAGCGCGGCGAACTCTACTGCCTCATCAAAGCGACTACAAAGCTCCGGCGATCCGAAACGCGCCGTCAGAGCTGCCACCCTCGACTGGTGTGCCGTCAGTTGTTCGAGCTGATGTTCCATAGGAAATTTCTCCTTCCACATAACTATCGGGAAAATTTCGCTCAAACTTTAGGCAACGCAGCCGAGGGGGTTCTAGTACCTTAGTTCTACTACAAACGTCGCCGATTAGCTGGCGGGCCTTTCGACGTGACCGCCAAACTGTTTGCGCATGGCTGACAGCATCTTCTCGGTAAATGTATGTTCCTGGCGGGACCGGAAGCGCACAAACAGTGACGCGGTCAGAACCTCCGCAGGGACCGATTCCTCGATTGCGGCCATGATGGTCCAGCGACCTTCTCCGGAATCCTGTACGAAGCCGGTGTAGCTTTCGAGGTTGGGATCTTCCGCGAGCGCAATGGCGCTCAGGTCCAGCAGCCAGGAGCTCACGACGCTGCCGCGACGCCAAAGTTCGGCAATCTCGCCCAGGTTGAGGTTGTATTGAATGTTGGTGCTCAGCGCTTTGGAGTTGGCGTTGCGCATGATGTCAAAGCCCTCGCCATAGGCCTGCATCAGGCCGTACACAATGCCGATGTGGACCATCTTGACGTAATGCCCGGAACCGACGGGGCCGCAGTGCAGGTAGCCGAGATGCGCCGTGGTGCCGGTGGTGGGTCGACCCTGCGTGGGTTCCACGTCGCCCTGACCTGGCGCCAGGGTTTTGAAGATGGATTCGAGATGCGCAAACACGTCCGGATCGGCACCCACCATGAGGCAATAGCCGCGTTCGAGGCCCCAAACGCCGCCGCTGGTGCCCACGTCCGCATAGTTGACACCTTTGGGCTTGAGCGCCTCTGCACGACGAACGTCATCCTTGAAGTATGAATTTCCGCCATCAATCAGGATGTCGCCCGGCTCGAAGTGCTCCGAGATCTTGTTGACCATCGTTTCGGTGGCCTCACCGGAGGGCACCATCAGCCAGACGACACGCGGCTTTTCCAACAGCGCAATGAAGTCCGGGATATTCGTGGCGCCATGGATCCCCTCCTGCGCCAGTGATGCGATCTTCTCCGCATCCAGATCGAGAGCCACCACCTTGTGGCCATCCCGAGTTAAGCGACGGGCCATATTGCCGCCCATCCGACCCATCCCCACCATTCCCAGTTGCATCGCTTCTCCTTTTGAAAACTTAAAAACCCGGTCTCAAGAAACCTATTTGCAGAAATCCGCTTCGAGGGCCAACACTTTGCTCAGACGCCGGGCATGCCGGGCTTCCCCGGTGTACTGTGCGCCCACAAAAGCATTCGCCAGTTCGATGGCTGTCTGCGGGCCGATGACACGGCCACCCAGCACCAGCACATTCATATCATCGTGTTCCACGCCCTGGTGCGCCGAATAGACGTCATGGCAAAGCCCGGCACGAATCCCCTTCAACTTGTTGGCGGCCACTGAAGCGCCTACGCCCGATCCGCAGATCAGGATGCCGCGGGTTGCATCGCCACTCAAAACTGCGTCGCCCACCTTCTTCGCGTAATCAGGATAGTCCACCGATTCCGTTGTCCAGGTGCCAACGTCCACCATTTCGTTGCCATTACTGCTGAGATACTCTGCCAGACCCTTTTTGAGTTCAAGCCCCGCGTGATCGGAACCAATCGCAATTTTCATGTTTATCGCCGTGGAGTCAGTATCCTCCAATCACACCCTAAAAAGAAAGGAGGGCGCACCCAAAAGGTTCATCGGAGCCGAACTGGGACAATAAAAACACTCGTCATGGTCCATTCGGGGAGTCAAACTGTTTAAAATTCAGGCACGAACATTTTTTCCACTGATTCTGATTTGTGCCGAAGGCCGGGGGCAGTTACCGCCGGCTCCCCAGGCCGCGCCGAGTGGACCGGCTTCCGTGATTCAGCAGCGCCTGTCCGGCAGTGCTTACACCGGCAGTGTGCCCACGGGCACAGCTTCCGCGGAAACCCTGCCACTTACGCTTCGGGACGCCCTGCAGCGCGGTTTGAAAAACAATTTGGGGATCCTCACCAACCAGGATTCTGTGGAACTGGCCGCGCAGGACCGGCGACGAACACTCAGCGCATTGCTGCCGAGCGTTTACGGCGCCGTCACCCAGAACTCGATCCAAAGCGACCTGGCGGCATTTGGCCTCAAGGTGCCATCGATTCGGCCCGTGGTGGGCCCGTTCGGCGTGGAAGACGCGCGCGCCTACGCTCAGCAGACCATCTACGACCGGCCCGCGCTGCGGAACCTGAAATCAGCAACGGAAAGCGCGAAAGCGGCCCGACTCACTGCGGAGGAAGCACGAAATCTGGTGGTTCAGGCGGTCAGCAACGCTTACCTTGCGGTGATTACGGACGCGGCCCGGGCGGACGCAATTCAGGCGGAAGTCACGACCGCGCAGGCGTTGCTGGACCGGGCCACCGACCAGAAACGCGCCGGGACCGTGGCGGGAATTGATGTCCTGCGGGCGGAAGTGCAGTTTCGGACGGAAAAACAGCGGCTGCTTGCGCAGAAAAACCAGGTGGAGAAGGGAAAGCTGGTTTTGGCGCGGGTGATCGGGTTGCCGCCGGGCCAGAAGTTTGCCCTCACTGACTCGCTGCCCTTTTCGGTGCTGGACCAGACACTGGACGAACTGCTCCGACAGGCGTATGATCGCCGTCCGGATTACAAAGCGGCCAATACGCATGTTCGGGCGGCGGAATTCGCGCTGGAAGCGGCACGTGCGCAGTTCTGGCCATCCGTGGTGGTGCAGGCCAACTACGGCGACATCGGCAGCACTTTCGCGGCATCGCACGGGACGTTCAGCATGGTGGCAGGAGTGCGGTTTCCCCTCTACACGGGAGGCCGATCGCAGGCTGAAACCGACCAGGCGCAGACGCTGCTCAGAAACCGCCGAAATGCCGTGGAGGAACTGCGCGGGCGCATTGATGCCGAGGTTCGCACGGCGTATCTTGACCTGCAATCCTCGGCGGAACAGGTGGAGGTGGCGAAGGGTAACGCGGATTTGGCCGGGCAGACGTTGGTACAGGCGAGGGACCGATTTGGCGCGGGCGTGACGGACAACATCGAGGTGATCCAGGCCCAGCAACTGCAGGCCGCCGCCAACGACAATTATATTTCCAGCCTGGGCGCGCACAACGCCGCCAAGATTGCGCTGGCAACTGCACTGGGAGCCGCAGAAGAGAGCGTGCCGCAGTTTCTCAATCTGAAACCTTAATTAACCGGCCCAACCAGATTGAAACGCACGCGCGCTGGATTCCTGATAACTTTACTTGGAGGACTTATCGAACAGTGTCTACGCCACAAACTATTGCACCGCTGACCGAACTGCCCGCCTGGGCGGCACTTGACGGGCATGCCGACGCGATCGAAGAAATTCATCTGCGCGAGTTTTTCGAAGAGGATCCGGACCGCGCCAAACGTTTCTCACTGGAGGCGGAGGGGCTGTTTCTCGACTACTCCAAGAACAGGATTACGAGCGACAGCATTGACCTGCTGCTTGAACTCGCCGAACAGTCCGGCCTGCAGGAACGAATCGACGCGATGTTCCGGGGTGATCGCATCAATATAACGGAGAACCGTTCGGTTCTGCACGTGGCGCTGCGCATGCCGAAAACTGCCACGCTGGTGGTGGATGGCGTGGACATCGTGGCGGAAGTGCATTCCGTGCTGGATAAGATGTCGGATTTCGCGGATCGGGTCCGCAGTGGCGAGTGGAAAGGATTCACCGGCAAGCGGGTTCGGAACATCGTCAACATCGGGATTGGCGGCTCTGATCTGGGCCCCGTGATGGCGTACGAAGCTCTGAAGCACTACAGTCAGCGCGATTTGACGTTGCGATTCGTCTCCAACGTGGATGGCACGGATTTCGCCGAGGCGACGCGCGACCTGGACGCGGCGGAGACCTTGTTCATCGTGGCATCGAAGACGTTTACGACGCTCGAAACCATGACGAACGCGCATTCGGCGCGCGAGTGGACGCTGAAACAACTGGGTGCCGAGAAGGCGATTGCCAGCCACTTTGTCGCGCTTTCCACCAATGCGGCGGAAGTGACGAAGTTCGGGATCGACACGGCGAACATGTTCGGTTTCTGGGACTGGGTGGGTGGGCGTTACTCGATGGATTCGGCGATTGGACTTTCCACCATGCTGGCCATCGGACCGCAGAACTTCCGCGCCATGCTGGCTGGCTTTCATGCCATGGATGAGCATTTCCGAACCACGCCGTTTGCGCGCAACATGCCCGTGATTATGGGCCTGCTGACGGTTTGGTACAACAATATTTTCGGTTCGCAGACCGTGGCGATTCTGCCGTATGACCAGTACCTGAAGCGCTTCCCGGCGTACCTGCAGCAGCTCACCATGGAGAGCAACGGAAAATCCACCACTTTGAGCGGCGAGCAGGTGGACTACGAGACCGGTGCCATCTATTGGGGCGAGCCGGGCACCAACGGCCAGCATTCGTTTTATCAGCTGATCCACCAGGGAACGAAGCTGATTCCCTGCGATTTTATCGGCTTTACACGTTCGCTCAACCCGAAGGGCGACCACCATGACATCCTGATTGCCAATCTGTTCGCGCAGGCGGAAGCGCTCGCATTCGGGAAATCCTCTGAGGAAGTGGCGGCGCAGGGTGTTCCGGAGGAGCTGATCGCGCATAAGACTTTTGAAGGCAACAGGCCTTCGAATATGTTGCTGGCGGAGGAACTGACGCCGGAGATTCTGGGTAAGCTGATTGCGCTTTATGAGCACAACGTGTTCACGCAGGGCGCCATCTGGCAGATCGATTCGTTCGACCAGTGGGGCGTTGAGCTGGGCAAGGTGCTGGCGATGCGGATTGTGCCGGAGCTGAAGAGCGATTCGGAGCTGCAACACGATAGTTCGACGAATGCTCTGATTGCGCGGTATCGCAGCCAGAAGGCGTAGTTTACTATGGCGCTTTGGCCCTGCTACCGGGTTCTTGCCGTCCAGGACTGAACATTGCAGCGTGGTGACGAACCCGCCAAGCCTCTCCCGGGATACCGGTGACGCTCAAATCGGCGGGTTTTTTCGTGCCTCAATTGAGATACGACATGCCGCCCCTATCCTGCGGGGATCATTTCACTGCACCCTGAAATTGATCTCCACGCCATGCGATTTCCTGCCAATTGGGAAGGACAGGACCCCTGGAAACAGAACTGCGGTGTTACTGCCGCCGCTTCACGGAACGGTCCGCCGCAGTGGAGCGGCGGGCCATCAGTTTATAGCTGCCTCTGACAAGCTCTTCGATTTCCCGCCAGTTGAGGGTGGTCTTTGTCTTTAATGACACCCAGCCGTGCTGCCCGGTGTACGGCGTCTTATAGAAGCGCGGGTCTTTCAGGAAGACTCCCTGCACGGGCAGGCCAACCTTCACGGCAATCGCCGACTCCCCTTTATGCTCATCCAGCACGCAGAAGGTTTTGCCGCCCACACGAAATGTCGGGTGACCGAAGGTTTCGGCTTCCACGACGTCTTCCAGCGCCAGGCAGATTTTCCGTAGCTTGTTTGCAATTCCGATGTCGCTCATAGTTTTCTTTCGCCCGCGCCTCTTGTATCGTATCCGCCCAGGCTCTCCAGTTCACGCCGGAAGCTTGCGCGGCTCAGAGTATCGAGCAAAGTCTGGACGCCGGGAAGGTCGAGATGGGAGCGGCGAATCACCAGGTCGTAGCGCTCGCTGACCAGTGGGATAAAGCCCAGACCGAGCACACGCGCCGCAGCTCTGGTTGCAATCCCGCAGTCGGCGGTGCCGGTTTGCACCTGCCAGGCAAGCGGCAAGTGTCCGGGTGCCGTACGGTTGTAGCCGTTCACCTTGCGGACATCAATACGAAGCTTCTTCAGACCGGCATCGAGCAGGCGGCGCGTTCCCGCGCCTTTCTCCCGATTGATGATGGTAATGTCCGGGCGGGCAAAATCTTCAATTCCCCGAATGCTCTTTGGGTTTTTCCGGGCGGTGACAATGCCTTCTTCCCATTCCGCAAACGAAATCACCGCTACTGCGTTCTTCCTGAAAATACGACCAATCTCCGGGATGTTCGATTCGCCGCTGGTTTCGTCCCGGAGGTGGGTTCCCGCGATGTGGATGGAGCCTTCGTGCAGCAGGTCCAGCGACTGGGAGCTGTTGCGGTGCGCCAGAACGAGCTCAACGCCCGCGGCCTGAACGTGTTTGGCAAGCACGGATATTCCGGGGTCGCAACCGGCCACCAGCACGCGATTCCGGAACTGCTCTTCCGGGTGGAAGACGCGCACGTTAGTTTTGCCCTCGGCGGCGGACTTTTCGGCCACCACGGCATCGCTTGCAGGGAAATACCAGGGCATGGGGGACGGCATCGACGCCATGAGGCGCTTGTCCACCTGGCAAAGCTCCACAGTCTGGCCGGGTTGCGCGGTTTCCGACCCGGGCAGCAGCGTCACCTGCTCGTTTCGCAGCTCCGGCGCGTACAATTCGTCATCCAGGTGAAACAGCTCTTCCACCGTGGACTCCAGCACCCGCGCGAGGCGAAGGGCTACGACCGTGTTCGGCACGTAGGTGCCCGCCTCAATGGCGTAAATGGTCTGGCGGCTGACGCCGACCGCTTTGGCCAGTTCAATGGCGGAGAGGCCGCGCTTCTGGCGCAGGGCTCCCAATTTGTTTCCGATTTGCATCCTGTATCCTGATTACCAGACAGCTTCTTTTTAAAACGACATCTTTTTATACGACATCTTTAAACGACATGCAACGTGCGCTGGCTCTTTCCATTCTCCTTCTTGCGGTGCCTGTGGCGCGGTCCGCGAAACCGGAGATTGCTGTGGCGGGCGCCTCGAACCTGACTCAGGTGCTGCAATTACTGGCACCGCAGTTCGAAGCGGAGACCGGAATCCACCCGGTTTTCAGCTTTGGATCCACGGCGCAGCTGACGCGGCAGATTGAGAACGGGGCGCCCTGGGATGTTTTCGCGGCGGCTGATGTGGCCCATGTGGAGGAGCTTGATCGGAAAGGGCTGCTTGTGCCGGGCTCCCGTGCGGTCTATGCGACAGGCGTGCTGGCACTGTGGGTTCCCGGCGGGCAGATCAGCCGCGTGGAAGATCTGGCGAACCCAAAGATCCGCATCATTGCGCTGGCCAATCCTGATCTTGCCCCGTATGGGTTGGCGGCGCGGGAGAGCCTGCAAAAGCTGGGGATTTGGGTGGCGGTGAAGCCGAAGGTGGTCTTCGCGGAGAACATCAGCATGGCCAGGCAGTATGGCGTGACTGGAAATGCGGATGCGGTGTTTACGGCGTATTCATTGGTGCTCGGGCAGAAGGGAAGTGTTCTGGAGGTATCGGAGACATTGCATCGGCCCATCGCGCAGGCGCTGGGGGTTGTGGCAGCTTCGAAGAATCAGGTTGCCGCGCGCCGGTTCGCGGAGTTTCTGGTGAGAGGCAACGGCCACCAGATATTGTTGCGGCAGGGCTATCGTTGAAGACGTGCCCTGCCGCGCACCATCCCTTTAGGCTTTCAAATATTTCGCGAAGAACCCGAGCGTGCGCTGCCACGCCAGTTTCGCCGCTGCCTCGTCATAGCGCGGGGTCGTGTCGTTGTGGAAGCCGTGGTTTGCGCCCTCATAGATGAA
>JBBQDH010000025.1:0-35955 GCA_038319515.1 Bryobacterales bacterium
GCCGGCCCTCTTCGAAATCAGGAAAACTCCGGCGGTAGCCCAGATCACCAAGATGGGCCTGCTCTTCATCTTCAACCGTGTCACAGGTGAACCGATCTACGGCATGGAAGAGCGCCCGGTAGCCCAAAGCCGCGTCCCCGGCGAACAAACCTCCCCCACCCAGCCATTCCCGCTAAAGCCGCAGCCGCTCTCGAAGATGGCCTTCAGTAAAGACGATCTGTACTCCAAAACCCCCAAACACGCCGCCTTCTGCAAGGCCCTCTTCGACAACGAGAAGCTGACGAATGCCGGCCCGTACTCGCCTTATCAGACCGACCAGAACACGCTCGCGTGGCCCAGCACCCTCGGGGGAGGGAACTGGAGCGGCGTCTCCATCGACCCCAAACTCGGCTACATCTTCACCAACGTGATGAACCTCGCGCAATGGGGCCGTATGGAAAAGAAGGCCGATGGTACGTATGCCCGCACCGCCACCTTCGGAGGCAACTACGCCCGCTTCTGGGACCCGGCCAACCACATTCCCTGTCAGGAGCCGCCGTTCGGGGAAATGGTTGCCGTGAACTCCGCCACCGGTGATATCGCCTGGCATGTCCCGCTCGGCATCGTGGAAGAGCTGGAAGCGCAGGGCGTCCACAACACCGGAGCCCTGAACCTGGGAGGCAGCATCGCCACAGCCGCCGGTCTGGTCTTCATCGGGGCAACCAACGACAACCGCATCCGCGCCTTCGAATCAAAGACCGGTAAGGAACTCTGGGCGGGCAAGCTCGACGCCGATGGCCAGGCTACCCCCATTACCTATCAGGGCAAAGACGGCCGCCAGTACGTCGTGATCATGGCAGGCGGTGGACCCTACTGGGGAGCCCCTGGCGGCGATTCGCTCGTCGCGTTCGCGCTACCGAAGAAGTAATTCCGAAGGGTCTGAAATCCAGTAATCCGGCTCCCAGCGGGACATCTCTTCCACGTTCCCGTAGCCCCAGCGAACCGCACAGGTCTTCACGCCCGCGCGCCGACCGGCTTCCATGTCCGCTGCGGAATCGCCCACGAACAGACAATCTTCCGGGCTTGCATCCAGCGCGGCAAGAGCCCGCAGAATCACGTCCGGCTCCGGCTTGCACGGGAAGCCATCGGTGCCCTGCACATGGTCGAAATAAGGCAGCAGTTCGAATTGTTCCAGGATCGCGCGTGTGGTGGGAGTGCCCTTGGTGGTGGCCGTTCCCTTGCGCCCGGGCAACTGCTGCAGGGTTTCCAAAACTCCCGGATACCTTGACGTTGCCGCATGTTTCCGCGCCGGATAGACCGAGCGATATGCAGCGACCAGTTCATCCAGCTGCGAACGGTTGTAATGCGGCAGCACCTCCTGGTAACAGACATCCAGGTGGTACCCCACAAACTTTTTCAGATACCCGAACGATGGCGGCTCCGCAACGTGCCCCAAAAATGACTGCTGGATAGCACCGCAAATATCTGCGGCGCTATCCAGCAGGGTTCCGTCAATATCGAACAGATAAACCGGATAAGGTCTAGGCAGGAGCGGCCTGTTCCCCGTCCATGCCCAGCCGGCGACCGCCACCGGTTTCGGGGCGGATCACCTGCTGCGTATCGTTCTTCAGGCCACCCGATCGACCGCTGCTGCCGGTCGGCGGAATCTCGCCGCCGTCCATCAGCGTGCGAACTTCCGCGCCGTCCAGGGATTCCCGATCAAGCAGTGCTTCCGCCACCTTCACCATGCCCGCGGACTCCTGCTCGATGATGACGCGCGACCGGCTGTAGGCTGTCGAGATGATCTTCTTCACTTCTTCGTCGATGCGGATCGCCGTTTCTTCTGAGTAATCGCGGTGCTGAGAAATTTCACGGCCGAGGAAGATCTGCTCTTCCTTCTTGCCGAAGCTCAGTGGTCCCAATTCGCTCATGCCCCATTCGCAGACCATCTTTCGCGCCATTTCGCTGGCACGTTCAATGTCGTTGCTGGCGCCGGTGGTCAATTGGTTGAGATAGATCTCTTCCGCAATACGCCCGCCCATCAGGATGGCCAGCCGGTCCTCGCAATAAGCCTTGCTGTAGTTGTGCTTGTCGTCGGTCGGCAACTGCATGGTGATACCGAGCGCCATTCCGCGGGGGATGATGGAGACCTTGTGCAGCGGGTCGGCATTCGGAACCCGGGTGGCCACAATCGCGTGACCGGCTTCGTGATACGCGGTGGTGCGCTTTTCGCTGTCGGTCAGGATCATGGAGCGGCGTTCCGCGCCCATCAGGATCTTGTCCTTCGCCACTTCGAAATCAACCATCATGACAACCTTGCGATTCTGACGGGCGGCGTTAAGCGCCGATTCGTTCACCAGATTCGCCAGGTCGGCCCCGGCCAGGCCGGGTGTCCCGCGGGCCAGAACCGAGAGTTCCACATCATCGCCGAGCGGAACCTTCTTGGTGTGCACCTTCAGGATTGCTTCACGCCCGCCAACATCAGGAAGACCGACCACCACGCGGCGATCAAAACGACCGGGGCGAAGCAGGGCAGGGTCCAAAACGTCCGGACGGTTTGTCGCAGCCACCAGGATCACGCCTTCGTTTGATTCGAAACCGTCCATCTCCACCAGTAACTGGTTGAGCGTCTGTTCGCGTTCGTCGTGTCCGCCGCCGAGGCCCGCGCCGCGATGGCGGCCGACCGCGTCAATTTCGTCGATGAAGATGATGCAGGGGGCATTCTTCTTGCCCTGCTCAAACAGATCGCGGACGCGGCTTGCGCCCACGCCGACAAACATTTCCACGAAGTCAGAACCGGAGATGGAGAAGAATGGCACGTTCGCCTCACCCGCAACGGCGCGGGCCAGCAAGGTCTTGCCCGTTCCCGGGGAACCAATCAGCAACACGCCTTTCGGGATGCGGCCACCCAGCTTCTGAAACTTCTGCGGTTCGCGCAGGAATTCGATGATTTCGAGGAGGTCTTCCTTCGCTTCATCAACGCCAGCCACGTCTTTAAAGGTGATTTTGCGCTGCTGCGTGGAGTGCAGCCGGGCACGGCTCTTGCCAAAACTCAGAGCTTTATTGCCGCCGCTCTGCATCTGGCGCATCATGAAAATCCAGAAGCCGATGAGCAGGATGAAGGGTGAAGACTGCACGAGCAACGAAACCCAGCCGCTGGCGGCCGGATCGTTAAAGGTCATCGCGACCTTCTTTTCAGACAGCTGATCGAACAGTTTCGGATAGTTATTCGGCACGACGGTGTGAAAGGTTTCACGACCACTCATGAAGTCACCCTTGACTTCACTGCCGTTGATATTCACGGCTTTGACGTTACCCGCGTCCACTTCGGCAAGAAATTCGCTGAAGTTGAGGGGGCGGTCCGGCTTCCCGCCATGCTGGCGCACAACGGCCCACAGCAAGACAGCAATACAGACGAGACCTACCCAGAAGATGACAGTCTTTACGTTTGCGTTCACAATCCCTCTTTTACCGACCCTGAAATGCCAGTCACATCATTGGACGTCTGAAACCGTCCGTTCGATTCCCTGTCTTCGCGAATCAGAAGAACTTGCCCGGAATCAGGACCCGCCGCGAACTCCGCAGCCGGGCCGAACTGTCGCGTCCACACGATGGAACTACCCTCGGCTATGACCGGCCAGGAGCGTCTCTCCCACAGCGGAATGCGATATTCCTGAAACAACGACTTGATCTTTTCTGCCCCGGATTTGCCTGGCAAACGGAGGCTGTCGCCTGGCCGCCAGTTGCGCAGCGTCAGCGAACCGGCGCACCGCCACCAGTCCAGCACATTCTCCTGCTTATTATATACGTCCGCGCCGGTGGTCAGTTCCAATTCCATGAACAGGCCGCGTTCCGGGATGGTGACTTTGCCTGGAATGGTGAGTTCGACTTCGAAATCGCGTTCCAGGCGCGAGTCGAAACCGAGGGGCGCGAAGCGCAGCCAGTCGAACGAGCGGAAGATGTCGAGATCGGGCAGTTGCAGGCGTCCGCTGCCTTCCAGGGAGTGGGTGAGGGCGCGGATGGCCTCAATATGGCGGAAATCGATGGAGCGGAGCCCGCCTCGCAGAATTTCGATGGCGCGCCGCAGAAGTCGCCGCTGCACCGCGACCGGGTGCGCAAGCAGCGCCTTCATGTGGATCAGGATCACCTCGCCGTTTTGTTGCAGCAGGGCGGGGGCGAGGCGGGCGATTTCGGCGGTCCAGTAGTCTTCTTCGCCGCGCGCCCATTCGGCGGTGGAGGCGAGGATTTCGGGCAGGGCGGGGCCAAGTTGCGGCATCAGTTCCAGCCGGATTCGGTTGCGCTCAAAGCTGGTGTCGAGGTTCGAGGAGTCGTCTCGCCATTCCATCTCCCGTTCGGTTAGCGAGGCGCGGATGTCGGTGCGGCGGAGATGGAGAATGGGGCGAATGACGCCATTCCGGTTGGTGGGGCGGATGCCGCTCAGTCCGGCGGTTCCGGCGCCGCGAAGAAATCGGGAGAAGATGGTTTCAGCCTGGTCGTCCAGCGTGTGGCCGGTGGCAACCGCGTCGCAGAACCCGGCAGCGATCTGCTGAGTGAAGAAGTCGTACCGGGCGCGGCGCGCTTCCTGCTCAATGTTGCCCGCGGCGACCGGAATTTCAGCGACTGCGACCGGCAGGTTAAGCCTTGCCGCCAGCGCCCGGACGAACGCTTCGTCGGCATCGGATTCCGCGCCCCGCAGCTTGTGGTTCACGTGCAGGACACAGGCGGCGCGACCGAGTTCGGCAAGCGCGTGCAGCAGGAAGACGGAGTCCGCCCCGCCCGAAACCGCGACGCCGATGAGGGCACCGCTGCTGAGCATGTCGCGCGGGATGATTTGCTGCAAACTCATGTAGACTTTCAAACGTACAGAATGTAATGCGCCATTTCTGGTTCGGATTATTTGCCGCGATGCTGGCTTTCGGTCAGGAACAGGACGTGCCGATCAGGGTCGATGTAAGTCTGGTCAACGTTGCTTTCATCGTACGCGATGGGCGCGGCGGGCTTTCGCGGGAGCTGACGAAAGAGGATATTGAAGTTTACGAAGATGGCGTGAAGCAGGACGTGAAGTTCTTCAGCCGGTCAGGCGATCTGCCACTGCGGCTGGGCGTGGTGGTGGATGCCAGTGCGAGCCAGGACACGTTCAACAAGCAGCACAAGAAAGATATTGAGGGCTTTCTCAAGGCGACCGTGACGCCCCGGGACAAAGCGTTCCTGATTTGTTTCGGCAACCATGTGCGGTTGGTAAGTGATTTCAGCGCTTCCGTGCCGGACCTGATGGACGCGTTTCATCGCTTTGAAAAGGGCAACAGGGGTTTCCCGGAACTGGACATCGACGACACGCGGTCGGGTGGCACCGCGCTCTTCGATGCGGTGTATGCGGCGGCGATTACGAAGCTGCGCCCGGTGGCCGGGGAGCGGAAAGCGCTGCTGCTTTTCAGCGATGGCGAGGACAATTCGAGCGCGCACGATCTGATGGACGCAATTGAAGGGGCGCAGATTGCCGACGCCCCCATCTACACGGTGCGGTACACGGAAGAGCACCGGCACGGGCCGACGGCGCGCGACCGATATGGCATGCGTGAGATGGACCGGCTGGCGCGGGAGACCGGGGGCGCGGCATTCGATGCTTCGAAACGGGACGTGCGGGAATTGCTGGCGCAGGTGGGCGAGGAATTGCGGTCGATGTACGACGTGGGTTACACCAGTCTGCACCCGGAGCGCGATGGCACGTTTCGGAAGGTGGAGATTCGGGTGAAACGCGAGGGGATGAAGGCGCGGACAAAACCTGGATATTTTGCGCGATAATACATCGGGAGGATCGTATGATCTCTGGAATTCGTGCGTTATTACTTCTGTTGCCCGCATGCCTGTCCCTTATGGCGCAACAAACACTGACCTTTGAAGTGGCATCGGTGAAAGTTTCCGCGCCGATGACGCCCGGCACTATGAAGGGAATGATGTTCGGCATGCGCGGTGGCCCCGGCACAGCGGACCCGGGCCGGGCAACATTCTCCAATACATCGGTGATGAACGTTTTGACCCGTGCGTTCGACGTGAAGAATTATCAGATCAGCGGGCCGGACTGGCTCGATTCGGAGCGCTTCGACTTCACCATGAAGGTTCCCGAAGGAACGACCAAAGAGCAATTTAACGTGATGCTGCAGAACCTTCTCGCGGAGCGTTTCGGGCTGAAGTTTCATCGGGAAACGAAGGATCTGCAGGGATATGAACTGGTGGTGGGAAAGAACGGACCGAAGCTGAAGGAGACGACACTGGTGGAAGAGAAGAAGCCCGCGGGTGACGGCCCGCCGGCGCCGCCAATGCCGCCGCCAATGCTGAACGGACCTCCGAAGACGGATGCGAACGGGTTTCCCGTGCTGGAGCGGGCGGGGATGAGTTCGACGATGCGGATGGGGCCTAAGGGCGCCAGTTCGCACATGACTGCCAGGGCACAAACCGTGACGGCTCTCGCCGGGTTGCTGACCATGCAGTTGCGGCGCCCGGTGACCGACAAAACAGGGTTGACGGCGAAATACGATTTCACGCTGGAGTACGCGCCGGAAGGGGGAATGATGGGGAATATGAGGATCAACGGCATGCCCCCGCCGGCACCGAATTCGCTGGATGCGGAGGAGAGTGGCCCGACGCTGATGAGCGCCGTGCAGGAGCAGCTGGGCCTGAAGCTGGAGGCGCGGAAGACGCCGACCGGGATGGTGATGATCGACCGGATGGAGAAGACGCCGACGGAGAATTAGTAATCTGAAAGCGAACACCATGGTTGCTCTAGCCAGACTTTTATCCGTGGAAGATTAGCTTCGGACTTCGTCGAAACCCACCAGCGCGTACCTTGTCGCTTTTAGGGAGTGCAAGGCCTTGCGGAAGTCACCGTTCGGATCTCGCCTTCGACATTTTTTCTACTGCGGACAGGCTGAGTGCCGTACTGCTGGGTTGTTGACCCGATGAAGCTATTTCAACGGTCCGGAGATGACGCAGGCGTTCACGCCGCCGATACCCATCGACAATTTTCCGCCCAGTTTTGAGGGCGCGGCACAGGCGGTATCGAAGACGATGCGGTTGTGCACTGCGGCGATGGACTGGTTCAGGTCGTGTTCTGCAAGAGGCGTGGGGTAAAGGCGACCGCGCTGGTAGCCGAGGTATTGAGCTGTCAGCTCCCAGCCTCCGCCGGCGCTCATGCCGTGGCCGAAAGTGCCTTTGCGGGCGGTGACGAGGACGGATTCCGGGAAGAGATTCCGGAACGTCGCAACCTCTGAGAAATCGCCTGGCGTGGCAGTGGCGTGCAGATCCCAGGTGCCCATTTGATCGGGGGTTGCGCCTGCGATGTCGAGGGCCTGCTGCATCGCGATAGTGGGGCCTTCGGAAGACGGCGTAATGATGTGGTGTGCGTCAGAACTCACGCCGACTGCAAGCAGTTCCATGCCAAGCGGCGTGAAGCCTTTTGCCTTGCAATAGTCCATGTCGCCGACAATCCAGACGACGGAGCCGCCAGCCACGTGCGTCCCCTGCATGCGTGTGAGCGGCACTGACACCGAGCCGTCGGCGGAGAGAACGCGGGCGCTGAAAAACGAGCCGACAGTGAGCGGGTGCGGGGGCGGATCGGTGGCGCCGACGATGACCAGTTTTGCTTCACCGGAATGGATGGCGTCCATGGCGAGCTTCAGCGCCACGCCGAAGGTGGAACACGCGGCTACCGGCGCGAAGGCCAGACCGCGGGTTCTGGCGAGGATGGAGATCTGCGCGGCCGGCGTGTTGTGGATGTTCCAGATGACGTTTGCCGAGACTTTCCAGGGTGGCTCCGGAGCGCTCCACTTTTCCTGCAGTTTGGCGCGGCGCTTTTCCTTCTCGCGGATGGCGTTGAGCTTGCCCACTTCCACTTCACCGGCGAGGCTGAGGCTTTCCAGTTCGGCGAGTTCGGCCAGGTACTGGCGCAGGTCCGGAGAGCGCTCCATCCAGTAGCGATTCCAGGCTTGTTCGGCGGCGGGACGGTCGTCTTCGGAAGCGGTGTGCGGGGCAGGCGGGGCGTCGTCGGGGACCGGCGTTTTACTGACGCGGGCGGCCCAGAATTTATCCCAGCGCTTCTGTGATTCGTAGTGCTGCACGCTGGCGTCGTAGAGCGTGGAAAGGCTGCCGAGGCCCGTGCCAACGTAGACGTGTGCCTGTGTGCCGAGTTCCTTCAGAGCCTCTTCGATGCCGGGGTTCTGCGACAGGGCCTGGATGAAAGAACCGATGGCATAGAGCGCCGGGGTGTCCATCTTTTCGGCCAGATTCTGGTAGTGGCGCGGGGCGAAACGCTGGTTGATCCACTCGCGGTAGTCGGCGAAGTTGAATTCGGGGATGCCGGCGAGGAAGTTATCGGGACCAAAGCCGTTGAAGGGTGTCAGCCAGGTTTCAGCGGAATCGAGATTCTTTTCGAAGGCGTTGATATTGGGGGATTTGGGGGCGACGATGCCCCAGCCGAAAACGCCTACTGCCACGAATGCTCCTCGGGGAGCGGGTTCGAACACATGATCTGAGGATATGCTACGGGCGTTTCCGGTTCGGGCTCACGGTCCGGGATGCCCTGCGCACCCTGATTATTGCCGTGCTACAAATGTTTTTGGATTCTGTCCTGACTCTCGATGTGGGTAGTTCGTCGGCGCGCACGCTGCTTTTCGGGGCGGACGGGCGGGCGGTGGAGGGCGTGGGATCGCAGATCCCGTATCAGGCGCACACGTCAGAGGATGGCGGGTGGGAGGTTGATGCGCGGGAGCTGACGCGGATTGTGGCGGAATGTTTAACGGCGGTTTGCGGGCAACTGCGGGCGAAGGGGATTCGGCCCGCGGCGGTTGCCGTGGATACGTTCTGGCACAGTCTGTTGGGGGTGGATGCCGCGGGGAAGGCGGTCACGCCGGTGCTGCATCCGTTCGATTCGCGTAGTTCCGCTCAGGCTTTGGAGTTGGCCAGGCGGGTGGATAATCCGGGGCAACACGCGCGGACCGGGTGCATGCTGCATCCGAGTTATCCGCCGTCGAAGCTGTTGTGGATGGCGGAGACGCGGGCGGATGCTTTTGCGGCTGCGACGCGGTGGATGAGCGCAGGGGAGTGGTTGTTTCTGGAGTTCTTCGGGACGGCGCGGGCTTCCACTTCGATGCTTTCGGCTTGTGGGTTGTGGGATCAGAATCGTGGAGATTTCGATCCGGAGATGCTGGCGGCGTTGCCGGTTCGGCGGGATCAGTTTGCGTCGACGGATGAGCTGGATGAGCCTTGTTCCGGATTGCAGGGTGAGTATGCGGGGCTGTGGCCGGAACTGGGCGGGATCCCCTGGTTTCCTGCTTTGGGGGACGGGGCCTGCGACAGCATCGGCAGCGGTTGCACCACGCGTGACAGGTGGGCGCTGATGGTGGGGACGAGCGGCGCGATGCGGGTGACCATCGAACCGCAGGGTCAGGCGCCGCAGGTGGAGATCCCGCCGGGGCTGTTTTGTTATCGGGTGGACCGGAAGCGGTTTGTGGTGGGCGGGGCCTTGTCGAACGGCGGGTCAGTATACGCGTGGATGAAGCGGACGCTGAGGCTGCCGGAGGATGACGAGATTGAGCGGCAACTGTCGGCGATGACGCCGGGGCTGCACGGAATGACGATGCTGCCGCTGTTTGCGGGTGAGCGGTCGACCGAGTGGCGCATGGATGTGCGCGGGGCGATTGCGGGTCTGGCTTCCGCCACCACGCCGATGGAGATTCTGCATGCGGGCCTTGAGTCGGTGGCGCTCCGGTTCCGGGGCGTGTACGAGATTCTGGAGCGTGCGTTTGGTGCGCCCGTGTCTGTAGTGGGGTCCGGCGCAGCGCTGCTGCATTCGCCGGTGTGGGCGCGCATGATGGCGGATACCCTGGGGCATTCGGTTTTGATGTGCCAGGAGCACGAGGCCACCGCGCGCGGGGCAGCGCTGCTGGCGCTGGAACGGCTGGGCGCGATCGGGAATGTGTCAGACGTGGCGACGCAGTTCGGCGAGGCCATCCAGCCGGACGCGGCGAAGAAGGCGCTTTATCTGGAGGCGCTGGCTAAACAGCGCAGACTCTATAAACATTTATTCGGGGAGAATTAATTGATTCACGAAGTGAGCACCGAAGTAAGCGCCCGTGCGGCGAAGATCAAGCTCTTGCTGATGGACGTGGACGGTGTGCTGACCGACGGCAAGCTGTTTTTCTTTCCGGGGCCGGAGGGGACAGTGATTGAGGTGAAGCCCTTCGATTCGCAGGATGGCATCGCGCTGCAGTGGTGCAAATGGAAGGGGATTCGCACGGGCATTATCAGCGGGCGGAAATCGTTTTCGACAGACCAGCGCGCGCTGCAGGCCCACATGGATTATTCGTATCAGGGGTTTGTAGAAAAAATCCCGATTATCGAAGAGATTATGAAGGATTCCGGCGCTTCGAGCGATGAGATTGCGTTCATTGGAGACGACCTGACGGACGTGGTGGTGTTTCATCGGGTAGGTCTGGCCATCGCGACAAACAACGCGCGGATCGAAGTGAAGAATGAAGCGCACTGGGTGACGCCGAACGTGGGCGGGAACGGCGCGGTTCGCGATGCCGTGGAGATGATCTTCCAGGCGCGCGGCCTGTGGCAGGAAATTCTGGACAAGTACGAAATTGGTATATGATGACGTTGCTTTGAAACCATTACTGCTATCCCTCCTCTGCGCGGTTGGACTTGTCGCCGCTGACCAGCACCTGCTCTATGTCGCGAATCCCGGTACGCGGAATTACACGGAGTACGGCGGGGTGGGGATCTCCGTATTCGACATCGACAACGGCTATAAGTTCGTGCGGCGCATCCCGACGTGGGACGTGCCGGCGGGTAAGGAGCCGGAGAACGTGAAGGGCATCGCGGCCAGTGCGAAGACCGGGCGGATTTATGTCTCGTCGCTGAACCGGATGGTCGCGATCGACATGATTTCCGGCAAGCGGATCTGGGATAAGACGTATGAGGGCGGCTGTGACCGGATGGCGATTTCACCCGATGGCAAACTGCTGTATGTGCCGCAACTGGAGGGCCCGAACTGGCATGTGGTGGATGCGGCCAACGGCAATGTAATCGCGACGGTGGAGACGAAGTCGGGGTCGCACAATACGATCTGGTCTGGCGACGGGGCGCATGTTTACCTGGCGGGGCTGAAGTCGACGAGTCTGTCGATTGCGGATGCGAAGACGCACAAGGTGACGGCGACGGTGGGGCCGTTCGCGGATGTGATCCGACCGTTTACGGTGAATGGCAGTAATTCGCTGGTTTTCGTGAATATTAATAAGCTGCTGGGTTTTGAGGTGGGGGATATCAAGACCGGCAAGAAGCTTTATCGGGTGGAAGTGGAAGGCTATAAGCAAGGCGAAGTGAAGCGGCACGGGTGCCCGGCGCATGGGATCGCGCTGACACCGGATGAGAAGGAATTGTGGCTGGCGGACTGCGCGAACAGTGCGATCCATATTTTCGACGCGACGGTGATGCCGCCGAAGCAGTTGCGGAGTTTGAAGGCGCGTGATTGCGTGGGTTGGCTGAGCTTCAGCATGGACGGGAAGTTTGCGTATTCCTCGACGGGCGAGATTTTCGATGCGGCCACGAAGAAGATTGTGGCGACGTTGACGGATGAGGCCGGTCATGCGGTGCAGAGCGAGAAGATGCTGGATGTGACGGTGCGGAACGGGAAGGTGGTGGAGGCGGGGAATCAGTTCGGTTTAGGTAAGAAGTCGAAGTGAATTGGCCGTTGTTGTTGATGCTCTCTGCGTCTGGTAGTTCGCGGGAGGCGCGGTATTTCGATGATCGCGTCGCCCCGCTTCTGACGCGGCGCTGTTTAGGTTGTCATAACCGGGAACTGATGAATGGCGGGGTTTCATTTACGGATCGCGCGAGTTTGCTGAAGGGTGGCCCGCGAGGCCCGGCGGTGGTGCCTGGGAAGCCGGAAGAGAGCGTGATGATTCAGGCGCTGCGGCATGAAGGGCAGTTGCAGATGCCGCCGGGTCCGGTGTTGCCGGGGAAAGAAGTGAAGGTGCTGACTGATTGGGTGCGGCGTGGTGCGGTTTGGGGATTGAAACTACGCGGGAACTAGAAGGCCGCATATTCGATGGATACTGAAAATATGGATAGTCTTGAGAACTTGCCTGCGGAGAGCCACCAGCCGTCAAACCCGGAAACGCTGCATAAACTCCGACCGTTTGGGCTCGACAAAGGCATGTTCGAAGTCGGGCCTGCATTCTTCGAGCCCATGCCCGACGATTTTCTCGCCTGGTTCCGCGGCGAAAAATGACCAGAATTAGCTCTCAGCGATCCGAAGGTGCTGTTGGTTGCTTCCAGAGCACGAGTGCGGGGGAAAGTGTTAACTTTCCTGGAAGCGTGTGAAGGGCGAACGGAACCTCCACAACGTCCCGGACCAGGCAGTCATCAAGCTGTTCTCGCTACAGTATTCAATCGCCAGTTTGAGATATCGTCGCAGGAGCAGAAGCGGCGGAGCTTCTCCCCGCGAAAGCAGCCACTCGATCACATCCCTTGCGCCTTTGGAGCTGTTGCATGGGCGGCACGCCCAGACCATGTTGTCGCCGATGTCCTGGCCACCGCGCTTCGTGGGGACCAGGTGATCGACTGCGAGATGGTCGCACGACCCGCAGTAGCAGCAGGCCTGTGGCAAGGAAATCTTCAAACGTTCGTCGAGGGCTATGCCGCCGATGTTCAAAGTTCCCTTAAACAGTCCGCAGTACAATTTGTTCCGGATCATGAAGTCTCGGCGGTCGTAAACGAGGTGGCCGTCCTTAACGGCGGCTTGTGCCATAGCAAGATTGGCGTACGACCAGTACAAACGCTCCGCCACGGTTTCGCCGTCAACGGGTATTTTGCTGCGGCTTCGGGATCGAACTTCCTCGGCGGGCATAGTCTCGATAGATTCTACTCTTTTTCTTGCGCCGGCATCATCGGGAACAAGCCTTATTCGGTTGAGCTGTTCACCAATTGATTCTCAAGTTCGCCATACGCGTCTTTCAGAGTGGTCAGGACGAAGTTTGCGTAAGGCCAGAGTTTGTTCTTGTTTTCGTGCCAGCCGACTGAGCTCTGTTCCAGCGTCTCGTAGTAACGCTCTTTGTTCTGTTCGATGAGGCGTTCTAGGCTGACGTAACGGCCCACTTCGAATCCCAGCTGATACGCCATGAGGAGCATCAGCAGGCGGGATACGCGCCCGTTGCCGTCACGGAATGGATGGATGCAGAGGAAGTCGAGGTTGGCGGCGGCGAGTGCGATCGGGGGCGGTGCCCATCGTTCATGCAGACAAGCAGCCCAGGTTGTGACGAACTCTGCAGTTTGGGTGGCCGTCTGACTGGCGGGGACGGTGCGGAAGCGAATTCGGGAGCGGCCGTCGGGGTATTTTTCGACAATGTCGCTGTCGCGGGTTTTAAACTCTCCGGCATCGCCGGATTGCCCGTGGCTTAGGAAATGGAGGCGGAGAATTGTCTCGACGGAGATCGGAATGGTTGCGTGATGGTCGTGAATCCAGGTGAGGGCTTCGCGGTAGCCGCGCACTTCCTGTTCATCGCGATCTGTCAGGCGCTCCTGCCCCAGGACGACCGGCTGTACGCGCGACTGGCTGATTACCACGCCTTCAATCCGGTTGGAAGAGATGGTGCTTTCGATCAGCGCATGCTGCCGTAGGGCCAGAAGGTGCTCAGGTCCCCGGCTGCCGACAAGACTCTGCCTGCCTTTGGATTCGCCGAGGTCGGCCAGCAGCCAGGAGGTGGCGACCGGGATATTCAACGGGCGGACGGCTAGTTGCCGGAGGGTCAAACCCCATTGTATAAACTTTGTTGGCGTCATATGTCGGCGTCATTTGGTACCCTTAAGTGAGTCCCCACCCATTGAAAGTCGGTTTCGTCAGCCTCGGCTGCCCCAAAAATCTCGTCGATAGTGAAGTCATGATGGGCCAGTTAACGGCCCGTGGTCACGAGCTTACGACGCATCCCGATCAGGCTGATGTCCTGGTTGTGAACACGTGCAGTTTCATCGACCCGGCCAAGAAAGAATCGATCGATACGATTCTGGAAATGGCTGAATACAAGCGGGTTGGGCGCGCGAAGAAGCTGATTGTCGCGGGCTGTCTGGTGGAACGCTATCGCGGCGATATCCAAAAAGACATGCCGGAAGTGGACGCGCTGATCGGGACGAATGAACTCGATAAAATCGTGGCTGCCTGTGAGGGCCTGGAAGACCAGAGCACGCCTCCGGAAAACGGTCTTTATCTCTACACTGACCTGACTCCGCGCGTTCTCGCCACCCCGAATCACTTTGCTTACAGTAAGATCGCAGAGGGTTGCGACCATCCCTGCACGTTCTGCGTGATTCCGCAATATCGCGGAAAGTTCCGCAGCCGTCGGTTTGAGTCGGTGGTTTCGGAAGCCACGCGGCTGTTCAGCCAGGGTGTGCGGGAAATCAATCTGATCGGGCAGGACACCACCTGTTACGGCGAGGATTTTGGCCTGAAGGACGGGCTTGCTGTGCTGCTGGCGCGACTGGCGCAGATTGAAACGCCGCAGCCTAAGTGGGTGCGGTTCCTCTACGCGTATCCGAACAAGGTCACGCAGAAACTGCTCGACACCATCGCGGAACATGATTCGCTGGTGAAGTACATCGACATGCCGCTGCAGCATGCCAGCGCGAACGTTCTGAAGCGCATGAAGCGCGGGGCGAACGGTGATATCTTCCTGAAACTGATCGAACGGATTCGCAAGACGATTCCCGGCGTGGCGATCCGCACCAGTTTCATCGCGGGATTCCCCGGCGAGACGGAAGCGGATTTCGACGAGCTCTGCCAGTTTGTGGAAGCGGCGAAGCTGGACCGGCTGGGCGTCTTTTCGTATTCCGATGAAGACACGAGCCGCAGCCATGAGCTGGACGGCAAGGTGGACGGCCGCACCATCAACAACCGCAAGCGCCGCCTGATGGCGATTCAGCGGAAGATTTCGGCGAAGAAGAACAAAACGCTGGTGGGCACGGAAGTGGACGTACTGGTGGAAGGGCTTTCGCCGGATACGGATCTGCTGTGGCAGGCGCGCATGTCGACGCAGGCTCCTGAGATTGACGGCGTGGTGCTGATTAACGACGTGGAGGGAGCAGAGCCCCGCGCCGGCCAGATACGGAAACTGCGCATCACTGAAACCCACGATTACGACATTATCGGAACGCTGCTGGAGAGCGCGGAGCAGGGAATCCAGGCGTATCAGATTCCGAATCCCGCGCCGCCGCAACTCATCCAAATCGTCTGATGCGCTGCCCGATCTGCCAAAAACCGGTGAAGCTAACGGACACCGAAGCCCCGTTCTGCAGTGCGCGCTGCCGGGTGATTGACCTGGGGAAGTGGGCGTCTGAGAAGTATGTGATCTCGACGCCGGCCTTCAATCCGCTGGAAGGTCAAGAAGACGACGGTGAATAAGCCCGCCTGGGCATTGGGAACCTTCTTCGGTGCGGGGTATTTCCCCAAAGGCCCCGGGACCGCCGGCTCCATCGCGGCCATTTTGCTGGCCTGGCCGTTGGTTGCTCTTGCCGGGTTCACGAACATCTGGTTCGCGGTGCTCTCCCTCGCGGCACTCTGGCCGGCAATCTGGGCATCCGGTGTGGTGGCGAGGGAATCCGGCAGGAAAGACCCTCAAATTGTTGTAGTGGATGAAGTTCTGGGCCAATGGCTGACGCTGGGAGGGGCCGCGCGCCTGAACTGGAAGTCGATGCTGCTGGCGCTGTTGTTGTTTAGAATTTTCGATATCCTAAAACCGCCTCCGGTGCGTCTGTTTGAACGGATCCCCGGGGGCGCTGGAATAGTCCTGGACGATATGATGGCGGGCGTCTACGGCGCTGTTGTTTTATTCGTGCTGGGATGGTTCAATCTGTATTGACGTATCAGGTGCAAACGAAACTAAATGCCAATCCGAAAAGAGACTGACGGAATACCGCTGATTGCTCAGGTCCAGCCCGAGGCTGCGATTACCGGGGGCGAACTGTACATACGGGGCACGGGCTTTTCGTCCGGCCTTGACCAGAGCGGCAGTTTGATGGAGCGCCCCCACGTGATGCTGGGGGATGTGCAGGCTCCGGTGGTGATCGGTTCCGATTCGCTGGTGATTGTGAAGGTGCCGGAAGGCGCGTCGGCGGGTGAACTGATTGTGGGTGAAGGCGACCGGGCGAGTGCGATCTGGAACTGCGATATCGGGATTCAGATTGCGGAAAACCTGCACCCGGTGGCGAGCCCGGCTGTGGACCGGCTGGGGAACATTTACACCACGTTCAGCGGGTCGCGCGGGCAGAAGGTGCCGGTGGCGGTGTACCGCATCGATACGAATTTCAATCTGCGCCCGTTCATTAACGACATGATGAACGCGACGTCGATTGCGATCGGGCCGGATGGGCTGATCTACATTTCCAGCCGCTTCGATGGCATGGTTTATCAGGTGACGCCGACGGGTAACATGTCGGTGTTCGTGGAAGGCATGGGCGTGGCGACGGGGATGTGCTTTGACGAAGAGCAGAACCTGTATGTCGGGGACCGGTCGGGCACGATTTTCAAGATTGCGCCGAACCGGCAGATTTACGTGTATGCCACGCTGGAACCGTCGATTGCGGCCTACCATCTGGCATGGGGACCGGACCAGCATTTGTATGTCTCGGGGCCGACGACATCGAGCTTCGATTGCATCAACCGGGTGGCCGATAACGGCGATGTGGAAGTGTTCTACCGCGGGCTGGGGCGTCCGCAGGGGCTGGCTTTTGACGAAGCCGGGAACCTGTATGCGGCGGCGTCGTACATGGGCCGCAAGGGTGTGGTGAGGATTCAGCAGGACCGCACGATCGACCTTGTTCTCTCCGGACCTGGCATTGTTGGTCTGGCGTTCTCACCTTCAAGGGCGATGATTGTGGCGACGACAAACGCGATTTACCGGGTGGACGTGGGGATTCGCGGTTATCAACCGTTTTAAGCTGCCATATGAACGCCGAAATTATCGCAGTCGGATCGGAGATGCTGACGCCGGATCGCGTCGACACAAACTCGCTGTTTTTGACGGACCAGTTGAATTTGCTGGGGGTGGAGGTGGTGGCCAAGCATGTGATTGGCGACGACCGCGACCGGCTGGCGACGGCGGTCAGGCGGGCGATGGAAGCGTCGCCGGTTGTCGTGATATCGGGTGGGTTGGGGCCAACGGAAGACGACGTGACGCGGGACGCGGTGGCGGCGGCGATGGGCCGGCTGCAGATCTTCAACGCGGAGATTTCGGACGGAATCGAAGAGCGTTTTCGGCGTATGCAGCGTGTGATGCCGGAGATCAACAAGCGCCAGGCGATGGTGATTGAAGGCGCGGAGATTTTGTCAAACGACCGCGGCACGGCTCCCGGGCAATGGATTCAGGCGAGCAACTGCGTAGTGATGATTCTGCCTGGCCCGCCGCATGAACTGAAGTCGATGTTTACGCGGGAGTGTGTGGGGCGGCTGCAGAGAATGGTGCCGCCTCTGGTGATCCGTACGAAGGTGTTCCGGATTTCGGGGATGTCGGAATCGGATTTAGACCAGACAATTTCGCCGATTTACACGAAATACGAGAATCCGGCGACCACGGTGCTGGCGCACAATGGCGACTTGCAGGTTCACCTGCGGGCGCGGTGCGCGACGGAAGCGGAGGCGGATGCTCTGCTGGCTGAGGTGGGCGATCCTATTGAGGCGGCTTTGGGCGAGCGGATTTATTCGCGCAATGCTGATCCGCTGGAAGTGATTATTGGCCGGAGACTGCAGGCCGCGAAGGCTACTCTGGTGGTGGCGGAGAGCGCGACCGGCGGCGGGCTGGCGGAACGGATCACCAGCGTGGCCGGCAGTTCGGAATACTTCCTGGGCGGATTTGTGACTTACACGCGCGAGATGAAAACCGCGTTGCTTGGAGTGCCGGAAGAAACGCTGGCGCAACATGGCGCGGTGAGCACTGAAACGGCGGCTGCGATGGCTGCGGGGGCTATTGCGAAGACGGGCGCGACCTGGGCGGTTTCCATCACCGGTAACGCCGGGCCGTCCACGGATGGCGATGAAGCTCCGGTGGGATCGGTTTTTATTGGCGTTGCCGGCCCCGGTGGCGTGGAAGTTTTCCACCGCATCTGGCCTTCGAGCGACCGGCCACGCGTGCGCGCATTTGCTGCGCAGATGGCGCTGGATATGCTGAACCGCAAGCTGGGATGACCGTTTTTTTTCTTGACTTTTACCCTGCTGCCTTTGGCTGGGTACCGGCACATGCACCGATGATCACGTCATTCTTCCCGGCCTCGACTTACAACGCCAATACTGCGTTGATGGATGCGGCGTTGGGAATAACGGGTTACACGACCATTACTTTTGAAACCACAACTTTGCTTCCCGGCCTTACGATCACACTCACCGGCGGATCACCAGCGTAGCGGGCAGTCCGGAATACTGTCCGGGCTGGGTTGTGACATGCGCGCGGGGCATGAAGACTGTATTTTCTGGTGTGCCGGAAGAGACTTTGGCGCAACATGGCGCGGTAAGCGCTGAACGGCGGATGCAATGTCCCACGGTGCTATTGCGAAGGCGGGTGCGATCTGGACGGTTTTAATTACCGGGAAAGCCGGACCTTCCGCAGATGGGGGTGAAGCTCCGGTGGGATTATTTTTATTGGCCTTCGACCGACCGACCGACTGCGGGTGCTCGCTTTTGCCGCACAGATGGCGCTCGATATGCTAAATCGCAAACTGATTCTGACCGGCGGTGAACCCGGCGGTTCCTCTTGAACGGGCTTGCTCCAATCGCTCACAGTCGGCCAGATCGGAATGGCGTCCAACGCTGCGCTTGTTTCGGATCAGGTCGTCCAGACTGATAAATGGAACCTGCAGGTCTCCAAATTTCGACTCAAATCGGCGCGGCCAGGATTCTGCGAACTCAACACCGCTGATGGAGGTGAGTACGTCGATTCGCGAAGGCGGTACACCCAGTTGGTAGATCACGTCCGGTTTCGCAAACTCTTCCGGCCTGATTCCGGCGAGCGGTGCACCGAAGGCCGCAAGTGCCCGATAAACTAACAGCGCGTTCTCCGGGGTCGCCTCCACCCAAATGTCCAGATCCTTAGTGTATCGGGGTTCTGAATGGATCATCACTGCATATCCGCCGACAACCAGATACTTAGCGTTGCAGTCGTTTAATGCACTCAACAGATCTTTGAAATTCGGGTTCTGCGTCACTGTTGTTCTTCCATCGCCATGCTTCGAGTGCCATTTCCCACGCCGCCGCAAATATTGCGTCCGGACCCTGGCGTTGCCAGAACTCAATGTCAAAGGAGCGATCACTCTCGCTGACTTTGCCAAGGCGTTCCATTACGAAAGACTGCTGCGGTTCCGGCACTACTTCATGATCCCATGATGTGGACGAGCCGCCATCACAACCGGACGTCCATCGTCAGATCCTGAATCATGCGGTCGAGTACTTCCTGCGCTGCGTCCTGCCGGGTTTCCAGCTGCGCGCCCTCCGTCTTCACTGCTTCCAGGCGATCTTCCTGATCGTTGAGTTGTTTCGTGTAGCGCTGCACCAGAGCTTTTTCTTCGGCGGTTCCCTTGAGCGCCTTCATGTTTTCGCGCAGGCGCTGCTGGTCATCAAAGATCTTCGTGGTCTCGTTTTCCAGATTCGTCTTCTTCGTTTCGAGTTCATCGATGACTGCTTTCTGAACAAGGACTTTGCGGAGTGCGGCTTCAACGGTTTTATCGACTGTTTGCTGACGGACGAACAGGGCAAGCTGATCACTTTTCAGGTTGCTGAGGGAGTAAGTGGCAAGCAGCGGGCGCGCTTCTTCCACGACCAGTGTGGTGGTTTGCTTCGGCTCCACGCGGACGCGGAAACGCAGCCAGCCCGGCGTGGTTTCCGCAGGCTTCACTTCGCTGCGAAGTTCGTAGCCCTGCCGCGAAGGGTGCTCCACGATCACGTTCCGCGCACTGCCGTCCTCATTGCGGAAAGTGTAAGTTTTCTTTTCCAGGATCTCGCTTTCCTGCGTCAGGACGCCGCGGCTGACCGTTACGTGCGTCACACGCTGCGCGTCGCTTGTCTGCTTTGCATTCACGTTCAGCGCGAGATCTGTAGCGTAGGAGATCAGACGCTTTTCATCCGGGCAGATGGGATCGAAAATCCCTTCTCCCGCGAAGGTTTCTTCTTCCAGAACGCTGAAGCTGCCGCCATCGAGCGTGAGTCCGGTGGTGTTGGTGAGCCAAAGCGCCCGTTGGGGGCGGGGCAGCCCGGCGCGCTCATTCCAGATGGAGACCTTCTCAGCGGTGATGTTGGCCTGGACGATGGGGACCAGCGCTGAGCGGTTTTTCTGAATAGTGACGGGCTCTTTGAGCTTGTATTCGAAGAGATCACCCAGTTCCCGGGCTGCGGTGGCGGATTGCGCCTGAGCGCGGGCAGCAGCAATCATGGGGGCAGATGGGGGCGGCGGGATAGCCCGTTTCATCGTCCCGCCGCCATTGCCGCCCAGCGCTGAGCCGCTGCCAGGCAAACGGCCTCTGGCGGAGAGGCCGGCGGATTCGGTGTTGATGGTGGAAGCCTCAGCCTCCACGGTCACGCTCTGTGCCACGCCACCGATGCTGAGCCTTGCATCACTTCTGGTCACTCTGTCGCCGGAGGCTGCGACGCCGCTATGGGACGTCGACTGAAATCCCGTTTGCTGGAATTCCAGACGGTAGGTTCCATCAGCCAGGCCCAGCTCATAGACTCCGGCTTCGTCGGTGCGGACTTCTGCAATCCGCGCTCCACCGGAATCGTAGGCACGGACAATGGCGCCCGGGACCGGAGCACCCGTGGGATCTGTGACTTTGCCCGTGATCTGCGCACTACCCGGCGTCAGAGTTGCCTCAAACGTCTGCGGAGAGATGTTCATGCTCTGCGGCAGATCCACCACGGGGCGTCGCGAATAGTAGGGCTGCGAGAGATTCTGAATGAACGATTGCGGGGCTCCGGCCACAAGGGACAACTGCACATTCTCCCAGTCCTGCCCCACGGTGTTATCGACAATCGCCCAGCCCTGCACCAGAGGCGACTTGCCGGGTTTCGAATCCAGCACCAGGCGATAGGTTGCCTTCCACACCGGCACCTCACTGATGTAGCTGACGAACAGATTTCGTTCGCCTGTGCCTTCGGTGGAGATGGTCATCCGGCGCGAATCGGCCTCGCGCCCGGACGATAAGAGATCCAGAAAACGGTCGACCTTGCCCGTCAGCCCGCGCTCCAGCAGGCGCACGGAAAATCCGGGAGAAACCTCAGTGGTCTTCACCTCACCCGCGTCGGTGATGAGCGAAAGATAATCCACTTCCAGCGTGGCTCCGCTGCCCATGCGCGTTTTGCGCTCCACGCTCAAAAGACGACCGGTGACCACGGTTGCGCCGTTGTTTACTTCGAGGCGCGCGCCGCGCAGGGCAGAGAGGAAATCGGTGAGAGTTGTTTTCTCTCCGACCGGCAGGCGCAGATCGCCCAGTTGCCGGTCTGCCGGCGCGGAGGACCCATACGCGACTCCGGAGATACGACCGCCATTCAGATCCAGTACCGTCAGCGACTTCAGTACATCGTTCAACTGGCCCGATGTAAAGGAAATTCCCACATCCTGATTGCCGCGAACCGTGCCCAGGTGTTCGAAGTAGCCCACGCCGTTCTTGTAGAGAACCACACGTTTTACAGGCAGCTGCGCCTGCGCGACCTGAATCACTACCGCACTGAAAACAATTACTGCGGAAAGACGAGATATTTTCACCCCAATTCCCTTTGAGGCTATTGTCCTACAAAAAGCAGCCTTACAAACCCAGACCTTTATCGGGTTGCATGGCAGCCGTGCGAGTGGCTGCGAAGCGCACAATAAACCAGAGCAGCAAACCAATCGGGCCGAACAGGAACGTCATCAGCAGGCACGGCGCGGCGACCCAGTGAGGGATGTTTCGCTCGCGCGCGTCACGCAGTTCCCAACTGCCGACGAAGAGGTCAAAAGTCAGGTAATGCACCCAGCCGGCAACCAGAATCCAGCGGTTGGAGAACAGCTTCGCAACGCCGTCCAGGGTGGTGAAATCCTGGGGTGAGCCGCCGAAATTCGAGATGATGAGGGTGGTGTAGAGTGCGGCCAGCAGAAGGGGAGCGATGAGGCCGCAGACCAGACTGGCGGTCCAGCGGGTGCGGCCCCCGAAGATCAGTAACAGCCAGGCGAGTCCGGCAAAGCCATTGGCGACAGAGAACACGGCTTCGGGTGTCATGAAGGCAGGCGTCATACAGACAGTTTAGAGGCTGTGCTCCCCGGCGCAAAGGGCGACCAGACTAAAAAACAGAACGGCCCCGATCCATTGCCGGACCGGGGCCGTTCCTTACTGCAGTGACTGAGTTCTCAGAACCGGTAAGACAGGGCGAACTGCACCAGCCGGCGATCAAAGAAGTTTCCTGTGATCTTGCCGAATGTGGTTGAGTTGATGTTTTGATCGCCCACCGCGAAGCTGGCATGGTTCCAGACATTAATGGCATCCATGCGGAATTGCAGCGTATGGCTTTCAAAGAGCTTGACGTCTTTCAGGATGGACACGTCCTGATTGAATTCGTTGGGCCCGTAGAAGGAACGCCGCTGCAGCGATCCAATTGTGCCTGCTCCCGGATTAGCGAAGAGCTGACCGGAGAAGGTTGCCGCTCCATCCGCGGCAGTACCCCGTCCGTCTGTGCCGATTGCCGAAGACGAGATGAAGTACGGCCCGTCAGGCGTCTCACGGAAGCCGAAGTTGTTATAGAGATTCGCGCCGGCCACCAGGGGCGAAGCGGTGTTTGATGCCGACCGCGCCGCACGGTTCAGCGTGCCGCGACCGCCAATCAGAACGGAGAAAGGAGCACCGGACTGCCAGACGACGATAGTGCCCATCGACCAGCCGCCAATCACGCGACCGAGATATTTCGGATTGAAACTGTGGCCGGGACCGACAGGGATATCGTAAATCGCATTGCCCTTCGCGATCCGGCGCACATCGAACGGAGCCGGGGCGCGTTCCGCCAGCGGGTTCGCGTTGTCGAGGTACGGCTCGAAGTTGGTCTGGGTATCGCCGACCGAGTTTGACAGCACCTTTGACCATGTGTAGTTGCCCTGCACGCTCAGGCCATTTTTATAGCGGCGGCGCACATCAATCTGCAGGCTGTTGTAAGTGGAGTCGGCACCGTTCGAGGTGTAGTTGGCGCCAAGCGCGTTGGGGTTGGGGAAGAAGTTCACATTGCCGTTGAGCCCGTTGGTCTGGTAGAACTGCCCCAGTGTTCCCACGTCACCGGTCTGCAGGTATCCCAGAACTGTCGAATTCGTCAGCAGTCCACCGGAAGGAAGAGTGGGCAGGAATGTAAGCGGCTGGCTGCCGGCGATGGCCGCATTGTAGGTCGGCGTAAACCGGCCGGTGGCGGATTGCGCCAGAAAGCCGTTGCTGCGGGCGCGCTGGAAATCCGACAGCAAACCGTTCTGCTTAATCAGCACCTGGTTGTAGTCTGTGCCGCGCAGCAGTTTGGTGCCGTGGTTGCCAATGTAAGCCACAGAGATGACAGTGCCCTTGTACTCTTGCTGCAGGGACAGACTGTACTGGCTGGTGTAGGGCGTCTTCAGGCCGGGATTGGTAATGCCGATTGCGTTGCCTGAGTTGAGTGCATAATTATCCACCGAGCTGCGCGGAACTTTGTAAACGGGAGCGGTGATGGCCGGCAGGTTGTTGGCGAACTGCGTCAGGCTGTTAGGTGCGGAACTGAACGACAGGCCCGGGTTGGTTTCCAGGCTGTTCCGAACGCTGGTGATGATTTCGTCGTTGACGAAGTAGATGCCATAGCCGCCGCGAATGGAGGTTTTGTTGTTCCCGAAAACGTTCCAGGCGAAACCGATGCGGGGTCCGAAATCCTTTTTGTCAGGCTGATAGAAACCACCCTTCACGAAATCGAACGTGCCCGCGGGGCTCAGCAGTGTGGCGGCCACATCATTATTCTGAATGACGGCGGCCAGTTCCAGATTGTTCTTCTCTTTCAGCGGCACGTAGTATTCGTAGCGCAGTCCTGCTTCGATGGTCAGGTTCGGGCGAACACGCCAGTTGTCCTGGATGTAGAAGCCGTAGTTGTCGTATTGGAAGTTACGCAGGGAAGTTGCGCCCTTGACGAAACCGGAGGTCTGGTTGGTGATGTTGAAAGTCTGGCTGGCACTGGTGACCGCGCCTGTCAGGCTTTGGAAGAGGTTGTTGGCCAGCGTCAGATCGCTGGCGCTGATGCCGGGCAACTGGCTGGAGACCAGGCCCTGATGGCCTGAGCCCAGGCCGATGGTGTAGGTCGGCGTGATACCCGCATCGTTGTAAGGGGCAGTGCGGATGGTCTGGAACGCGAAGCCGAACTTGATGTAGTGCTTACCCTTCACCCAGGTGGCGTTGTCGTTCAGGTTGTAGGTGCTGGTGTTCCGGCCCTGCGCACGGAAAGTATTCAACGGATTGTTGAAGACGAAACCTGTGACAATGGCGGCGGGGAATTCCTGCGAAGTGGCGAATACGGCGGGAGCCATGTTGAAGCCGCCGCGGAATTCGTTGGTCAGGGTCGCCGTGGGGGTGAAGCGCCAGGAAGCACTGAGGAACTTCACGGTATCGTCGTTGGTCACTTTCGGAACCAGTGAATAGTCGTTCTGCTGGCCGGGGCGGTCGAGGAGGTCGCGGTTCCAGCTGTATTGAGCGCTGACAGCCTGGCGTGACGAAACCACGTAATCGGTGGTGCCGGTGACGTTGTCGCGAGTCCTGTTATTACGCCCAAGGAGTGAGTAGCCCGCCGTGTTGCGCAGGAAGGCCGCAGTGCTGTCTCCGCGGGTGAAGAGGTTAATCTTATCTGCGGTCGGCACCTGATCCAGAATTGTTTTCACTGCCGGATTGATGGAGGTATTCATCAGCGTCAGGATGTTGACCTTCTGCACGTTGCCGGCGGTGTCGCGATAGGTGTAGATGCCATTACGCGCGTCTGTCGTCAGAATGGTCGAGTTAAAAGTGGACTGCTGGCGCAGGCGCAGCGATTCGACGTTCGCGTAGAAGAACCACTTGTCCTTGAGAATGTGCCCGGAGATGGAACCGCCATACTGATTCTGGTTCAGGAAGGGGCGCTTCACGCCGGACTGATTGTTGAACCAGCTGTTGGCCGCGAAGTAGTTGTTTCGGTTCTGCCAGAACGCCTGGCCGTGAAACTTATTGCCGCCCGTGGGCGAAATGAACGTGACCGCGGAAGCGGCGGTCTGGGAAGCGTCCATGTTGGACGTTGAGACAGAGACTTCAGAAACCTGGCCTTCCAGTAAGAGGTTGGGCAGAAAGTCGAGGGCGTTCGTGCGGATGAAATTGTCCTGGATATTGACGCCGTTCAGGGTCACGTTGGTGAAACTGGTGCGCTGGCCGTTGATGGTGGTGGTGTCGCTGCCCGTGCTGAGCACGCCGGCCTGGGTTCCGACCAGCGAAAGCGGACTGCGATCCACGATGGGCAAAGACGCGACCTGCTGCATGGAAACGGTGGTCGTCACCTCCACGTTCTGCGTCTGGATTATTCCCGCATCCGCTGAGACTTCCACGGATTGGGAAACTGCTCCGAGCTGTAGTTTAAAGACGGGCAGCGAAGTTTCGCGCGCCGGATCGACCTTCACGTTGTTGAGAATGTAAGGTGTAAAGCCGGTGGCGATAATCCTGACCTGATAGGTTTCTGCGCGAACGCTGCTGATGGTGAAAGCTCCGTCGGAGCCTGTTTTTGAAGCGATGACGGGTTTGGAACCGCCGCCGAGGTACAACTCAACCTGAGCGCCGGGAACGGCGGCCCCTGCCGGATCCTGCACGGACCCTGTAATAGTGCCTGCCACCTGGGCAAACATGCTGGTGGCAACAAGCCCCACGAGACTAAGAAGAACTGCTGGTTTCCTGTTCATTTGTTCCTTACCTTAATTTTAGAACAGTTTGCAGGTGGAGTAAATGGGGCGAAACGGCCCGGATCCGGCACGAATACGGTGGCATGCGGTGTCAAACGCCCCTGACTCCGGCGTGGCGATGCCCGGAACAATTATTTCGTCCTACTGAAACAGTGTTTAGCTATCTTTACACTTGACGGCGAAATGCTCTAAGCTGGAAGGTATCAATTTCATTACAGGGGGTACTACACACATGAAGTCTCTCTCCAATCTCGCTCTTCTTGCCGTCGTCGGTTTACTGCCGATGTCGCTTTTTGCGCAATCCACCAATGCTCGTCTGGACGGTTCCGTCCAGGATCAAACCGGTGCGGTCGTTCCCAATGCGCGCGTCGAAGTTTCCAACGACAGTACGCAGGCCCGCGCCGGCGTCACGACCGATGTGACCGGCGCATTTATTTTCCCGAACCTCGCTCCCGGTAAGTACACGCTCACTGGTGAAGCAAATGGTTTCCGCAAGACGGTCCTGAAGGGCGTAGAACTGTCGGTCGGCGGCACTTCCACACAGGTGCTGAAGCTTGAGGTGGGGCAGACCACGGAGAGCATCAATGTCGAAGCGAGTGCTTCCACGGTGCAAACCACGGACTCGCAGATTTCAAGCGCCGTGCTGCTGCGCGATATCGCCGTGTTGCCGCAGCTGGGCCGTTCGCCGATCGCGCTGGCGATCTTCCAGCCGGGCGTGCAGATTGATGTTCGCGCCGGTCAGGATTCCTCGTTCTCACATGTGAATGGCCTTCGCCAGGGCAGTAACAACGCGAAGCTCGATGGTGTGGACGTGAATGACTCACTGGTTCCCCGGCTGGGTCTTACGCTGACCGCAAATAACAGCGACTCGGTGAGTGAATTCCGCGTGGTCACCGCCGGTGGCAAAGCGGAGTACGGTCGCAGTGCCGGTGGTCAGGTGGAACTCATCACGAAATCCGGCACCAATGAGTTTCATGGCAATGCGTACGACTTCCTTCGCAACACGGTGCTGAACGCCAACGACTTCTTCAACAACCAGTCGGGCGGCACGGTGCCCAAGCTGATCCAGAATACTTTCGGCGCTTCTTTTGGCGGCCCGATCATGAAAAACAAGCTGTTCATCTTTGGCAACTATCAGGGCCAGCGTACACAGCAGGAAGTGATTCGTAACCGTACGGTTTATACGGAATCCGCGAAGCTGGGCATCTTCAAATGGAAGGATGCGGCCGGCGTAACGCAGAGCTACAATTTCGGCGCTGCGGATCCCCGTAAGATCGGGCCGGACCCGACGGTGGCAAAGACGAACGCTCTGATTCCTGTCTCGAACAACACCGATGTTGGTGACGGTCTGAACACAGCCGGGTTCCGCTTCAACAACCCCGTGACGGCCATCAACGACCAGTACACCATCAAGGGCGACTATCACATCAGCTCCAACAACGTGGCTTTTATGCGCTGGAGCTGGTTCAAGACGGAATCGACCGACAATCTGAACAATGCCGACGCCATCTTCCCAGGCCAGCCGCAGGGCACCCAGGGCGGCACACGGTGGGGCTACGCGATCGGCGACAACTGGACGGTGACGCCGAACCTGATTAACGAATTCACCATCGGGTACCAGAGTGCTTCGGTGGCCTTTAACCGTCCGGCCCGTCCGGCGGGTCCGTGCATCGTGACCAACCTGGTGACCGATCTTGTCAATTGCGGTTTCACGCAGGGGCGCAACTCCCCGGTGATCGACATCACGAACAACGTGACCATCGTCAAGGGTAACCACACCTTCAAAGCGGGCGCCAACGTCCGCAACACCACGCAGTACGGTTACAACTACGCGGGTCCGATCGGCGGAATTTATCCGAACATCAGCTTCGGGACCGGTAACGGGAACGGCGTGCCCACCACCGTGGGCCCCGCCGGAATTAACGCGACGCAGCGCAGCACTTTCGATTCGCTCTATAACGATATTCTGGGCAGAGTCGACCGTGTGGTCCTGTCCTACTTCAGCGATCTGACGACGTATCTGCCGGCAGGTCAGCCGAAAATCCGGAATTACATTCTTCACGAAAGCGGCTACTTCTTCCAGGACGACTGGCGCGTGGCGCGCAACCTGACACTCAACCTTGGACTGCGCTGGGAATATTTCGGCGTTCCGTTTGAACGCGACGGTCTGCAGGGCAGCATTGACCAGGCCGCGCAGGTGAGCGCGGGTTACCAATCCTCCACGCTGACTGTGGTTCCGAAAGGTAAGCTCTACAGCACCGACTGGAAGAACTTCGCGCCGCGGTTTGGTTTCGCCTACGATCCGAAGGGTGACGGGAAGACCGCCATTCGCGGAAACCTGGGGATTTTCTACGACCGTACAGTGGGTGCGGCTTTCAACAGTATTGACAACAACACACCGGGTTTCGCGGCAGCCAGTCAGGTGTTCCCGAACCAAACGGCAGGTTCAGATATTCGCTACAGCGACAAATATCCGACGCCGGGCCAGCCTTCATCGCCTTTGCTGACACTGCCCGCGACGCGCTCCACCAACCTATACCTGGCCAATTCGGATCTGAAGTCCGGCTATGTGGCCAGCTGGGGACTGAATGTGCAGCGAGAACTGGCCCGCAACCTGATTCTTCAGGTGGGCTACGTCGGCAATCAGGGGATCAAGCTGTTCATGGATGTCGACGTGAACCAGCCGCGTGTTTATGGCGCGTTCCAGAATGATTTCAAGGAACTGGCCGCGAATATCAGCACGCCGCAGAACGTCTCCGCCAACAACCTTTTCGTCAAGGTTTTCGGTTCCGCCGCTTCCGCCATCAGCACGGTGAACGCCACCAACCTGACACAGGGCCGCGTGGGCACAATCGTCAACACCATTGATGTCACGAACTATGCCAAATACAATGCGGCCGGCATCTCCAACTACTACTTCCGCAACTATCCGCAGTTCCAGCAGGTAGTGCAGGCGACGAACAACGGTCGCTCCTATTACCACTCGATGCAGGTCAGTTTGCGTCGCACGGCAGGGGCCGCGCAGTTCGGCGTGAACTACACGTGGTCGAAGAGCATGGACAACATCTCAACGGAAGGCAACGGTTTCACCACTCCGATTGACAACTACAACCTGCGGCTCAACCGGGCGCGCAGCGATTTTGATCGTCCGCACTCGCTCAACATGACGGCGTTCTACACCATCCCGTTTGGCAAGGGCCAGCAGTTCGGCGGAAACATGCCGCGCATTCTGGATACGCTGATTGGCGGATGGCAGGTGGGTGCACTGGAGATTGTGCAGTCCGGCCAGCCGTTCTCAGTTAGCTCCCAGCGTTCGACGGTGGCCGTCAGCGGCGTGGGCAACAGCTACTCGCAGTACACCGGCACGGACCGCAACATCGGCGCGGTGGACCGTCGCGGAAACGGCGTGTTCTACTTCACGCCGGATCAGGTCTCGGCGTTCGGTTACCCGGATGCATTCCAGATTGGCAACTCGGGCCGGAACGTGTTCCGCAACCCGGGCTTCATCGAAACGGATGCATCTCTGGTGAAGAAGTTCCGCATCACGGAAGGCCACGCCATTAACTTCCGCGCGGAAGCCTACAACCTGTTCAACCATCCAAACTTCGGTTTCGCCGCCGCGAATCTGAACATCACCACGCCGGCGACGTTTGGCAAGTTCAGCCAGACACTCGGCACGCAGAGCGGTTCGGGGTCGTCCCGGACCATGCAGTTGGCTCTTCGCTACGATTTCTAGGGCGAAGCAGAGACCATAAAAAACGGGCCCGCAGCGTCAGTTCTTTCTTCTGACGCTGCGGGCCCGTTTTGTTTTTTGCGACACCGTCCAACGGGATTTATTTCGCGGCCTCGGCCATAGCCAGGGACTTCTCCAGTGTCTCGTTCACCAGCGCGTTGACCGTGATTGGCCGGACGCGCCGGCAACTCCACAGCGCGCAATTAGTTTTGTATCGGAATAAACAATAGCGATTGACTGCTCTGGCCACCAATGTCCGCCACCAGCACCTGATCGCCATTCGACAGCGCCGGGGGCACGGTCACATTAAACTGGAACTCTCCGGCTGCCACCAGGCCTGCGAACGACACAGTGGCCTGTGTGCCGCCCACGCGAATCCGCAGCGCCGTGGGGTCTGCCAGGTTCGCGAAGCCCGTCACGACCTGTCCTGGCGCTATAGCGGGGGATGTGGGGCCAAAGCCGGTGCCGAACATCACAATCGTTTCGCCGGGTTTGGCAGGGCGTGACGACACGGTTCCGCCAAACGCGTTGACAGGCGCGACAAAGGTCCCGTCCAGATGCACCGCAACCGGATACTTGGCGAGGTAGGCGAAGAATGCCGGCGCGTATTGCTGCAGCGTGACTGAGCTTGTGGTTGAGCCATAGGCGTTGGTCAGTTCCACGGTTACTTTACCGGTGGCAGTGTCGGCAGGGGCCTGCACATTCACCTGATCCGGGCTGACGAAGAATACGGAAGCCGGCTTGTTGTTGATCTTCACGGTAACGCCGTCAATCACGGTGGGCAAGGCGTTCCCCACAAAATCCGGGGCGCCCCAGACGCGGCTCGAAAGCGCCAGACCGGAACCATAGAGAGCCACCCACGATCCGGGCTGAATCGCCGTGCCTCCCCCCGCCGCATTGGAAACACCGGTGATGGCGAAAGGTGCGCCCAGCAGCACGGTGATGTTGTTATCAGGCCCGTTGGCGGTCACGATATCAACCCGCCCATCGCCATCAAAATCGGCAACCGCGATGCTGTAGAGCGTTGCGCCCGGCGTCTCGTAAGTACTGTAGGGCTGGAATGAGCCATCGCCGTTCCCGAACGCCTGTTCCACATCGAAAGCGGCGGTCGCGATATCCGTCTTGCCGTCCCCGTTGAAGTCTGCCGTCACGATGCCGTAGCCATCGGGCTGGTACACAGATGGCGGGCGCAGCGAACCGTCGCCGTTGCCGAGCAGAATACGCATACCCTGCGCACCGCCCACCACTGCGACATCGGTTTTGGCGTCGCCGTTGAAATCACCCAGAGCGATGGCGACGCAGGAGTCTGCCGCCGAATAGCTGGTGGCCGGGCGGAAAGTGCCATCGCCCATGCCGAGCAGGATGCTGACGCTTTTACCACCCGAATTCGCGGTGGCAAGATCGGGGCGCCCGTCTCCGTTGAAATCGCCGGCTACAAGGGCACGGGGGCCCACACCCACGGAATAGTTCACCGCGGTCTGAAAAGTTCCGTCGCCCTTACCTAAAAGCACGCCGATGGTGGCGTTGCCATTGGCCACCGCAAGATCCGGGATGCCGTCGCCGTTGAAATCGCTGACGGTGACGCTGTTCGGTGCTCCGGCCGTCGGGATACTGACGGCGGCAAGAAACGTCCCGTCGCCTTTGCCGAATAAAATGCTGAGATCACCGCTGGCGGAATTGGCCACGATGAGATCGGGCTTTCCGTCGCCATTCAGATCAGCTGAGGCGAGCGACACCGGCGTGGTCCCCACAGGGTAACTGACGGCTGCCTGGAATAAACCCGTGCCGCGCCCCGCAAGGATGCTGACATCGTTGCTGCCACTGTTGGCCACTGCCAGATCAGCCTTACCGTCGCCGTTGAAATCGGCAGTCAGAACGAACGAAGGGGTGGAGCCGGCATCGTTCAGATTCGCGACAATATTGAAGCCGGTGCCGGGTACCGCGTTCACAGTTTGGCTCACTATGGCGGAAGCGCTGGCGGCGTTGGCGATATCGCCTGCATAAAAAGCGAGGAGTTGACGCTTGCCCGCCGGCAGAGCGATTGTTGAGAGTGTCGCTTTGCCTCCGCTCACGGCCGCGCTGCCCAGTACGTTGGCATTGTCGTAAAAGGTCACTCTGCCGGTGACGGCAAGGCCGCTGACGGTTGCCGTCAGTGTCAGCGGCGCCCCGAATATGGCGGACGCAGGGGCGGATGTGGTGAGCGATGTGCTGGTCGGGCTTCCGGCTCCGAACGTAACAAGCGGGCAACTCAGCAGGAAGGCCAGTGTTCTGAGATGGTTCAGCATTCGAAGCGAATTGTAACAGGAATCGGGATATAGTAAATCGGACAAGAGAGACTATAGGCTGATGACGCGACTTGTTTTTTTATCGGTGATGGCCGTATCGTGTGCCTGCGCGCAGCAGGGCAACCTGAAGGGCGTGGTCCTTGCGCCGGATGGCCTGCCCGTGCCCCTGGCCTCGGTGGAGGTGAGGAACACGCAGACCGGCCTGACGAAGAGCGCCGCTGCCGCCGAAACCGGTGAGTATCTGATCGCCGGCCTGCCCGCCGGAACTTATGATGTCGCGGTCACCTCCATCCGCTACCTCGCCCGCTTTGAGAAAAAGGCGGTGGCGGTGGCGGCGGGGGATTCGAACCGCCTCGAAATCCGTCTCGGCTACGTCACCATGGGCGGGACGCCGGGGGAAGGCCACGAGCCTGCTCTGGCGAGCCTGCGTCGCAAGGCTCCCCAAGGCCCGACGCCGCGCCTGCCGGATGGCAAGCCCGATTTCAATGGTGTCTGGAGCTGGCCGAACACAACCGACCCGGGCCTTGATACGTTCCTGCCCGCAGCCGCGCCGAACGGCAGCCTGACCCCGGCCACGTACTGCCTGCCCCACGCGGTCCTCTGGCCGAACGCCTTCATGAAACTGGTGCAGACGCCGAAGCTGATGGTGGTCCTGTATGACGATGAGGACCCTTCCTATCGCCAGATTTATCTGGATGGCAGGGCGCATCCGAAGAACGAAGATCCCACCTGGTACGGCCATTCCGTTGGGCACTGGGAAGGCGACACGCTGGTGGTGGACCGCGTCGGCTTCAACGCCAAAGGCTGGCTGGATGGGGCCGGGCATCGTTACACAGAACAGCTCCATGTGACGGAACGCTATCGCCGCCCGGACTATGGGCACCTCGAAATGGAAACCACCATGGATGATTCCGGCGTGATGCGGGCACCGACGACGGTGAAGCGCCTGTCGGTTCTGATGGAAGGTGACGACGTGCGCGAATATCCCTGCAACGAAAACAATGTCGACCCGCCGCACATGAACCCGGCGCCGGCGAAAAAGTAGCGGTTATTCGGTTTGTGCCGTAGGCTGCCCGGCAACCGTCACAACGTGAGTTTGCAGCTCTGTGATGTGATCCCGCGCCTTCAGAATATCTTCAATCTGTGATTCGAGCATCTCCCGGATATTGTCGGGAATGCCGTCTGAAATCGCGTCCTGCAGGTATTTCGCGATGGATGTCTCACTCACTTCGGCCTCAGCAAGAATGCCGAGATCGTTAATGCCTTGGATGGCGTCCTTCAGGTTCTGCCAGTCGCGGTGCACCGCGCACGCCGTGGTGCCGTTCAGTTCCGCAACGCCACCCAGGTTCGCCACCAGATCCTGAAATTCGCTGGCGAACCGTTCGCGTTCCAAGGCGTAGAACACGAAGGTTTCGCGCAGTTTCGGGTTGAGGAATCTCTTTGCCGCTCCGCGGAAGCCCTCTTCGCTGCACTTCAGGGTTGCGATCAGTCCGTTGAGAGTGGCGGCAAGGGTCAGGTTGGCACTTGCGTTTGGCTCAGGGTTCATACAGTGGCGTCCTGCACGAAGGTTAGCAGGCCAACCGCCAATGCGCGCGCTGCGTCCGCACAGAGCGCGGCGGCATGTTTCGATTCGTTCGAAAGGCCACCGATAGCGGCCTCCACGTCTTCTTTGGTGAGTGCCGCGAGCCCTGTCCGGTCGCGTCCGGCGAGCAGTTCTGTAAACGCCGAACCAGCTGCGATGGATGCTGTGCAGCCGCGTACTTTGTAACGGGATTCGACGATTCTGCCGTCCACGACATGGGCCGAGATTCGCAGGATGTCACCGCAAACCGGATTGGAAACTTCCACCGTCAGGGCCGGCGGCGGCAGTTCGCCGACGTTGCGCGGGTTGCGGAAATGATCGATCAGCTGCGGGCTCATGTATGGTTTGATTCTATTAGCCCATGACACAGGTAGCCGCCGGAATTCTGGAGAAAGACGATCACATTCTGATTTGCCGACGCCGCGCGGATCAGCCGCACGCGCTCAAGTGGGAGTTCCCCGGAGGCAAACTCGAAGCGGGGGAAACGCCGGAGGCAGCCATCATTCGCGAGCTTCGCGAAGAGCTTGGCATTGAAGCCGAAGGTGCGGAGGAAATTACCCGCTACGAGTTCAGCTATCCGGAGAAGACGCCGATTCTGCTCATCTTCCTGAGAGTGACTTCCTGGAGCGGTGAGATGGAGAACCGCATCTTCGAGACCGTGGTTTGGGAAAGAAAAGAACGCCTGCGGGATTACGATTTCCTGGAAGGCGATGGTCCGTTTGTAGCGGCAGGCTGCTACTGATTCTCATGCTCCCCCCGCCCGTCGCTACAATAGAGGGAAGCATGCCCGTGGAAAAAACCTTTTACATCGAAACCTTTGGCTGTCAGATGAACGCGCACGACTCAGAAAAAGTCGCGGGCACGCTGGTTCAGGAAGGCTACAGCCAGGTGGATACACCGGAAGCCGCGGGCTACGTTTTCTACAACACCTGCAGCATTCGCGATAAGGCGGAGCAAAAAGTTTTCAACCGCCTGCAGCACTTTAAGAAGTCCGCCGGTAAAGACAAAGTGTTCGCGGTGATCGGCTGCGTGGCGCAGCAGGAGGGCGAGAAGATTTTCGACCGCGCCCCGCACGTCAGCATGGTGGCAGGTTCAGCCAGCTACGCCCGTCTGCCGGAACTGCTGGTGCAACTGGAGTCCGGCAACCGCCGCGTCACAGGGCTTAGCCTGGACACAACTGAGGCCTTCGACACCCCTTTCACGCGCCGCGATAATCCGCATCGGGCTTACCTCACCATCATTGAAGGCTGCGATAAGAAGTGCTCTTACTGCGTGGTGCCGTTCACGCGCGGGCCGGAGCGCAGCCGCATTGGTGAGAGCGTCATTGAAGAGGCCCGTCGCCTGGCTGAATCGGGCACTACTGAGATTCAGTTGCTGGGCCAGAACGTCAACAGCTATCGGGATCCGTCGCCCGCCGGCTGGGATTTCGCTACGCTGCTGGACCGCGTGGGCAACATTTCCGGCATCCGTCGTGTGCGCTTCATGACCTCCCACCCGCGCGATTTCGTCAAGCCGATTATTGAGGCGATCGAGGCGAATCCGAATCTGTGCAGCCACGTCCATTTACCGGTGCAGTCCGGTTCATCCAGAGTGCTGGCGGGCATGCAGCGTCTCTATACGCGTGACCAATACATGGAACGCATTTCGTGGATGAAGAATGCCCGCCGGCCCATCTCCATCACGACGGACATCATTGTCGGTTTTCCCGGCGAGACGGAGCGCGATTTCGAAGACACGCTGCAGTTGCTGGAAGAAGTGGAATACGATTCTTTGTTCGCCTTCAAGTATTCGCCGCGCCCGAACACGTCCGCGCTGCGCTTTGAGGACCACATCTCAGAAGAAGAGAAAACGCGCCGCATCATGATCCTGAACGAACGCCAGCGCGCCATTCAGATTCGTCGCAATGCAGAGCGCATCGGTGCGCTTGAAGAGGTCCACGTGGAAGGCCGTCATCAGGCACTGCAGCAGTGGATTGGTCGCACGGAACACAACCAGACGCTGAACTTCTCCGGTCGCGACACGGAAGCGCTCCGGGGCACGTACGTTCCGGTGCGGGTGACGCGGGCGGGCCCCAACTCACTTGTCGGCGAAGCCGTGCTGCCGGGCACTGTGAATTAGGCGGTTTTGCCGTCTGTGCTGTAATAAAAGCATGGAAGTTGAGATGAAGATCCGCGGGTTGATGATGGACCCTGTTACCAGCATGCCGATCGTCATTCTGAAAGACGTGGGCAGCAACAGCGTGCTTCCCATCTGGGTGGGGATTTACGAGGCCAACGCGATTGCCCTCGAGATCGAAAAAGTTTCCACGCCGCGTCCGATGACGCACGACCTGATCAAGACCCTGCTGGTCGGGCTCGACGCGGGTATCCGCAAGGTGGTGGTGAACGAACTGAAGGAAGATACTTTCTTTGC
>JBBQDH010000026.1:0-35855 GCA_038319515.1 Bryobacterales bacterium
TGCGGATGCTACCAAAGCGGCGAACGCAACCGTTACATTGGCGCCAGCTACTCCCGAAACAGTGACTTGGATTAATGCTGTTGCGGTAAGTGCAAACGGTAATAGCCTCAGTAGACCAACCGGGAATGGCTGGAATGCGGGCGCAGTCTCGAGCCGCGGCCTCACAGCGGGGAGCGGCTATGTGGAATTTCAGGCTCTCGAGACCACACTCGATCGGATGGCCGGACTCAGTCACGCAGCTCAGGATCAGAATTACACTAATATCGACTTCGCGGTCGATTTGACCTCAAGTGGAACCTTGGCGGTTTACGAGAGCGGAAGCTTTCGAGGCTCATTTGGAAAGTATGTTTCCGGCGATGTATTGCGCGTAGAACTCCTTGGCGGCTTTGTTTATTACCGGAAGAACGGCACCACTTTTTATCAAAGTACGCCGGCATCCATCATATATCCGGTGTTTGCGTCTGGTTCTCTATTTGGAGTAGCATCTACAATTAAGCAAGCCGTGCTGGCGGGCAACTTAAGCCAGGTAAGTCCGCCTGCGCCTTCGCTGGTGGTCAACCCGAATGCGGTTACCCTTGGGCCAGCGCAGACCCAGCAGTTTTCCGTGACTTTTTCGGGCTTCAGTTCCAGAGGCGCTACCTGGTCGATCTCTCCTGCCATCGGGACGATTTCGTCGAGTGGACTGTATACGGCGCCGTCGGTGTTTTCGGGCAGCCCTACCGTCACAATTACGGCAACCAGCGCCGTCGATCCAACTTGGACTTCGGTGGGATCGGTAACTCTTTCAAGCGGAGTGTTAGTTGCAGTCTCGCCGTCTTCGGCGTCGCTCACAACCAATCAGAGCCAGCAGTTTACGGCAGGGGTGGTCCCTGCGGGCAATACGGCGGTGACTTGGTCGCTGAGTCCGAGCATCGGGACGGTGTCGAGCACGGGGCTTTACACGGCACCGGCCTCTATTTCTGGCCAGCAGCGGGTAACGGTAATCGCAACGAGCGTGGCCGATCCTACGAAGTTCGCGGCTGCAGCGGTTACTGTGAATCCGGTCATTTCGATTTCGGTCAGTCCGGCGTTCAGCACATTGAGCGGCGGCCAGGCCCAGCAATACACGGCGGCACTGACCAATACTGCGAACACTACGGTTGGGTGGTCCGTCAGTCCGGCCGTGGGAAGTATTTCCGCATCTGGGTTGTTTTCGGCCCCGGCGTCGATCGCAAGCCCGCAAACCATTACGGTAACGGCGACAAGCGCGGCGGACTCAAGCAAGTCGGCGTCGGCGTCTTTAAGTCTGACGCCATATACGCCAGAGGCAGTGACTTGGACGAGCATGGTAGCGGTTACGGCTGCTGGAAACAGTTTGTCCCGGCCGACCGGTACTGGGTGGACAGCGGGCGCCGTTTCGACGCGTGGACTGCAATCTGGAGGTGGATATTTCGATTTTCAAGCGGTTGAGACGAATACAGACCGCATGGCCGGTCTAACGCACAGCGCTCCCGATCAGAGCTACACGAATCTAGATTTCGGTATCGACCTGACTTCGACGGGGGCAGTGACCATTTACGAAAGCGGAACTTATCGAGGCCCGTTTGGTTATTATGCTGCGGGCGATGTGTTTCGGGTTGAAGTGAGCGGAAGCACGATTCTATACCGACGTAATGGAGTGGTGCTTTATACCAGTGCTTCTCCGACATTGGCTTATCCTCTATTCGCGGCAGCCAGCCTGTTTGGAGCTTCCTCGACGATCGGCTCAGGCAACATTGCGGGCATGTTGGTGAGCATTAATCAACGTCAACCTACGATCAGTGTGACTCCGGCGTCCGCGAGTGTGGGTGTTGCAGGGAGTCAGCAGTTTACTGCAGCTCTGAGTGGATTTAGCTTGCGAGGCGTGAATTGGAGTCTGGCGCCGGCCGGTGTGGGATCCGTCTCTCCGGCGGGATTGTACACCGGTCCGACCTCGATTGCTTCGCAGCAGATGGTCACGCTGACGGCGACGAGTGTGGCGGACGCGAGTAAGTTCGCTTCTGTGACGATTACATTGGTCCCCCCGGTGCGTGTATCGGTGAGTCCGGGAACGGCAACGCTGAGCAATGGGCAGACGCAGCAGTTCACGGCGGCGGTCACTAATAGCGCGAATACGAACGTGAATTGGAGTTTGTCGCCCGCAGGTGTGGGCAGCGTTTCTGCTGCGGGACTTTACACGGCGCCGGCATCGATTGCTTCGCAACAGACGGTGACAATTACTGCGACGAGCGCGACGGATGCGAGCAAATTAGGCTCGGCCACAATCACGTTAAATCCGCCTGTGTCGGTCACAGTGGCACCCTCAACCGGCAATCTACTTGCTTCACAGACACAGCAGTTCACGGCCACGGTTAGTAATAGCGCGAATACGGCGGTCCTATGGTCGATCAGCCCGCAGACCGGAACGGTCTCAAGCAGCGGCTTGTATACCGCGCCCGCTTCGGTCACTTCCAGCCAGACGGTTACGATCACTGCCACCAGCGTTGCGGATAACACGGCAAGCGCGACCGCCACGATTCGGCTCGCGACCGCCCTTATCACCGTTGGTCCTTCGCAAACGAATCTAGTTACTTCTTATGCTGCACAGGTTCAGCAATTCACGGCGACCGTAACAGGGACTTCGAACAACAGTGTTGCCTGGTCGATTTCGCCGGTCGTGGGAGAGATCTCTACTTCGGGCCGATATTCGGCGCCCGCGTGGATTAACTCGGCTCAGACTGTGACAGTGACCGCAACCAGCGCGGCGAATTCAAGCGTGATCGGGATCGCGAGGGTCAATCTGACCCCCAGCGTGCTGGTAAACATGGCACCTTTGTCAGCCAACCTCGGCCCATCGGCCATCCAACAATTCTTTGCCGACGTGTTCGGCGTTAGCAATACGGCGGTGACCTGGTCGCTTAGTCCGCAGGTTGGAACGATTACCCTGGCGGGCCTGTACACGGCGCCCGCAAACATCCCCGCTGCACAGACAATTACGGTGACGGCGACGGCTGCGGATGGGGTTAACAGTGGCAACTCGACCATAGTTATTTCTCCGGTCACCCCAGCGATTGCGATACTTTGGCCAGCGCAGCGGCTTCAGGTTGCGGCGGCCGCCGGCGGGTCGGTTTCCTGGAGCTTAAGTCCGGCGATCGGGACGCTTAGCGTGAATGGATTGTACACGGCTCCTGCTTCCGTTGCCAGTCATCAAGTAGTCACGGTAACGGCATCGGTGGCAGGCACTATTGTTGGCACGTCCATGATCGACGTCATGCCAAGCCTTAATCCGGGCGTGGTGCTTGCGGAGAATTTTCAGAGTCCGTCTCTGCCGCTCTCCACAGACCGCTGGTATTACTATCCGCTATTGGCAGTTCCGGGCGTTGTTTGCGGTCCCGGAGACACGGTCGGCGCGACATGCCAAAGCAATCCAGCCTGCAACACGGCCCTATACGATCAGCAACCCTGGTTATTAAATCCGTGGAAGGGCTACATCGAATCGAAAGGTCCGTGGTGGGTCGATCCGAATCATATAAAGCCGATTAACGTGATTGCCTTCGATCAGCCTAGCTTCGCGAATACTAAAGCTCTCGATTTAACGAATGCCATTGTTAGCTTCCGGATGCGGTCTCCGTCGTTGCACATGCAACCGGGCGCCCACTTACACCTGTGGTTCCAGACCACTGAGCAGGACGATAATGGAAATCCTTGCACACCGGGGACCCTGAACTGTAAGAACTCGGATTATGTGTATCGAGCGGTGAACCTCGAGCAAAATCTTCAGGTAGGAAGTTCGAATTGGACTACATTCACCCTTTCGCCCGGCAACACAAACGCGGATTGGTACTGCATCGGCTGCCAAAACCCGCAATCGGGTGTTCCTACCTGTGGCCGCCCGGATACCTGTTACAAGTATCGCTGTCTGAGTTCTGCGGCTGCGGTGAAGACTGTGAAGTGGATCGGATTCATCGTGTTCGGCGTACCCGAAGATTCCAGTCCCGACACGATCAATTCTGATTCGGGCAGTTTCCAAATCGACGATTTTACGTTAATCTTACCGCAGCAGCAGGCAGTGTCGTGGAAAAATATGGTGAACGCGGTTACGACAGGCAATGGAAATGGAGTGCTAGCGACGCAGAGTTCGCCCGGTTGGACGTCAGGGGCGTCATCGGTTCAAGCGCTGGACGTGGGTCCGGGTTCTGTCTCGTGTGTGGCAAGCGAAACTAACACGTCTCGTATCTGTGGACTGAGCCATCGCGATGTGGATGCGACAAACGCGACGATTCAATACGGCATGCTTCTGAACTCAACGGGTACTGTGTCGGTAATAGAGAACGGGGCGGTGATGGGCAGCTTCGGAGCCTATCAGACTGGTGACGTATTCCAAGTAGGCGTGGAAATCACGAACCCGGTAAACGGGATTTCGGGGACGCCGAAGATCCGTTACCGCCAGAATGGAATACTGCTGTATGAGAGCGCCGCGGCCCCCGTGTTTCCGTTGCTTGCAGACACCTCGTTTTTCACTCCTGGGGGCACTCTGACCGATGTCCGGATCTCCGGGCGGCTTGTTTCGTCGGAGACCACTACGAGCTGGGCAAATTTTACCGGTGTTTCCGTGACTGGCAATCTGCTTCAACAAACGGCAGCGACGGGTTCCAACTCGGGGGCCGGATCCGTGCGGGTGATCTCGTCTGGCGACGGCTTTGTCGAGACCACGGTGCAGGAGACTAATACGAACCGGGCTTTCGGCCTAAGCTACGGAAAGACTACAAATCTTCTGAGCGATATCGCGTTCGCAATTCAATTGGCAAGTAACGGGACGGCCGCTGCTTATGAATCAGGGACATTGCGTAGCGCGCTGGGAAGCTATGCCGCAGGGGACCTCTTCCGGGTGGAATTGCGGGGAGGGCGAGTCCTCTATTCGAAGAATGGCACGCAACTTTATGAAAACCCGCTTCCCACTCTTCGGTACCCTGTCCTGGCGGACTTCGTCTCAAGTACACAGGGTGCAACACTCGCGAATATTGTGATGGGCGGCAATCTGGCCAGCCCGGTGCAATGGACGCCGGTATCAAATGTTACCGCATCGGGCGCATCGCTAACAAAGCCTGCTGGCGCAAACACCACGTGGAATGCGCACGGGGTCTCCACCGCACTGCTTACCGGGCCTGGGTTCGTTGAGTTTTCGGCAGGAATCACGCCGGGAGGGCAAGTCGATTCGAATGACCGGACGCTGGGCCTAATGAGCGCCAGTTCCACATGGAACGGCAACAATCTTGACTACAGCATCAATCTGACGAGCGCCCAACAGCCTAACTTCCAGGCTTGGCAGTTCAGCATCGTTCATAGTGGAACCACGGTTAATACCGGCGTTTATGTTCCTGGCGATCGTCTACGTATCGAAGTCGAGTCGGTGCCAGGCGCGAGTTCGCCTAGCCTGATTCGCTACCGCAAGAACACGGCAGTGATCTACGAGGAGACAAATCCCACCAAGGCATTCCCGTTCCGGGTCGACACAGCCTTACTGCAGCCAGGAGCGACGATAACGGACGCTTCTCTATCGGGCAATCTGCAACAAGTCGGAATTACAGCGGCACCCAACAGCGTGAGCCTGATACCCGGTCAAAGCGTACAATTGATGGCAGCTGTTACTGGGGCAGCCAACACGGCGGTGACATGGTCCATCAATCCGGCGGTTGGAACGATTTCAGCTTCTGGGCTTTACACAACTCCGTCGTTCTTCAACTTCAGTCAGACTGTTACCGCCACTGCCAGGAGCGTGGCCGACAGCACTAAAACCGCGCAGGTCAGTCTTTTGCTGGGTCCGTCTGTGAACATAACTGTGTCCCCATCGGCTGTCACTTTAGGGGCGTTCGGGGCACAGCAGTTCACGGCTTCGGTGCAGGGCTCAAGCAATTCCGGAGTAACGTGGTCCTTGAATCCAGCCGTGGGAACTATCTCGAGCGCTGGGTTATACAGGGCGCCTTCGTCGGTCACCCCGCACCAGTACATTACGCTCACTGCGACTAGCGTGGCGAATGGCGCGGCAACAGACACCGCAGTGGTTGAGTTGTCAACCGGGGTCAGCATGAGTGTCGCACCCGGGGGGACAACTCTGGGCCAATCGCAAACGCAACAGTTGTTCGCATCAGTAGCAGGGTCGGCCAACACTGGAGTGACTTGGTCGGTAAATCCACCTGTGGGGTCGGTGTCGAGCACAGGTCTCTACACGGCTCCAGCGTCGATCACCTCAGCACAGGATGTTACGGTGTTTGCGACTTCGGTGGCCGATCCAACTGTGAGCGCTGCGGCTGACGCGTTCCTGATTCCACCGTCGGGGCAGTCGGTGGTGTGGGCGAATACCCAAGGCGGGGCTACTGCTTTGGCAAATAATCTTTCGCGGACGAGCGGCGTGGGTTGGAATTCCGGCTCCAGTTCGCGCCAGGCTCTTGTCATCGGAGACGGCTATGTCCAGTTCCAGGCGACTGAAACGAACACTTATCGCGCGATTGGATTCAGCCACGGAGATCCCAACCAGGACATCGCCACCATTGGATACGCGATTGAATTGTTCGGCGACGGTACGCAGTTCGGCGTTTATGAATCGGGAACCTATCTTGGCACATTTGGCACCTATCAAAGTGGGGACCAATTCCAAGTGGCGGTTGTTGGTGGCGCTGTTCAGTATTCGCAAAATGGGGTTGTCTTCTACCAAAACAACTCTCCGGGTTTGGCCTATCCTCTCGTAGTGGATACATCGCTGTTCCAGCCCGGTGCTTCGGTCGCGAACGTAATTATTTCCGGCAATCTAAACGAGACAACGCCGACGGTTAGCGTGCTCCCTGGAAACACCAGGCTGCAAGCGAATCAGACGCAGCAGTTTAACGCGATAATTTCCAACACGGCTAATACCGGAATCACCTGGACCCTGAGCGCGAATATCGGAACGATATCGAGCTCCGGCGTGTATACCGCGCCTGTATCAATTCCCCTGCCTCAGGTGGTGACGGTAACAGGAACCAGCGCCGACCCTTCAGCTCCGATCGGGACTGCGGTGATCAGCCTTGTTCCGACGGTGTCCGTGAGTGTCGCGCCCGCGGGCGCGACACTGGTCGGCTCGCAGGTCCAACAGTTTTCTGCCCAAGTGACCGGGACAACCGATTCAACGGTCGCCTGGTCGCTCGATTCCAACACGGGCAGTATCGACGCGAACGGAAATTACACCGCGCCTGCTTCGATTGCGTCCGTGCAAACCCTGCATATAATCGCAACGAGCATCGTGGATCCGAGTCAATCTGGAAGTGCTACGGTAACACTTTCGCCCGGGGTGGGGGTTACCGTGTCTCCCGCATCGGCAACTCTTTCGGCAGGACAAACCTTGCAGTTGACGGCGCAGGTCGGAGGAACCGCAAACACGTCCATTGCCTGGTCTCTGAGTCCGGGCATCGGATCAGTATCGGCGGCAGGTCTCTACACTGCACCAGCGACGATAGGAACTCAGCAGATCGTAAATGTAATTGTGACAAGCATGGCCGACACCGGAGTAAGCGCGAGTTCGGCGGTGACCCTCCAACCTCCAGTGGCTGTCACAATTAGCCCGATTAGCGCCAATCTGAGCGCGTCACAAACGCAGCAGTTCAACGCGGCGGTGAGCGGTTCGTCAAACGGTCTGGTGACGTGGAGCTTGAGTCCGAACACGGGGACGATCTCGGCAGGCGGGCTCTATACCGCGCCTTCGAGCATTGCGGTAAGCGGTCCAGTGAGCGTAAGCGCGATCAGCGCTGCGGATCCGACCAAATCGGCCACTGCGACAGTTTATCTTCAATCCTTGATCGGTGTGAGCGTGACTCCGCCGGCACAAACTCTTGCGGCGGGACAAGCTCAAGCCTTCAGCGCGGCCGTGTCGGGTAGTTCCAATCAAACTGTGACATGGTCGATATCGCCGTCGCTTGGGAGCATCTCAACTTTCGGCCAGTACACGGCACCCGGCATTGTACCGGCGCCCCAAACAATAACGATCACTGCGACGAGCGCGGCGGACCCGGTAAAATCAGGAACCGCGACCGTGATCCTTACTTCGTCGCCCGCGCAGAATGTTTCCTGGACTAATCTTACCGGGGTGACGGCATCCTCCAACACGCTCTCCAAGACGGGTGGTGCGGGGTGGAACGCGGGAGCTGTCTCGGTGGGATCAATCGCGTCAGGAAATGGTTGGGTCGAGTTTACGGCTCAGGAGACGAACACAAACCGGCTGGCGGGCCTGACCCACCGAATCTCGGTCCAGGACTACTCTGATATCGACTTCGGATTATACTTGTCCGATGGGAGCCCCTCGGTCCTGATTTATCAAGCAGGTACCTATGTAGGTGCGTTTGGCGCTTACTCGGGCGGGGATCTGTTCCGGGTAGAGATTAACGGGGGGCTGGTCGTGTACCGTCAAAACGGAGGGATCTTGTACACTAATCCCGCTCCATCGTTAGTATATCCACTATTTGGCGGGGCCGCCTTATTCACTACTGGTTCGAGCGTCGGAAATGCGTCAATGACGGGATTACAGACAGCTGGCAGCGCGTATTCGGTAGCCATAACGCCGCCCTCGTTGACTTTGGCCCAAGGGCAGTCGCAGATTTTCTTAGCGACGGTGAACGGGACCTCGAACCAGAGCGTTACCTGGTCCATCGCGCCGTCAATTGGGAGTATCAGTTCTACAGGGGCCTATACGGCTCCAGCGCAGGTGTCTTCGGCCCAAACAGTTGCCATCACGGCGACCAGCGTGGTAGATCCGACTGTGTCGGCTAGCGGCACCGTGAGTCTTACGGTTTCTCCGCTCGAACAGGTAATCTGGGGAAACCTACTGGGGACAACTGCTTCGGGGGGCACCTTGACTAAAATTGCTTCCGGCGGATGGGGTGCGGGAGTCGCTGGGCGGGCCATTTCCTCTGGCGATGGCTACCTGCAGTTCGTAGCTTCAGAATTGACTACCGACCGCCTTGCCGGCTTAGCTCGAAACGTGAGCATACAAGATTACAGCACCATCGATTATGCTATCTATCTTTATGGAGAAGGGAGCCCGAACATTTTGATCTACGAGTCGGGAACGTATGCCGGGAACTTCGGGTTTTATGCGACCGGTGATATGTTCAGGGTAGAGTACGTAGGAGGGGTGGTGAGTTACAGGAAGAACGGAGTCATCTTTAGGACGGTAAGTAGTTCCACTCTAACCTATCCCGTGGTGGCTGCCGGTGCTTTGTTTACCAATGGCGCAACCATTTCGAACGCAACTATAGTGGGTAATTTAATCAATAAGCCGTAGCGACGCGAATAACTTCATATGGCAACTTTCAGAATCACGGCGTTTTTCGCGCTCTTGGCGATGGCGGGTTTAGGAGCAACGGCGGAGAGCGCGAGTGAGACCACGGCGGGGATCGTGAAGATTCTTTCGGACCGGGTCAACGTGTCGAAGAAAACAGTAGGAATCGTGGTCGGCGTGGTGACCAACAAAGGCATACAGGTACTCCCGTATGGCACGTTTGCAAAAGGGGCCACACAAAAGGTGGATGGCAACACGGAGTTCGAGATCGGCGGACTTACCAAGGTCATGACGGCTGCCTTGTTAGCGAACCTATCTTATCAGGGAAAAGTGACTCTCAACGATCCCGTATCTAAATTTCTTCCCGCCGCAGTGAGTGTCCCGCACTTTCAGGGAAAGTCAATTACTCTGTTGCAGTTGTCCACCCATACTTCCGGGCTCCCTCAGTTCCCGGAAAACCTGCACCCGAGAGACCCAGCGAACCCTTACGCAGACTACAGCGTTGCCGACCTGCTCGGCGCAGTGGGGCACACGAAACTCGCTCGCGCTCCCGGGACGAAATTCGAGTACTCCAACTTCGGCTATTGGCTCCTCGGTTATGTGCTTACTCTGAAGACCGGACTTACCTACGACGATTTACTGGCGCGAGACGTCTCGACCGGGCTTGGGATGCCGGGTACCCGCGTGAACCTAACACCGGTACTGGCCACCCGACTGGCCTCGGGTTACGATGCCGCGCTCAGGCCAGCCCCAAACTGGACGTCAGGACCGCTGGCTGGGTCGTCGGCCCTCCACTCGACAGTCAACGATTTGGTGAAATTCGTTCAGGAGCTATTGGGGTATTCAAACTCGGGGATTGGGTCGGCGTTACGGGATACCTTGATTGCACAAGCGCCAGCGGGCGGGCCGTCGCTACAAGGAGGCGCCGGCTGGACAATTCAGACCGTAGCTGGACAAAATGTGGTCTGGCAGGATGGTTCGACTGCGGGATACCGTGCGATTATCGCTCTGGATGTCACAACTCGAAGTGGAGTAGTGATCCTCTCAAACTCCGCAAACTCCGTTTCGGATATAGCTTTCCATCTGCTCAACAACAGATACCCCATCTCAAAGTGACTGGCGTAGTCCGGTGAGGAACCTGCTACACTTTACATGCGGATATGAATTTAGATTACACGCGATTAATTCTGGTTTGCCTTGTGTGCTCCGTTATGCCACTGTCGGCCGACAATCCAATTGTGTCTGAGAATCGCCTCCCTGGTACATCAAATTGGGATATTGTCAAGAATGGTGCCGGATTTATCGATGGGTTCGTTTCCCAAATTACTACAACCGCGGGCAGTTCTCTTGATGTTTATGTCAATATAAAGTCTGCACCAGAGTTCCAAATAGATATTTACCGTCTCGGATGGTATGGAGGCCTTGGCGCCCGCCAAGTGTTATCGTCCGGTGCCTTATCCGCAATCGTGCAACCAGCCTGCGAGGTAGAACCGGTCAACCGCACCGTGGATTGCTCTAACTGGGCGAGTTCCTATTCGATTATTGTTCCCGCAACTTGGGTGACAGGGGTGTACTGGGTGAAATTCACAGAAATCACGAGCGGTAATCCCGGACGCTCTACGGCTACGGCCTTTGTTCTCCGGGATGACTCCAGCACCGCTCCCCACTTTGTCGAGATTCCATTTTCTACTTACCAGGCCTATAACGGCTGGGGATCTTATAGTCTGTACCATGGCCCGAATAACAATTACCAAACGCGTAGTTACAAAGTGTCCTTCGACCGACCGTTCGAAAACGGTAAACCGTTGTTTTATACGCTAACGTATCCAATGATCCGCTGGTTGGAGCATCAAGGCATCGAAGTTACCTACGGATCCAGCATCGACCTCCACGTATCGCCGGATATTCTTCAAAACAGGCGCTCGTTCGTTTCGATCGGACATGACGAGTACTGGTCCTACGAAATGCGCCAGACAGTTGAGACAGCAATTTCCCATGGCATCAACGCCGCTGTTTTTGGGGGCAATACAATGTTTCGCCAGATCCGCTGGGAAGATTCCCGTCTTGGAAATAGCCGTGTGATGACCTGCTATATGGACGCCAACCTCGACCCTTTTAATGTTGGTAGCGGAACGACTTCACCGGTCGATCCCTCGAGAACGACTACAGCTTGGCGGAATCCTCCTTTGAACCGACCAGAGAACGCGGTGCTCGGAGCAATGTATGGCGATGGTTTTCATACACCGCCCGCTAAGCCGGGCGACTTCCTCGCGACTAATACGAGTCAGTGGATTTACCAAGGCACAGGGATGAAAGATGGCGACACAATCCTCGGTGTCATCGGTTATGAGTTCGATGCCGTATTCCACAACGGTTTTGAACCGCCGAACGTAATCGCGCTTTCACGATCGCCGATCTGCACGGATAATCTGGGTTGCGGAGTGATTGGGAATACAACGATTTACCAGTCAGCCGCAGGCGGCTGGGTATTCAATGCTTCCTCAATGGAGTGGCCGAACGGTCTTGATCATTTCGCCGCATATTGCGGCCAGGACTGTCCTGCTCTCGACCAGCGGTTTGAACGGATCACGAGGAATCTGATAGACCGCTTTGAAGGAAGATCGGCGATCAGCGCTGACGCGGTGATGCCGAAATTTGGCTCCGGCCTTAGGCAGACATTCACCGCGTCCTACTCCGATCCGGCCTCGGCGCTCAATTTAAAAGCGCTCTATTTTTTGATTGGATCGAGTCCCTCGGCCGGGGTCAAGTGCCAAGTCGTTTATCTTTCAAAGGAAGATGCGCTGTATCTAGTAGATGATGCCGCACTTGGTTTGCTGGGACCGATTAAGCCTGGTGGCCCCGGCTCGGTGCAAAACAGCCAGTGCATTCTTGACGGGCTGGGGTCTTCCACCTCAGCCACCAGCCTGGACATTAAGCTGAAACTGAGTCTTACCTTCTCTCCAACGTTTACAGGAGTAAAGAATATTTTTACGCAAGCCTCCGATTTGGGTTCGGGAAGCACCAATTGGCAGAATCGGGGCGAGTGGACAGTTACGGCAGAGGCTCAGCCGGTTTCTGTGAGTCCGAGTTCCGGACGCGGGGCTACCAACATCTTCTCGGCGATATTCAACACTCCCGCGGGGGAGGACTCAATCGTTTCCGCATCCCTTCGCGTTGGGGGCGATTCGGAGGGTAGCAACGCTTGCTCGGTCACGTACGAGTCAAGATCAGGGGCGCTGGCGCTCGCTAACGATGAGAACTCGGCTCCAGCGGGCCGAATCGTGCCCGGTGGCGCCGCTGACCATCCTTCCTTCGTTCAGAATTCGGCGTGTCTTCTCGCCTCAGCCGGATCTTCCGTTACCCGCAAGGGAACGCTTCTGACGGTGAATGCCGCTCTGGCGTTCACGCCGGCTTTCGCCGGCACGAGGATTGTGACACTGCAGGCTTCCGACGGTGCAAGCACTACAAATTGGGTCTCACTGGGAACTTGGGATGTGACATCTTCGGCTACCCCCATTGCGTTCAGCGTGAGCCCCTCGTCAGGTTCGGCCTCGAGTGTTGAATTCGATGCGCTCTATCTAAACCCAGCGGGAGCTTCAAGCATCAAGCGGGTTTACACTCTTACGAATTCGTCAAATGTGTCGAAAGAGTCCTGCTACTTATATTACGATCCTGTAGCCCGGCATTTCTTCCTTCTTAATGACGATGCCTCAACTTGGATGGGTCCGTTGTCAGCCGGATCCTCTCAAGTACTCAGCAATGCTCAATGCAGTCTTGACGGGTCGAGATCCGGTAGTGTCGCAGCCGGAATTGCGCTGGATGTGAAAACGGCGCTGACGTTTAAACCGACGTTCAAGGGCATTCGCAACATATATATTCAGGTCGTCGACAGCGATAACGTGAGTTCCGGTTGGAATGCGCGTGCGACTTGGACCGTGCCGTAACCTTACAGATAGCCTTCCTCTGGAATCCGTTGCCTTACGACTCGTGCTGGCGTCCCAAAGGCCACGACGGCGTCGGGCACCGCATGCAACACAGTGGCTCCGGCGCCAATGACGCAGTGCTCGCCGATCCTAACGCCGTTCAGAACAATAGCGCCTATGCCAACGGCAGTGTATGCGCCGATGGCGGCTTCACCACCCACCGTGGCACCAGGGCCGAGCGAGGCGAAATCACCAAGAACGGAATCATGATCGAGCGCTGCATTTGTATTTACGATACAGAGCCGCTTAATGCAGGCGCCGCTATTCACCACGGCTCCGGCCATTATGACTGAGCCCAGGCCGATCTCAACTCCCTTCGCAATTTGAGCCGAGGGATGGATCGCGGTGACAAGGGGCAAATCGCGGACAACGGCGGCAAGAGAGCGAGCCACTTTGGCGCGTGTCCAGTTGTCGCCAATCGCGATCAACAGCCCAGCCACGCGGCCTTGACGCATGAGGCCGGAAATCTCCTGATCGGAGCCTAGGATTTTGTAGCCGAAGAAATGGGCACCGGGCAACTGTGCCGGGTCAATCAGTCCCACGATTTCGAAAAGGCCTTGCTTTTCGACAATGTCGATGATCACCCTCGCATGCCCTGATGCTCCAGCAATCGCGATCGGGATCAAGCGAATCCCAGTTCTACTTTGATGAGGCCATTATATAGGCCTTATCTGTGACGTACATGCACTCGCGCAAGAATGTAGTGCTCGGGTTATAGTCAGGGACGAGCTCCTTTAATTGAAACATGAGCTGGCGTGAATCGCGATCCCGGCAGAGCGTCCTAAATCTCTCGATCTGCTCGCGAATGCGCAGTTCGGAGGCGTGATTGTTGAAGAACACGCGAATCTTTTGATTGCTCGTGGGGAGCGTAGACTCTTCGAAGGTCTTCAGTTCCTCGCGCAGTTTTTCACCCGGATGGAGGCCGACAAATTTGATTTCTATGTCTACCCCCGGACGGAGACCCGAGAGCAGGATTAAGTTATGAGCGAGATCGACAATCTTAACCGGTTCGCCCATGTCCAGCACAAAAATTTCACCTCCATTTCCCATGGTGGAGGCTTGCAGAACGAGGTGAACTGCCTCGGGAATGGTCATGAAGTAACGCTCAACGTCGGCGTGCGTGACTGTAACCGGACCGCCAGAGGCAATCTGCTGAGTAAACAGCGGTATGACGCTCCCGTTACTGCCAAGAACGTTTCCGAACCGGACCGAGACGCACTTGGTATCCGGGGAATTCATCGAAAGGCACATCATTTCCGCAACCCGCTTGGACACTCCCATTACACTCGATGGGCGCACAGCTTTGTCAGTCGAGATGAGTACAAAGTCGCGCACACCCGCTTCCTTTGCGGCCGACATTACGTTGTATGTCCCCAGAATGTTATTTTCGATTGCCTCAAAAATGTTGTGCTCCATCATGGTAACGTGCTTGAAGGCTGCCGCGTGATAAACCGCGATAGGGGAGTGCCGGCCCATTACTTCCCGCAGACGCAGTAGGCTCTGTACGCTTCCGATTTCTGGTATGACGCGCAGATTGCGATACTTGGTTTTGATCTCGTAATCGATCTGGTACAGGGGGGTTTCAGCTATGTCGAAGAGCACAAGGGCTTCGGGGTCCATGCTGGCAATCTGCCGGCACAGTTCCGATCCAATAGACCCGCCAGCTCCGGTGACCATTACCACTTGGCCGCTTATTTTCTTACGAGCCTCGGTGTTGTCGATCAGAACGGGTACACGGCCCAGCAAGTCTTCGAGCCGAATATCCCGAATCTTGGGGCCTTGTGCATTAGAGGCCAACACTTCAGGCAGACTGGGCACAATCTTACACTTTACATTGGCCTCATGACACCAGTTGAGGATCTGGGTAAGTTGAGGCCCGCAGGCTGAGGGGACCGCGATCAAGACTTGTTGGATTGCATATTTAGTCGCAATGGCAGTAAGCTCCGCTCCTGGTCCCAGGACCGGGATACCATGGACCAGTCGGCCACGATTTTCGAAATTATCGTCGAGGAAGCCGCAAACGGTGAAGTTTAGATTGGGATCCTCTTTCAAGCCCCGCAGCAGCATCACGCCTGCGCGCTCTGTGCCATAGATCGCCGTACGTTCGCCAAGCGTCTGTTTACCGGTCGATATCGATTCCATAATGATGCGGCTGGCCACGCGAACACCCGTGATCGCCAGGAAAGAGAAGATCAAATCGAGGACATACACCGAGCGAGGGAAGCCGGCTGGCCCGAACGCGAGCAGGAAGGCCGTGCTTACGGCGGAAGCGGTTACATTTGCAACACAGATCTTAAATAGATCTGTAAGGGAAACGTAGCGCCAGAGGCCACGGGTCAGGCTGAATATTTGAAAGACAATCGTCTTGCAGACGATCCACGTTCCCAAACCCCAAATAAGGTGTTCATGATCCTGCCGGGGAATGATGAAGTCAAAACGGAGCAAAAATGCGAGAAGTCCTGCCAATGCAAATAGGCACATCTCGAACCCCGTTATTAGAATTCGATAGCGTTTGGAGAACGAAGGCACGAAATGTAACCAAGTCACGGGGCGATCCTTATCGAGCGGCTGTATGCCACTTGGCCGGGGATTGGGGGGAAGGGATAGAGTCTTCGCGTCCTGCTCCCAGGGCGAGACCGATTGTTAACAGAGGCGCTGAGGCCAGCAGAAACCATGTACCGCTTTGTTGTAAATAGATCCGAGCCATGGCCGCACAGGGCACGAGCCACAATAGGTTCAGGAGACAGGCAGCCAGGGTCACCCGCAGGTGCCCCCATTTCCTTGCCCCATGCTGATAAGCGTGAGTGCGGTGGGCCGCATACCATTGCTGGCCCGCAAACAAGCGCCGGAGCAGCGTGATTGTCGCATCAGTGATGAACAGGGCGAGAAGAATTAAGGGAACCCAAAGTGAGCCCCCCTGTCGATGCGCACCTGCGAGGGCCAGCGTACCGAATGTGAATCCAAGGAATCCGCTACCGACGTCTCCCATGAAGATTTTTGCAGGGGGCCAATTCCAAAATAGAAACCCGGCCGAGGCGGAACCCAAGAGAAATGACGCGCTTGCCAAGCCGCTCACACCAGACAGGTAAAGGAAGAGCCCAAACACGGCGGAGAAGAAGACGGCCTCGGACGCGGCCAGACCGTCAATTCCATCCATAAAGTTCGTCAAATTTGTGAGCCAGACGAGTCCGCCGACGGTCACAATCCAACAGATCCAAGTCGGAACAGGCACTGCAAGCCCCAAATCACGCGGAATGATCGGGCCAAGCAAATAAACGGATGCCGAGGCACTCAGTGTCTGGAACACAAGCCGTATTTTGAACGAGAGACTGTACATGTCGTCAACGAGTCCGAGGAGTGCAAGGGCCGCTCCACCGGCTCCTATAGCGATTGTTTGTGAGGATTCAAGCAGACCCGCCTGGGCAAGAAACATTAGGCCCGACAGGAACGTAATTGCAATGGCAAGACCGCCACCCCGGGGAGTCGGCACCCGATGTGAGCTCCGAGAGTTTGGCACATCCAGCAAGTTCCGGCGCCGGGCGTACGAGCGCAGCACAAACGTTAACAGGCAAGATATGAGAAGAGCGGCGAAGAGTAAGGGAACTAGAGGGGTGGGCATGGGCCGATGTCATGTGCGGTTTTCGGAAGGCGCAGTACCTTTGACGTTCCGGTGAATGAGCTAACTGCGTGAGGCCGCTAAATAACTCCTCACTTGACTTTGAATTCCGCTAGCGAGTTCGATCTCGGGTGAGAAGCTCATCGAGGTCGAAAATCGAGTGCCGTCGTAGGTATCGTCGGTCACAAACTTCCGGACTTGGTTTGCTAATACGGAAAGGCGGTTCTCGCTCTTTCCGACCGCACTGATTGCCTGCGCCACAGGCGCAACGAAGCTTAAGGGTATCCGCCAGCGTGGCAGTGGTTTTCCGAGGCACCGGCAGATGTGGGCTACCAACTCATGAATCTGGCAGGGCTCAGCCGTTACGTTAAACGTATGCCGACCAGGCAACTGTGACTGCAGACTAAGTAAACATGCCCTTGCCGCGTCGCGCCGGTGAATCAAGCTTTTTGAGTTCGTTCCGTTTCCGATCCACACAAAACGGTCTCGATCCAGTGCTCGAATGAGTCTGGCCACATTACCGCGGTCGCCCTCTCCATACAGGGTGGAGAGCCGCAAAATCGTTAAATCCACAGGCGAATCTGTTAGCAACTCGATTGCGCTCAGCTCCGCAGCCAGTTTGGAGCAACCGTATGCTGAATCCGGGATGCAGGGATCAGCCTCCGTCGGTCCCGACTTCGTGTGATGTCCATAGACGGAAACAGAGCTTACTTGAATCACTTTTAGCAGATGGGCCTCACGCGCGGCAAGAATGACGTTACGTGTACCCGATGCGTTTACTTCATGGAAGGCGGACACTTCCGCAGGCCCCAACCTAAACAGATGCGCCAGACCTGCCGCATGGATCACCGCTGTTACTCCAGCCATGGCGGCACGTACAGCGTCCAAATTGCGGATGTCTCCTGCGACAACTTCGCAATCCTTGCGTTCCAAGCCGGGGTGGCGGGTAAGGATCCGAGCGCGCATGCCGGCCTGCAGCGCTTGTCTCAATATTTCTGAGCCGAGGAAGCCAGAAGCGCCCGTTATCAAGACGATTCCAGGTAACCTGAAGGATTGAGTGTCCACGGCAGACTGCCCCTAGCGGCGTAATTCCTGGCCGCGGTAGACATTATCCAGCTTTGCTTTGACCAGCAGGGCTTGCGGTGAATGTCCACGAACAGAATTGACGAGACCATATACGCCCTTGGATACCGGCGAGTGATAAACGATCCTCATCAATCTCGGAGATTTTTGGAGAAGAATGGAGAGTCTGTTGATCAGAGAACGATCCAGAATAAAGTCGCTCCGGCCAAACGGTGCGGGATTGTGCAGCCATTGAAGGCTGGATGTCTCCGGTATCAAACCTTCCCGCTTGGCGATCTGCACGTGCTCGACTCCATTGGGATCGACACCCATGATTTCAATGGCGGCCGCTTCTCCAGCTCCGACGCTTCCCGCCGCCATAATGCAGTTCATGTCTACCGGGCTGCCATCCATCGGTCCTCGGCCCCGTGATCCTGTAATGCCATCAAAGAGAGAGAACTGGGGCGCAAGCTCTTTCGTAAGCGCCACTATGCCGTAATCAAGAAGGTGATGATAATACATCCGGTAACCATCCGGAATGCAACCCCAGAGATTTTTCATTCCAAGACTGACGAGTGTAAAGATATGGTTCTTAAACAACGGCGCAGTAAAGAACTTGTCATAATCGCGACGTTGGAAGTAGTCCGCGTAGGGGAGCCGGATGTTTCTCCCACTTACCGTAGTGGTTCGCCAGTGCCACTCACCCTTGCTGAGATTCACGCATTCTGCACCATACCTCGCTGCAATCTTATCGAGTCCGATTCCTTCGAAAGCATCTTCGGCCGAATATGATCCATTCCCGCCATCGCCCTCAAGGAGCTGTAATTGAACCCTCTGGTTCCTGGCCCAGATACACAGCCCTTCTACGAACAAGGGCGAGTTGACGACGCCGGGTATATGCTTTGGATAGGTAAGGTTGAGCTTCACCGCCCATCGCTCGCCAGCAGAGGGAGTATGTCCGATCGCTACAAGCGACTTATCGATCTTGGATGCAACGTCTTCCGCATCGCGTTGCACACGATCAATCCAAATTTGGCAATTCATGGCGCAAGTACTCCACTAATAGGTTCCCGATTAAACTATGTCCGCACTCGTTGTAGTGTGAGCCTGGATAGACAAACAACTCTTCAGGACTTCCGGCTTGGCGAAAAGGTTCACTAATGGGAATTGTCGTGGCACCCGAGGCCTTAGCGGACGCCATGGCTCGATCCCGCAACTTGATCGCAGTGCGTTGGCCTGTTGCCTCTGCCCATCCCGGCACATGCACAAAAAAGAACTTGCCTCCCCAGCCCTCAACCGCTAACCGCGCCTTTCTTAGGATTTGTTCGAGTTGCTCGTAATCGCGTTGTCGAGGCGTGCCGTCGATCAGCATAGTTGCTCGATAGCGGGTAGCGGTTAAGGTAGCATAGCGTGAAACATCAGGCATTGCATCCTGCACAGTTAACGGCAGCATCGACCGCAGGCGAGTGAACTTCCCTATTTCGGTTCGCCCGGCGGCAAGTTCCGACCAAATGCGGTCAATCGTCGGCTGGCGCTGGATCAAAGTTTGATGGAACTCCCTGTTGTCCAAGTATCTCCGCAGGTCAGTTTTGCGCTCTTCCTTCAATTCTAGCATGTCATTCTCGGAGTACAACCACAGGACCACTTTGGGCTGGATATCCGGCAGATACTCTTTCAAGACGGAAAGCTCGACGAGTGGACCGCTGGTGTGCATGCCTAGGTTGAGAGTTCCGGGATAATGGGAGCGAATGACTCCGGCAAAACTGTTTTCGCCCGGAACACAGCAGCCTTCTGTGAAGGAATCCCCAATCAGAGCAATCGAAACCTGATGAGCCCAGAGGCCAGGAGGATTGTTGAATCCGTGCTCGTCGCTCCGATAGATTTGGTACTGGCCATTCTCGTTACCTTCGATAATCTGGGCGTTGGAAACGCCGCCTAGCGGCACAATCAGTTTGCCATCCGCCTGAAGCGGATGTACTGTCATCAGGCCCACGATGTTCCCTGTTGAAAAGTCGGGGAAGGCCCTCACGCCTGCGCTGTTCAGATCAGCTGCGACCTCACTGAATGTTCGGTTATCGAACTTCCTCCCCGCGGCCCTCGCCGCTCGCCACGGAGACGAGGTAAAAGAGGTGAAGTACGCTTCGGCCCCGTACGCAATCAAGCCGAGCACGATCAGGTGAAGCAGGATCGTACGCCGAGCGATCCGTTGAGGCTCGCCCCGAGGATGCCTATACTCCACGGGAGCAACAAGAACTGGAGCTGACATGGTCAGAACTGGAAGTATAGGAAAGGGGACGCCTGTCCCCCGAGCATCACAATCAGACATACGGCCATCGCCGCTTCAAGCCCGAACAGTTGTGCTGGCGTCCACTCGTGTTTCATTTCGAAGGTGTTCGGAGCAAAGAACGCGATCCCTGTTGCAACAAGGAGGGCCAATAGCAACAAGACGTAATTGGACAACAGTAAAGCTCCGGCCTGGAACGAAAACATGGAGGAGAGTATTCCAAACGCCATTTCAAACGTAGTGCACCTGAAGAATACCCAGCCAACTAGCACAAGAAGGAACATCAATGTGTGTTTAACAACGTGCGGCAAGCGATCCCACGGACCACTCCAGCACCGGTGCGCCATTAGCAGCACACCGTGATAACCTCCCCAGAAGACGAAGGTCCAACTTGCTCCGTGCCATAACCCGCCCAACAGCATCGTGACCATGAGGTTTCGGTATATGCACAGTTGTGTCCCGCGATTTCCGCCCAAGGGAATATAAAGGTAGTCTCGAAGAACGGACGACAGGGAAATATGCCAGCGGCCCCAGAAGTCAGAGGGACTTGTCGCTTTGTACGGAGACCTAAAGTTCTGTGGTAGTTGGATCCCAAACATTAGCCCTAAGCCGACGGCCATATCGGAGTATCCTGAGAAGTCGAAGTAGAGCTGATAGGTGTATCCGATGGCGCACAGCCAAGCGTCCAGGCTTGACAGTTCCTTCCAATTAGCAAATCCCGGGTCAATGATTGCCGCGATCGAATCTGCGATTAAGACTTTCTTCACCATGCCGATCATGAAGAACGACCACGCTTTTGTGAGGTTCAGCCCTCGCGATGCGTGGTCCAGATTTGCAAGGTCCTTTTCCACCTGGCGGAAGCGCACGATGGGACCGGCCACCAACTGACAGAACAGCGAGACATAACAAGAGAACTCGAAAAAGTTGCGGGTGGGCGTGATTACGCCGCGGTACGAGTCCACGATGTAGGAGATCGTGTGAAACGTGTAGAAAGAGATTCCGATAGGAAGGATAATGTGAACACTTAACCACGAGTCTGGAAAGTGAACGCCGGTCCAGCTTGAAAGGTGAGCCAGCGAATCTGAGGTAAAGTTCCAATATTTGAAGAACCCTAGTAAGAGCAGATCTACGGTGACTGGGATTACTAGACACAGCTTCCGGGTTCGTGTAGTTCTGGACGATACAATCCCGAGCCCTGCGAGATAACTGACCGCCGTGGAAAACAGCATCAGGGAGCAGAATCGCCAATTCCACGCTGCGTAAAAGACGTAGCCGGTCAGAGTCAGCCACAGGTAGCGCTGAGTATTGGTCCGCAGTTGCCAAAACACCAAATATGTTATGGGCAGGAACAGGAGAAGGAACGTGAAGCTGTTAAACAGCATGCACCGCATCCATAAAAGACTCTTTGCGGCGGCCCACGGCTCGATAAATCAGGAACAGAAACCACACGTTCAGGGCTGCGAGAATCAACGAGGACGATATAACTTGATAGCCGTACCAGACGTGCGCCCGTCCAAGTACCCAGTTGACAGCGACACACAGCAACAGGGCAAAGCCATATCCGCAATTCATCTGAATCGTCTTCCGTTCATAGAAGAGGTAACCCATAACCGAACCGACGATGTTCATCACGAGGTAGCCTGAGTTCAGGAAAAGCGTGATTATGACCAGGTCAGGATAGTCCCGGTAGATCGTGTGACTCAGGACAGTGCTCAACAGAACGAGCGACGCAAGTGAAACAGTGCCGATCAACCCGGTCCTAAGGAGTTGGGCTCGCAACTCATCACGCACCTTCTCCGGGGAGTTATTCATCAGCTCTCCCACTTGAATCGCGCTCACGAGATTAAGGGAACTGAGCATAAGCATCGCGCCCTGAGAAAGGGTCCAGGCCAGGGAATACACGCTGAGCGCGACAGCCGGCTGATAGCGTTCAATAAATAGGCGGGGAGCATTGTTGAAGGCTATTAGAATTGCTGACGATGCATTCAGCGGTATGCCCGGTGAGAGAATTCGCCGTCCAAAGTGGCGCCAGTGCTCCTTGTTCCAAAGACCACGCAGGACGGCAGCCGGATGTAGTTCCAGGTATCCGGACCTGTGGATCAGATAATAGTAGATCGCGTATCCGAGTAAGGTTCCCAGCAAGACGGCCGCAATGGCCGCGTTTATCCCAAGCCGTCCTTGTCCTCTCTGAAAGAGCAACAAGCCCGCGGCAAGACTGAAGATGCTTGCAAGCCCGCGGCCCACGGCCGTGAATGCGAATCGGTTCCTGACGCGAAGCATCGGTTCAGTAATCAAGTATGGAATCTGAAGAAAGTAGAGTGCCACGGAAAAGAGGTAAAAGGGGCGCCAACATACCAAAATGATTGAAGCAACCAGGCCTCCTGCCACGTACTGAGCAATCGCGCCACTCAGGTAGTAAATATCCAGGTCCGATTCACGTTCGCGAAAGTAGGCGTACACGTACCCCGCTGGGTGTCCGAGAGCGCCAATCGTCATCAACATGACGAGTTGTTGAATGAGGGCATACTCGCCGAAGGTTTGCGGACCTAATGCACGAGCGAAGAATAGGGCTTCACAGGCGGTTAGTGCCGCCGCTAAGTAGCGGACAACAACGAAAAGCGACTCGGGCCGCTTCGCCAGTAATTTTAGATTAGGGGGTATCAGGCTCACTGCCACAGTGGTTCATCAAGCAAAGAGCAGGACGCTACGCTAAGGTGGCGAAGAGCACGTGCCTGACGCCGCATTTCACCAATGCACCGCGATGAATCCCCAGATTGTCAAACAAGCCTACATTGCCGTCTCGTGACACGAACCTGTATTCACATTCCAACAGAGCATTGCAGTCCGGCGTGCCCGCGAGGAGCTCACTTCCGAACGGGCCCTTGTAACGGAGGAAGGAGGGCAGCGCAAGGAACAACTCGCGTGCGGCTGGCTGGTAGCTGGCGAGTCCGCTACGGTCAACAGCGCGGCGGACAAGGCCGGTGAACCATGAGTCCCGCAGCTTGTGGCTTCCGATGCAATAAGAGAACGGCCCGTTTTCTTCAGTTACGTCGGTCAAATACATTGCGGCTTTAACCATATCGTAAGAGGCATCGAGATGCATGTAGTTGCAGGGTGAGTCAGGCAGGCCAATGTCACCGAAAGTGTTTTTGAAGAACTCATCTCGTTCGTCGTTGACTTGCATCAGGAGATGAGTGATCTTTACCGGTCTTCCGAGTAGTGTAGAAGCCGCGTCCAGGATGCCGAATTTGCAGAACACTTCCGTAAGGGCATCGTAGACGCTCCCGTACTGCTGGTGATCCACCCATTGCTGGTTATTATCAAAGCTCTGCTGCACAGTGCGGTTGCGGCGTTCCATCAGCCGGACAAGCGGAATCTCACATAGAGCGCGAATCTTTCCTAACTCCGCATCCGGCACCACCACGGCTACGATGCCATCCCTTAGAAAACGATCTGTTGTAGTCGAGACGCCCGTTACGCACTTAGGCTTGCCAATTAGAGCGCCCCGAAGAGCGCTCCGGCAGGAAGCAATCCAACCGGACAGTATCATCGGCGCGTACAAGGGCAGTACACGAAGCCGCGCCAGAACTCCTCCGCTACCTCCAAGGTGAGGAATTTGTTCAAGGCGGTCAATCAACAACATTCGCCTTACCGCCACGAATAGCATCCACGGAAGAACTCTCACCATGGCTGTCACCGTTTTACGAATTGTGGGTCTAGGAAATGCCCCTCCGTATGCCGGATGCTGCGCGTAATCTGGTTGGGGAATTGAGGCTAGCCTGATTGTTGCTTTCACTTCCTCACTACCCTGGATGGTTATGGACATAATTGTGCTCCTAGCAGCTCGTGTCTAAAGTGGCATTTGTGCGAGATGGCCGATTTCTACCGTTTTCAGGGGTGCCCAAACTGTCAGCCGCCCGCTGGCAGCTTTGTAGCGCGCCTCTGAAGGCCAAATTTCATCTTGCCTTGCGTTACGCCCAAAGTTAGACTTTAGACACGGGCTGCTAGCTCTACAACATGAGGTTTGGGATCTCATACCGCCACGACTCGGCCCGAGGACACCTTGTTAGCCGGGCGACCGGAGATTGGAGAAAGTGTTTGGTTGGCTAGAAGCAGAGCCATGAAGTTGAGCGGGGTCTAGGCTGGCCAACAAGGCCGAGTACCTCGCAACCGCCTGCTTGGCCGTGTAGAGTTGCTCCGCGGCTCTACGCGCGCGATGGCCCATTTCCGCCAGTAAGTCAGGTGCTCTTGAGATTCGAAGAATCAGCGCTGCCAACCCTGGGACGTCACCTGGCAAGACTACCCAGCCAATGCGTTCCTCACGTATCACCATCGCCAGTTCCGAGGATTCGTCGCACACTCCAATGATAGGGCAACCGGCGGCCATGACGTTATACATCCGGCTCGGGACCGATAGTCCTGACATTCCCGGCACAAATGAGATGATCGCGACGTCTGACGCGGTCAGGACTTCTCCGAGCTGTTCCCGCCCCCTAGGAGCAAGAAAAGTGATGTTCTCTGAAGTCCGAGACGCCGCTTCCACTAGATGCGCCTTCCGTCCCGACCCAATAAACAGAAAGTGAATCACAGATTCTTGCACTAATACACAGGCAGCTTCAAGAATGACTTCGACGTCGTGTGTCCTCCCCATATTACCCGAATACTGGACAACAAAGTGCGACGTTAAACCGTGCGCCTGCAACAGTCGGTTGTCGCCCTTGCGCATTGGAAACACACTTTCTGTATCACCCCAGTTCGGTATGATTACTACACGCTGAGGATCTGAGGAGAGTTCCTTACGAATGAGAGCTTCCATATCGCGCCCCAGGACGACAATGCGGCCCATGCCGCGATATAGAAGTCGGCGAGCCGAGGCGACCAGCTTAACCAGGTGCGAACTTGACTTCGCAACTCCAGACATTACGAAAATTTCAGGATACACATCGTGTATGAGGAGAATACACTTTGCCCGCCGCAACCAGCAGGCAATTGCAACCAGAAACGGTAAGAGCGGTGGGTTCGTAACTACGATTACGTAGTCGTCGGCCCGAAGTCGCCAAAGCGCATTCCAGAGGATGGAAAAGCTAACCGTTATAGTATTTAGGACTCTCGACAACGGGCGATCTTTGTTCAGAGTCGTCCCAGAACAGCGAAAAATACTTATTCCCTCGTAATACTCTCTTGCCGGGGCCTTTATACCTCGTTTTGAATAGGTCGGTTGTCCACAGAGAGCGGCCATTCTCCGGTCCAGAGCGAGACCTGTGGCAATGACAGTGAGAAAATATCCAGTTGATGTCTCCTCCGGATAAAATAGCTCAGACACGATCCAAACCGTGTTCACGATGAGATTACGCGCCTTGGAGTAGCTCCAATTCGCCCTACAACCGGCGAAGACACCACCTCCCTTATCTGAGCTGCTGGGCTTGCGCGCGCCAATCGCGCTCCAGCTACCATAGCAAGCAGAATGAGAAGGCTATTGGACATTCCGACAGGTGAGTTCATAGGGCTGACCAGGATGGATGCAATCACACCAGACATAGCTAACTGCGAGCCGACTCCAGGCTGGCGTAACACCTGACGGTAAAAGAAGGATGAGGCAGCCCCCCACAAGATAATGGCAAGCATCGTACCCGCAAAGCCGAAATCTAAAAACAACGCGCCCCAGGCCGACACGAAGTAGCCGAGCAAATCGCTCACCCTCAGTTCCTCCGTCATTCTCTGGACGGGTTCGGCTCCGGGTGAGAACACTCGAGCCAATGGCGATAAGAGTCCTATTTCAAAAAAGCCCAGATTCGGTGACAGCCGGTCCTGATTGAGTCGAATTTTATCTAAGCTGATAAAAGAGTGTACATAGTAATGCGAGTAGCTCAACATGTTCATCGCAGTCGCATCCGAAAGAACGTTTCGCTCTACAGCATCTCCTACCCAGGGTTTGGGCTCAATCCGCCAATTGGGACCTACTATCTGCACGAAGTCGTAATAGCGACTGATATTGCTGAACAGCCTTCGATCTTCCCAGGTATAATTAGAGTAGATTATAAACGCAGCTAGGAACAGTGTAAGTGTGAGTCGAAGGTTGTGGCACTTAGCGATGCCAGTCAGGCCGCACATTCGTCTTACGATCAGAGCACCACCCAGGAGATAGAACAATAACAAGAGATTGCCGCGGCTGGCATAGAGATACCCATATAACACAGGAGACAAGATCGAGATCTGACCTAACACTACGGCACTTCCTCGAAGTCTCTCCGCAAAGAGGACGAACAGCACGATCGCGCAGTAGCTGAAGGAGAAAATAGGGTAGCCGATAAACAGTAGCGGCGTCCGGTTCACTTCTATCCCTGAGAATGCCTGAACGTCGCGTTCGAAACGCAGGGTGGCCATGTCCTGAGAATAGTCCAGCCCGCTAAAGTAGATTTTGTCAACTGATAAGAGCAGGATTCCAACAAGTCCCAGTATCGCCGTGATAACTAGGGCTCGTTGTATTCGTGGCGGCGCAGTTAGTTCGAAGGGCCGGATCTTCAAAGAGATCCCAAGCTGTGTGGATGCACAGAACAGCGCAATAGCGGCCGCCATCCACGCCCATGTTGCCAACCCAACGTCGTCTAAATACTTGACGGGTCCGTATTTGAAGAGTAGTAGGTTCGCGGTCCAGACTAGAACCATGAACTTAGCGGGATGTGCCAACGATATCCATGTATGTCTACTGGTCCCGGCCCGACTGCTGCCCGACTGAGTCTCGCGCCGGAACATCCGAGCGGGGATTCTCATCTACCCACCATCGAAGCATGCGGGGCGTCCGGAACTGTGCAATCACTATGCCGACTCTGTTCACCGGGGCGCAGCAGAGAAGCGACGGCGGACTGGTAGAGCTTTGGGAGAATGTGTAAGATACTCTGCGCGACAGCGTTCGCATCTTCCACGGCGGACGCATCGAATGTTCCGAAGCGAGATACCCGAGTCAGGCGTCCGGGAGCAGAGCACTTTAAGATCTGATCGATTAGGCGCCGTTGACGCCCCCTCATGTCGGATGAACAATTCAGTAGCTTCGCCCGCATTCCAATCGTATCCAGTTCACGCAGATCACCGAACGAGACCATGTCATCTGGCAAGTAGTAATATCCGGCTCTGGCGCAAACGCAACATCTGCCGACGAGAGCCGCTTCCAGGCCCACGGTGCCAGTGAAAGTCGCGGTTACGTAACACTCCTCAAGTAGAAATCTGCCGCTCACTTCATAAGGGACTAGCGTTACACCTGGAATCTTCAGAATACGTTCGATCAAATGTTTCTTCCGAAACCCATACATCAAAGGGTGGTCCTTCACAAAAACATGGAAACCCGCGTTGGTTAAGGCCGAGCATTGGCGGACAACAGCTTCATCATGAGCTAACAATTCGGGATTCTCGATCCAATAATCCAACGACGCTTCAGGGAATAACTGCAATCCAACAAACGCCCGGCGCTCGGGCGAGATCCCGGCGAACGTTCCTTGCCAATGTGTACTAGGCTGTTTTAAGACCGAAAGGTCGCGGAGGTTTAGTTTGTGGTCGAGCCATTTCTGTGAATCCAGGTAGTGGCAGTTCAAACTATCCCGTCTCAGATAGCGACACAGATTGAAGAACGCACCGCGTGCTTCGAAATACAGGAACACCTTGAGAAACTTGCTTAGCCCGAACGTGGTCTCGTTCTTTACGTATGCTGGCGCAAAACGGGGATCTGTTAACTGCGTCACCGCCGATTCAATCTCGTCTTCGGACGGGTCATACGCGGCCAGGCCCGTTCCGCGAGACATGAACAGGAGGTAGTCTGGTACGGGCGAGACGGTCATCTCCACAAACGGGATACCCATACGCGTTCCCACCCGCGCCATCACATCCATCACATAGCGATCGATGCAAAATGACAAGATCAGATCTGGAGCCTGCTCCCGGATGGTATCACTGAAGGCGAGCCACATCGCTCCGACCATCTGCATCGCTTTGTCTTTGGGAAGGCAGCGGAGTACGCGGCACCGGAGGATGATATCGTTGCACGTGTCTTGCCCAATGTCTGCGATCACAGAGGGCGTCACCAGCCCCGATCTGAGGGCCTCGTAGAACGACGGGGTTACGTCAATGTCGCCACATCCCCGCGTGTCACTTACGATGGCAGTTCGATAGTGACCTGAAAGGCCTGAGAGTACGTGGCGCCACCACGGGTCCGTTCCGTGCATCGAGTAGGCCAGGATCTTTTTCATCGTGTTCTCTAACTCAATAGCCGGTCGACCACGGCTATGCGGAAGCCCTTCTGTCCAGGGCCACGCACACATGATCGATCACGCGCTGCTGCTGCTGCGGCGACATGCCTACTGATGAGGGAAGACTTAGGCACTCCAGATTCAACTGTTCCGAAACAGGGAATTTGTCCCTAGGTCGGAACTGCTTGTGAGCCTCGCTCAGATGAAGCGGCTGCCACAAAGGCCTCGCCTGAACTTCATGCTGTCCCAGGCAGTTCATCAGCTCTCGAGAGGTGATCGGCGATGATTCCAAAAGCCGGATCGTGTACAGCCACCGGTTGCTGCAGACGTTTGCAGCCTCTTGTTGCAGGCTGACGAACGGGTGCATTGCGAATGCTTCCAAATAACGCTGTGCAATTTCGCGCTTAGCGCTAACATAGCTGTCTAGGTTCTCTAGCTGGGCGCAACCCATGGCGGCTTGTATATTGGTCAGGCGGTAGTTGTACCCGATCTGTGAGTGTCTATACTCGATTGGATCGTCTTTGGCTTGGGTACTTATATATCTCGCAGTCCGCGCTAGTTCCAGGTCATTCGTGACTAAAGCACCCCCGCCACCGGTAGTGATGATTTTGTTACCGTTGAAACTAAAACATCCCGCGTCACCAAGCGAACCAGTCGGCTTGCCCGCATAGAGTGAGCCCAAGCTTTCGGTGGCATCTTCGATCACTTTCAACCTGTACTCTTGCGCTAAGGCGAGAATGCGGCTCATCTCGACGGGATGCCCCAATATGTGAACCGGGAGGATCGCAGCAATCCGACGGCCGGTGGTTGCGTTGCGCAGTTCCCTTCCGACCCAAGAGCACTCGTTACCCAGGAACTCTGTGAGACGGTCCAAATCCATTTGCCAAAAGCGGTCCTCGGCATCGATGAAGACGGGCCATGCGCCGACGTATCGGACAGCGTTCGCCGGAGCGATAAAGGTTAGCGACGGGACGATCACTTCATCCCCGGCTTGGATGCCGACAGCTAAAAGGGCGAGGTGTAAGGCAGAGGTTCCACTAGAGGTCGCTACTGCGTACTTGGTTCCGGACCGGGTGGCCAAATCCTGTTCGAAGCGGTCTACAAACGAACCGACAGACGAGACCCAGCCTGTATCGAGACACTCTTTTACATACTTCCATTCGTTCCCAGCAATGTGGGGCTCACTCAGTCCAATGCGCTCTTTGGCGATCAGCGCCTCAGATTGCATAAGCCTTGGTCCTATATCGCGCAAGGTTGCTCTTCATCCATTCAATGGTCTGCACAAGGCCTTCATCCAGGCTAACTATTGGACTCCAACCGAGAAGATCCCGCGCGCGTGTATTGTCGGCTAGAAGGCGCGTGACCTCACTCTTCTCCGGCCTCGTGCGATGGGAACTCGGGACAATTCTTATTTCTTTGTCAATCAGACTGGCAATGAGGTTGGCGAGGTCTCCGATTGAGATCTCACGTCCAGATCCAAACTGAATTGTCTGGCCAACTGCCTCGTCACACTCCGCGGCCTTGATGTATCCATCCACGGTGTTCGAAACAAAGTTTAGGTCGCGAGTCGGGGCAGTGCTACCGAGCTCTACGCTATCTCCATTTAGACATTGGCCAATGATGGTCGGTATTACCGCCCGGGTCGATTGCCTCGGCCCGAATGTGTTGAAGGGCCTCACAATCACAATGGGCAGATCGAAAGAAGCGTGAAACGCCTCGGCCATCATATCCGCGCCGATCTTACTCGCCGAATAGGGGGACTGGCCATGTAGCGGATGAGTTTCGGTGATGGGAACAAACTGCGCAGACCCGTACACCTCGCTGGTTGAGGTATGGACAATCCTACGAACCATGCCGCCACGGGCAAGCTGGAAGACATTCTGCGCGCCCTCGATGTTGGTACGTATGTAAGCTCCCGGAACACGATACGAATACGGAATGGCGATGAGAGCCGCGAGATGAAAGACTACTTCGATTCCATCAAAGGCTTCTTTGAGACTGTCCCGGTCGCACACATCCCCAGCGAATACCTTCATCTCCTTTGAATACACGGATTGATCTAACCAACCCCAGCTTCCAAGGGCATTGTAGTGAACCAAGCAATGCGTGGACGCGCCCAGCCTCACCAGTCGCTCTGCGAGGTGACTGCCGATAAATCCACCCGCGCCCGTGACGAGAACCTTGGTGCCGTTCCAGTTCATGCGGTCGCGACATTCGCGAAACCTTTCTTCAGATCTGCCTGTGCCTTTTGATAGTCAGCCGGCTGCCCGATGTCTAGCCAGTATTCATGAATCGGAAAACTCACCACTTCGCGTCCGTTTGCGATCAGTGCTTCGATCAGATCAGTCATGTCGAACCTAGTGCTTTTCGGTAGGTATCTGCGTACATCAGGCGATAACAGGTACACACCTGCATTAATAAAGCACGACGACTTCGGTTTCTCAAGCACCCGGATCACCGAGCACCCATTCGCTTCCACGACGCCGTACGGCACCTGCGTGTCATATTTCCGCACGGCCATAGTCAGCGCGGCGGAGTGCTCCTGATGAAACATCAGCATCGACCGGAAATCCAGACGCGTGAGAATGTCACCATTCATAACCAGTAAAGGCTTCGTCCAATCCTGCAGGCGGCCCACGGCGCCCGCTGTTCCAAGTGGTTCGTCTTCGTGCACATACTGAATGTCAAGTCCGAAGCCGGCGCCATCACCGAAGTAGTTGCTAATTTGTTCGGGTTTGTAATGAGTGCTAATACGAGTTGTCCGAATTCCCGAGCAACGCAACTGCTCTAAGATGATTGCCAGCAGAGGTCTGTCTCCGACCGGCAACATCGGCTTGGGTGTGTCCTCTGTGAGAGGACGAAGGCGTTGTCCGAAACCGCCTGCCATGATCAAGGCCTGGATACCGCTCACCTGCCCTGGGAGAAGGTCTTCCAGAAAGGCCATGTCCACCACGAGTCCGGCAGCATCCAGCAGAGGCACTTGCCGGAGCCGGAACTCCTGCATCAGGATCAGCAGGTCCGGCGTAGGAGTACCTTTGGGAGCAGTAATGGGCTTTCTCCGGTTGACCTGTTCTGTTGTTTCCAGCAACTTACCAACTGGTTCGTCAAGCTGCAAGCCCGAGAGGATCGCCCGGCGGATGTCTCCGTCGGTGATGGTAGCGGTTAGCCGAAAGTCCTTATCCAAGACCAGCGCGATCGCGCGGGCGTTGCTGTCGATACAGGCGATCGTTTCACGGATGGTAGAGCGAGGATCTACGCAAAATGATTGTATGTGTTTGTTCAACGTTGATTCCGGCGCTGATGCGCCACGCGGAGGCTAACTTCGTCCAGACGGTACTCCTTACCGGGGTTGTGCGGAAACTAGGTGCGCGCCGCCGCGAACTGGCTGTGCATGGCAGGCAAGTCGATGAACTGTTTCGTGGTCAGTGTGTCACCTAGGGGCACCGTCCGGAGTACTTGAACGATGCGGTCTGTAGCTCCGCCCCGGGAGAAAGGATTAGACGCGCGTTTCGCAGTCATCCGAAACTCTGGTGAACTCGCGATGCGGACGGCATCTTTAATCTCTTGAGCTGGATATCCACTATGGATGACATTTTCGCCGCAGGCTCTGCCGCCTTGGCGGTTCCCTATGTTCACTACTGGAAGGCCGAACGAGGGAGCTTCAATGATCCCACTTGACGAATTCCCGATCATAAGGGAAGCACAGGCCATCAAACTGAAGTAGAGCTCAGTTCCCAGGTTCGCCACCAAGATAGCATCTTGTCTTCCTCCAACATACCTTTCGACCGCCCGCCGAATAAGGCTGCTGGACGTATCGGCATTCGGCAGCGTAAATACGAGGGGCTCAGTCACAGTGTCCAGCGCGTTCAGCAACTCTGCAATCTGCCACTCCGTATTCTCATACTCCAACGTGACTGGATGATATGTTACCAGGACCGGCGCAGGACTGATTTCAATCCCGAGACGACGCTCACACTCCTGCACATCGAGCAGCCGCATGGTGGCGAGATTATCAAGCGCTAGAGCCCCGCATACATGAACACGCCACGGCTCCTCGCCCATTTGCATCACACGTTGAGCATGTTCATCCGTGGAGACGAAGTGCAGATGGCTCATCTTAGTCATAGAGTGTCGGAAAGAATCGTCTATGGCGCCATGGGTGACTTCGCCGCCGTGAAGATGGGCGACGGGCAGCTTAAAGGCGACGGCTGCTATCACAGCGCTGAACATCTCAAACCGGTCACCTAAAGTAATCAGCAGGTCAGGGACGGACTGCCCGAACAATTGGGCGAAGCTGGCCACGCCCAGGCCGATCGACTTCCCGATTCCTTCAGCGCTGTCGGAGCTCAGCAGCATCTCTACGCGCTCGGCGATCGCAAATCCGTCGTTCTCAATTTCAGTTGCGGTGTTTCCGAAGTGAGACAGCAGATGTGCTCCGCCGACGAAAATCTTCAGGTTGACATCATCGCAAGCGGCGAGCTTCCGAAACAAAGGCCGGTATATGCCATAATCAGACCTGCCGACGGTAACCGCTGCAATGGTTCTCAACGCAACATCTCAAGGCTCAATAAGGTCCCCGCCGGTATATTACAAATCGACGTCCGCCCGATCAGTATGGGCAGCATTTTAGGTGCGAGACCTGTGCCCGGGCGAATGATGACAACCATGTCCGGAGTTAGCGTAGATCCAATGGGAATCTCCCGGGCTGCCACCAAGCTTTTGCGAGCCACCGCTGCCGTGGCCGCTTCGGAGGCAACAGGTTGCTTATTTCCGTTGCCGAGCGCGCTCTCGATCCTTCGTACGCCGATCATCAGCGCCGTCAACTCGTCCGGCTCCAGCGAAACGGCGTGATCGGGTCCGGGCAGATTCCGATCGCTCGTAATGTGCTTCTCAATTACAGCCGCGCGGAGTGACGCGGCCGCAAGTGAAATATCGATGCCGATCGTATGATCGGAAAATCCGACCGGCAAGCCGAAATGCCGCTCCATGGTCGCCATCGCGCGAAGATTCACATCGGAAGGGTCTGTAGGATAACTGCTCACGCAATGCAGCAACATGACGGGCGGATCGCCGGCTTCACGGATCACCGTCAACGCTTCCTCAATTTCCGGCAAGTCCGCCATCCCGGTGGAAACGATCATCGGCTTGCCGATGTGCGCCACATGCGCCAGATAGGGGAAGTTTGTAATCTCGCCCGACGGGATCTTGAACGCCGGAACACCGAGATCGTCCAGCAAGTCCGCGCTCTCAATATCGAAACAAGATGACAGAAACAGAATCCCAGAGGCATGGCAGTATGCGATCAGCCGTTCGTGGTCGCTCGGCGAGAGCTCCAGTCTTCTAAGCATCTCTTGCTGCGATTCGGCACCACCCGCTTGGTCGATTTGATACTGGGCTTTCGGTGCGTCGCGGGTGGCGAGCCGATCTGCGAGGAAGGTCTGAAATTTGATCGCATCGGCTCCGCTCCGGGCCGCGATGTCGATTAAGTGTTCGGCGCGCTCAATGTCGCCGTTATGGTTCACTCCGGCCTCGGCCAGAACAAAACACGGTTGTCCAGGACCGATTCGTCTGCCGCTAATCTCAAAGTTACGCATGTTGCACCACATTGGTTTGCGGGACATGAAATAGGGCGGTCTTCACTTGCCGCTTGGCCTCTTTGAAAATCAGATTAGGCGATTGGCCGAAGACCATCGTGTCGGGAGGAATCGTCGCATTCATTACTTGTGTGCCGATCGATAACCAGGCATTCGGCCCGACATGGGAACGTCCAATAATGCTGCTCCCCCCAAACATGACGACACCTTGGCCGATGACAGGGTAGTCACCTTCCAGACTCGAGCCGACGGAACATCGTTGGTACACCATCAAATAGTCGTTGTAAGTCGCCCGGCCGAGCACCGTACCTACAGGATGCTGAAGCAGGAACACAGAGGGCAACTCCACTTCATAAAAGATGTCGATTGCATGCAAGGATTTGTTTAGGGCGTAAACTTTGGAGGCGATGGCGGTATCCGCGGCATCCCGGTGCAGAGTATTTGAGAGAAAATACAGATAAGTCCCGTATTGGTCTGTGTTGATGTGGTTAAAATGAGCCTCGTTTCCGTTTGCCGAGTACTTCACGCGGAAGCTAGCCAAGCAGTGCTCCAAGCGGTCCAACGCTCGTTTTGTGGCACAACTGAGTTCGGCAGCGGCCACGTGCCGATCGGGGAAGAAAGAGCTCATCTGAGCTGCTACGTAGGCGGCAAGCGCATCTCGCGTCAGGCTCGTGGTCATGAACAGGAGGAGGCGGACTAATTACGGCTGGAGGCGCTTGCCCGGACGTTTACGCCGTGACTGCGGAGATACGAACGCACTTTGATCGGACTATTGTCTGTAAACAAAAACATACTTCCCACGGCAATGGCCGAAACACCGGTGCTGAGCGCTTCGAGACAGTGGGTCAGGTTCCCCGCGCCGCTGGAGATAATTAAAGGAACACTCAAGACTTCTTGAGCCCGGGCCATCATGTCCAAATCGTAGCCCTGCATGACGCCGTCCCGATCAATGGAACATAGGAGGATCTCTCCGCAGTGGCAATCTTCTATCCGCTGCGCGAAGTCGATCGGGTCGAGATCAGTCATCTGTGTGCCCCCATGCGTAAATACGCGGTAGACTCCCGGGCTAACGCGTCTGTAATCGATGCCGACCGTCATACACTGATCGCCGAATCGCTCCGCAGCCCGGTGAATGAACTGCGGATTTTGAACGGCGGCTGTGGTGACGGCTATTTTGTCCGCTCCCGCGCGAAGTAGGGAATTCACATCTTCCAACGTCTGCACTCCGCCGCCGGCCGTTAGCGGCATGAAGGTCTGGGAGGCCACATTCTCCAAAGTGCTCACCAACAACCGCCGTCCGTCCACCGATGCCTGTATGTCGAGGAAGATCATTTCATCGACGCCGTAGGAATCGTAGACTTTTGCCGTCGTTACGGGGTTCCCCGCCAAGCGAAAATTCTCATGAAAGCGGGTTCCCTTGACGAGCTTTCCATCGCGCAAAAGGAACTTGGGAATGATCCGCTGTTTCACGGTGCCGGCGCTTGTCAGGGTGGGATCCGCTAATACAGCAGCCACGGTCATGGCTTCCAGTCCAGAAAATTGGTCAACATTTGCAGTCCGTTGTCCTGACTCTTTTCTGGGTGGAACTGACTTGCAAATAAATTATCCCGCGCGATCGACGAGGCAAATTCGTACCCATACTTGGATGTCGCTGAAACGGAATCCCCGTCCTTGCAGTTCACATGGAAGCTGTGGACGAAGTAAAAGTCCAGAGTGCCGCGATCCAATTTAGAGAAGAGCGGGTGATCGTGCTTCGGCTCAACTCGATTCCAACC